>JAKPEG010000005.1 GCA_029552065.1 Actinomycetes bacterium
CCCACTACCGGGCTCATCCCCGCTCGCGCGGGGCGGACATCGTCGTCCGCCTCGACGTCGACCTCGGCGCGGGCTCATCCCCGCTCGCGCGGGGCGGACCAACGCGGCGCACGTGGCGAAGTCGGTCCGGACGGCTCATCCCCGCTCGCGCGGGGCGGACATCCGCGACCAAGCCGCATGGGCCCTCGACCAGGGCTCATCCCCGCTCGCGCGGGGCGGACGCGTCCCGCCACGTGTTGCGATAGAGCACGTAGGGCTCATCCCCGCTCGCGCGGGGCGGACTGGCATGAGGCGGTGGAAGCGTGGGCGGTGGCGGGCTCATCCCCGCTCGCGCGGGGCGGACCCGAGCTACGCCGCCGCCCGCGCCCTCGACACGGGCTCATCCCCGCTCGCGCGGGGCGGACCGCCAGCCCACACACCCCGGCCTCGACATGTACGGCTCATCCCCGCTCGCGCGGGGCGGACACTTGCTGACCAGCAACAACCTACGGGGTTCGACCGTTTCCCGTTCGGTTTCGTCGAGCGGCAGCCCGATACCGGGCCGCCTTGCTCCATCCCGCCCGACGCCCAGCTTCTCGCTCCTCGCGTGGCCGGCGAATGAGCGTGAGGCCATCGTTGTCCACGACATCCCAGTCATGCCGGTGAGCCCGGAAGGCAAGCCGCTGCTCGTGCCTCAACGAGTAGACCATCAGCGCCTTTCCGTCCTTCACGTGGTCCAGCACCTGCTGCCAGAGTTCGTCCCGAACGCGGGCGGAGACATGCCCAACGAACACGCCGGCCGAGATCTCGAGGAGCCACCGCGTTACGTGCCCGCGAAGGCCGGCCGGGCAGGCGGTCAGCACCAGGACTACCATCCCGGATCCACCTCCTCGCCATACGCTCGGCCACCCTCCACGACGCGGTTTGCCCCATCCCACAAATGAATTCGGCTGTCCTGCTGGTCTTCGGACGATGCGTTGTGCGCGCTGAAGAGGCGCTTGATGTCGTCGGCACAGCGGGCTGCGAGCTGACCGCCGTAGAAGGCGTCACGCATCCTCACGCGCACCTCCGACCCAATGTCGTCGACCTCCTCCGCCATGGCGGCGACACCGAATGCCACCGGGATGGCGAGCTCGACGCGGTACAGGTCGGCCACATCGAACACGAACGAGCGTTGATGACCGGTGTGGATGAAGCCCAAGCCCGGTGAGCAACCAAGGGCCACGACTACTGCGTGGACGAGCCCGTAGAGGCATGAAGAGGCTGCCGAAAGGGCGCGGTTGAGCACGTCAGCCCCGTCGAAGTCCTCAGGGTCGTATTCACGACGGGTCCACGTCACGCCGAACCGCTCCGAGGCATCGCGATAGGCCCGACGGACCCGGGCACCTTCGCGGCCGCGCAACTGCTGCATGGTCAACCCGCGTACATCTTCCCCAGGGAACCTCAGCGCGTACATGTCACGGGCAACTCGTAACCGCGACGACTGGTTGCTCACCAACGTCGCCTGCGCGATAAGCAGGCGGCTACCACTGGCCAGGCCGCGACCGTGGGCGTAATACCGCACACCGCTCTCCCCCACCCAGACGACGGTCGCCCCTGAGTCTGCTAGCAACGCGATCGCGGCATGGCTCACCCGTGTCCCGGGCCCGAGAAGCAAGGCATTCAGCGCAGCCCCGGGGATGTGAATGACCCCTCGTTCATCGCTGGCCGTGATGGCGTTGTCCTCGCGGTGAACAATGCAGCGCTCGAGGTACACGAAGCTCAGCCGATCCTCCACCCGGACGAGGTCCGAAAGGTCGGCTGGCGGCATGCCGGGAACCGGACGAGTCATTGCGGGGCCAACGTCAAGAGTCCGCAGCCGTATCCCTTGGCGCGCCCCACCCCATGCGTCAGAGCGTGCCGGAGCGCCTCGGCGTCCTCCACCTGCAAGAGGCCGTCGAACGTGGCCGTCGTGAGCTCGACCCGATCACGCCTGGGACCATCGTCAGTGATGCTGCGGCGACCGAACGTCGCCGTTGAACGACCCCGAACCCCAACCTGCAGCTCCCCCAAACCATTACGGGGAATGGACACTCCGATTCGGTCCACTCTCGCCAGCAGCCAACCCAGCTGGTGGTCCACGGTCACATGCGGCAACACCTTGCCCCGCACCCCAGGACCTTGGGACAACGACCGGACCGGGTTGGCCGTCAGGCGAAACCTCCACTGTTGGCCGACCCTCAGACGGCCGAGGAACGGGTCGTAGCTACGCGTCTCCCACGTCGCTTCCGTGGGCCAGCCCACCTGCTCGACCATGCCGGTAAGGTCCGGCCGACCGGGACTGACGAGGTAGAGGGCCAGGCGGCTGCTGTCGCGCTCGGCGTCGATCCGCCAGAGGATCCGCCCGGGCACCGAACCAGGAGGTATGCCGCCCATCACCAAGGCATGGGCAACGTGTGGTGAGGCGAGCATCCGCTTTGTCGTCACCCTGGTGGGATTGAGGAACATCCTGGTCAGGAACATTACGAGCCTCCCAATGGGGCAAGGAAGTCCACACCGTCCCGGCCATCGGAGTTGTCCACGGTGACCGGATCGAGCCGGGCTACCTCCCGCCAGGTGTAGTCCCGTCTCTCGGGTGAGTAGGACAGCGGGACATCGCGGATGGTCTCAACGTCGCCGTTCGAGTCCCCCGACGTCGCGTCGACCAGCATCTCGAGAGATACCCGACGCCCCGTTTGTCGCCGATACCAAGGTGCCGCCTGCCAGGGCACCGCGCGCAGTACCGCCCCGACGTCGCCGTCAGCCACCCCGAGGGACACCCGCCCTTCCGTCGGGCACGAGCGGCGCCCAAGGTAGAGCGGGTACACCGGATGACGCAGAGCTTCGTCCAGCGCCCCGAGCAGGGTTGGGTCCCCCTCGACCGCAGCGACGAAGACCGCGTCGGCCAGGTAGTAGCGATAGGACAACGGCATCGGCTTGCCATCCGACCACCGGATCGCGGTTTGAAAGTCTCGGGTCAGGCGTCCCGGCTGGTCCACGCGTACACCAAACCGCAGGCCTGCCAGGTCGTCGATCGGGTCGGTCCGCCGTCTTCCCTCAGCGGCCGCGAGAAGTCCGAGCACGCCGCTCTTCGTTGGCTCGGCCCGGGTCTCTCGGCGGGTGAACCGACTGCTGGCCCCCCAGGACTGCAGCGGACCAGCCAGTCGCAAGACCAGCGCCTTCACGACGGTTCAGACGCGCCGACCGCGGCCAGGACGATCCGCTCGACCTGGTCGGCGAGGTCATCGAGCCCGACGACCTCCCCGAGCTCACTGAGCGACTCCGCGGCCGCCCCGGCATACGCCACCAGTGTGCGCTCGGGCTGGCTGACGAAGGCGGTGACCGCAGCGGCCTGTTCGATAAGTCGCCGCGCCGACTCAGAGACACGGCCCTCCCCTGCACGCGTCGAGACCGCTCGCTCATAAGCACCGACGAGGTTGACCGGCTGGTCGCGCCGGAACATCACGACGAGCCCGTCGGCCACCGTGCGGTTGGCGAAGGTGTTTTGCTTGCCGGTAGGCATGGATCGGACGAAGTCGAGCAGGAATGCCCGCGCGGCTCGTGCCGTGGCGTCCGCGCTGCCCAGATTGGCCTGCAGCCCCGCGACGTTGACGGTTGCGTAGCGGTACAGCGTCGATGAGTTGAACTCCACCGTTCCCAGCATCCCGGCTCCGGTCTCCTCGCCCTGCTCGTCGGTGAGGTCGTCCACCGCGGTGAAGTAGTCGCTCTCGTCATCGACGCCGTGCGTGCTCAGCGCGTGTGCCACTTGCACCGAGGCATCGACGCTCAGCTCCTTGTTGTCGGCGACCATCCGCCCGAACAAGGCGACCTCGACGCCGTGCTCACGGTCGAGGGCCTCGATGACCTCCTTGCGGGAGGGTGCCTTGTCGGATGCCGCCGCCAGGGCGGCCAGTCGTTCGATCTGTCGCCGGGACAGGAAGATCAGGTACTCGGTCTGCGCCACCTTGGGAGCAGCCTCCTTCGGTGCGTTCTTCGCGGGCCGCGGTGCCTTCCCCGAGATGCCTGCCGCAGCCAACGTGGCGGTCGCACGTTCGACCGCCTCGGCTGGCTCGAGTCCGTGCTGTCGGGTCAGGAGGTCAGCGACCAACTCGATCGAGCGCTTTGTCCGGACACCGAGGTCTGCGCGGTCGGTCCGCTTGGCGAACTCGTCCCGGGTGGCCCGCTTCCAGGCCTGGCTGCTGACCCGGGCGCGGCGCACCCCCCCGTAGACCGCGGACTTGGGCGATCCGGTGTCGTCCCGGTTGAGATTGCTCGGCGGGACGGTCTGCAGGACGTGGATGTCGATGTACATGGGTTCCATGGCGGTCTCCGGTTCAGTTGTCGGTCGGGGGGATTGCAGGCTCAGACGGGACCGTGTCCTCGTCGTCTCCAGCCTGCTCGGTGGGCCTGCGGTAGAGGTCGCGACCCCAGCTCAGCAGCACCCGATCTGCGCCACCGGTGCTGAGCCGGTAGAGGTCGATGCTGAGCCGTGCGTAGTCCAACGGCACTTCGTTGGCGCGAAGCAAGGTGATCAGGCTCCGTAGGTGGTGGAGTCGCTGCTCCTGGTTTGTCGCGGTGGCCACGCTGTGGAAGCGCCGCAACAGCGAGGGCTGGATCTGGTCGGACCCGCCGAGCCGACGTGAGAGCTGCGCCACCGCTCGGCCCAACGACGGCCCCGGCGTGTGCATGGGGGCGCGTCGGGACTGCTGGTGGGTGGCCCACAGCACCAAGGCGGCGTGCACGGCATACTCAGCGCTTCCGGGCCCGTCGGGGGAGTCTGACAGCAGTCGATCGGGTATGCCGGCCAGGGTCACCTGCCAGGTCCGCACATCGCCGGCTGGGTCGCCGACCTTCGCCTGGCGCAGAGCCGCCAGGCTGGCCGCGGCGTGCGGCGTCGACTGCGCTCGGCCGTCGGCCGGGAGGTACTGGGGCTGCAGTCGACCGATGACCCGGGCGACGTGCCGACCAACCTGGTCCCCTGGTCTCTCGTTCATCGTCATCGTCAGTCCTCGCCTTCGGAGTCGTCGATCGGATCGGTCGGGTGCGGCGGCAGGCCGGCTGGGGTCGCCGCTGGAAGTGCCTTGGCCAATCCGGCCCGGAACCAGCGGGCGGCGAGGGCGGAGTCGAGATGCCGGGACGAGCCGGGGCCGCCGACCGAGCGCCCCACCCAGGCCGGCCGACCGGCGCTGCGTACAAGGTCGTCGCCGAGCCGCACCAGCGCGGACCTGACCTGGTCCTGCCACGATCGGGCAAGGTCGTCCAGGTCAGCCGCTGGGGTGAGACGGTCGAGCCACGGCGGGAAGAGCCGGTCCAATTCGGCATAGGCGGCTTCTCCGGCTCGCTCCCGTCGGCCCTCCGTGGTGTCGCGCTCACCGGAGGCCTCCGCCAGGTTGCCGGCCAGGCCACGCAGCGCCGCGACCGCCGTCTCCGTACTGGCGACCATCTCGCGCAGCAGGGACCGGAGGTCTTCGCTTGCGAAGACTGCCGCCCGAAGCCGAATTCCGTCCTCGGTGATGCTCGCGATCGTGCTGCTCTGCGAGCCGTACACAACACCGACCGCCCGCAACTGCACGGGCAAAGTGGCGGGAAGTGCTGCACTATCCACGAGCTCGGCGATCCACTCGAGCACCCCGGGTGCCAGGCTCGCGGCCGGTTCGTGCGAGGCCCCGCCACCGGTGGGGCGGGCCTGGGGCAGCAGTCCCGGCAGCCCGCGCCACAGCGCTCGCTCGGGGTCGTGCGATCGGGGCATGTAGACGGTGCCACCGTGCTGCTTCTCCTGCGCGAGACTTCGCCGCCACGCGCTGTGCGGCTCGAGCCGCTGCCGGTTGCGCGGGTGGATGGGGTCGCCGTTGCTGATGAGCGCGTCGGTCACACGGTCCCCCGACCTGACCAGCCGCACCCTGCGGGACTGCCAGGTGAGCAGGTCGGCCGGGCCTGCGGGCTCTTCGTGTCCGCGCTCCGGAGCGGCGGTCGACGGTGGGCGTTCCCAGACCGGCCTGTCCTCGTCCCGACTTGCCCCGGCGAGCGCGTCGAGGTTGAGAGCCAGACTCAGCAGGAGTGTGTCCTTGAGCGTGCGCCCCTGCGGCAGGAGGATCCCGCACCAACCAGCCCACCCGATGCCGATCGGGTAACCCTTCCCACCCTTGACCCGTGGGTCGCCGTGCGCCCCGCTCTTGATACCCGACGGGTCGTAGGCATGCACGTGGACCAACCACCGTGCTGCCTCCGCCAGATCGATCGATTCCAGGCCGACTCCGGCGCGCGTGGTGAAGAACTGCTCGCCGTCCGGCTGGTCGGCAATGAGCTTGCCCAAGCCGCTGGTCTTGTTGGCCGACAACGTCGCCACCTGCATGAACGGCACAGCCGGGTGCACCAGGTCGAAGCGGTCCCGATGGGCCTCGAGGTAGCCGTCGATGAGCTCCGCGGGCAGCTCGTCGGCTTTCCACCACCGCTCCCAGGCCTCGACACGATCCTCGGCTGTGGCGGGCACGGGCAGGGCGCGGTAGAGGATCGCGAGCAGCAGTCGCAGCAAGGCGACCTCTTGCGTCGGCAGATCGCCGGCAAGACCGGTCAACTGGTGGGCAGCCTTGAAGGTCTGGCAGATCGACATCCTCGTCGTCTCGCCACCGGGTCCACGCACGACAAGCCACGGCTCGTCCAGGAGGTTGAATGAGTCGGGAGGCATCGTCACCCTTTCGATTTCGTATGCCGCAAGCCACGGTCCGTGTCGTAGGTCAGTTCCCAGCCGTCGACGACAGCGCGGTTGTGGGCGTCCAGGACGAGGACCAGCTCGCCCTTGAGCCATGCCGACTGCGCCCAGCCCTGCAGGTGGGAGGCGCCGCGCTCGAGGTCGCGGATGACTCGGTCGACCGCGGCGAATCCGCCGGCTCCGCCGTGGGTCCAGGTCATGGCGGACGGAAGCCGCAGGGTGCACGCCGCCAGACGGCGGGCGACCTCGTCGTCCGGGCACCCCAACTCGGTGGGCAAGGTGGTCCCCGCGGGCAGCCCCGCATCGGGCATCGGCGCCACGAGGCCGTCCACGGACCGGACCACGATCACCTCGATGGTCTCGTCGGTGTCCCGGACGCGGGCCCGCGAGGTGCTCGACCCATCGTCGTCCGGTTCGCCACCGCGATCGGCGAGCAGGCCGACCATGGTGCGCCGAGAATCGGGGGCGGGCAGCAGGAATGACTGGGCATCCGCCCGCATGATCCGAAGGCGACGGCGCCGCTCCTGCTCAGCGTCCTGCCAGGCGTCCTCCCATCCCGGAGGGCAGGGCAGGTCCTCGCGATAGCCCTCGGCTACGAGGCGAGGAAGGTCGTCGATCAAGTCGATCTCCGCCGCGTCGAGGTGCGGTTTCAGCACTGTCACGGCGCGCAGCAGCGCTGCCGCACCGTAGACGGCCATCGCGCCTGGGTCGAAGTCCGGCGGCCCGCCATGCCTGTCGACATCGAGACCAGTGACCAACAGGGTGGGCACGCCGAGGCCAGCGGGGCGCGCATCCGGGCCTCGGTGATGACGGTGGACGCGACCGCCACGTTGCAGGATCAGGTCGATCGGGGCGATGTCGGTGACCATGAGGTCGACGTCGATGTCGAGGCTCTGTTCGAGGACCTGCGTGCCGACCACAACAAACCCGCGTGGCCGGTGCGCCGATTCGCCGCGATGGTCCGGCGGACCGAGCAACTGCCGCAGGCGCCGCTCACGCGACGCGCGCGCGATGCCGAGGAAGCGGCTGTGCAAGAGCAGGACCTTGTCCGAGCCAAGCCTGACCACAAGTGCCTCGTAGGACGCCTGGGCCCGCCCCACGGTGTTGTGCACGACGGAGACGCAGCCACCGTCGGCGACCGCGCGGCATACCTCGTCGAGCCAATCAACAGACACCCGAACGGCGAGGCGACCGCGCCGTCCCGGTGCGGGAGCGACAGCAAACTCGCGAACCTGGTCGTCGACGACGGTAAGGCGCGGGTAGGCGTCCCCGGCGCACGTCACCCCGTGCCCTGCATACGCACTCACGAGGCTGTCCCGGATATCCGGCGGGAGGGTGGCCGACAGGAGAATGACCGGGGTCCCGTGGGCAGCGAACCACGCCAATGCCCGCTCGAGATAGACCCGCATGAAAGCATCCGCGGCATGGACCTCGTCGATGATGATCACCTTCCCCGCGAGGGCGAGGTGGCGCAGTTGGACGAAACGTGCGGCAAGGGCTGCGAAGAGGATCTGATCGATCGTCCCGGCCACGAAATCTGCGAGAATTCCCCGTCGGCGCCCACGCAACCACGAGGTGACGAGGGCGATCGCCTCGTGCGGAGCATCCGGGTCGCCGACTGCGGCAATGCGGCCGTTGGCGGCCAGACGTCGGTAGTCCTCGTTGAGAGCCGCCTTGCCGTGCGCGAGGAACATGCTCGTCACGGGCAGGCCGATGGTCGCGACCCAGTCACGCAACCGGGGGAAGATCCCGTCCGAGGTGGCTTGTGTGGGAAGGGCGAAGACCACGCCGCCGGGGCCGAAGCGTGCCGCCAGTTCCTCGGCGGCCAGAAGGGCCGCCTCGGTCTTGCCTTCGCCCATCCCTGCCTCGATGACGATCAGGCCGGGACGGGTCATCGCATGCGCCGCCTCCGCGGCGGCTGACTGCAGGGGACGGATGCCGTATGCCGCGAGCTGCGGGAAGCGTCGAGCCATCAGCCGGTCGGGGTCGCCATCGGGCGCCAACGCCCGCCACGGGGGCGGCAGATCCCAGCCGCCGAGCACCCGAGCAGCGCGGACCTGCGAGCTCTCGGTGTCGTCGAGGGGGAACCTCGCCTGGTCGCTAGCCAACCAGTCGGCAACGACCACCGCACCCGCAAGCGCGAGCTGACTGCTCAGCGGCAGGTCCCGGGCGAGCCAGGGCTCAAGGCGCTCGGCCGCCCCGGTGCGTCGCGCCATGCCATCGAGGACCTCGTCCTGGACAGCTGACCAGGCCGGTGTTGGCGCGAGGTCGCGAGAGCTGATGGCCACCAACTCGGCGCGTGACGGCGGGACGCCGTGATGGGCACCGACTGGGCCGGCGAGGGTGTCGGCATGGCGCTGCGCCTCTCGGCCGTCGGCCCCCGGCGCCTGCCGGACGAGCCAGGAGCGGAGGATCGCGAAGCCGAGCAGACAATGTCGAGGTGGGCGAGCCGAGCTGATCCGCGCAGGGACTTCCAGCCCATGGCGAGCCAAGTCATCGAGCACCCACGAATAAGCCGGGGAACGACGCAGCTGGCCCGTGAACGCCGGGGTGATCTTTCCGATGTCGTGGACACCAGCGAGAAATGTGAAGAGGACTCTGCCGTCGTCGAGGCCTCTGGGCAGGGTCGCCGAGATCTCCTTTTTGCTCGACTCGGGAAGCCACCGATCCCACAGCTCGGCAGCCACTGCCGCCGCGTCGGCGAGGTGACGGACGACGGGCAGCACCATTGGCACATCGCCTTGGGCGGTCTTTCCCCACACTGACAAGGCCGCAGCCGACCATGACATTTCCCATCACCTCCTGCGCAAGGACAGGAAATCACGACCCACTGACAATCGCCCGTCGAGCATGCCGACAGGTCAGAGGAGGCAGAGTTCCACGAAGCCGGCAGCGACACAGGCCTCGGCGTTCGCCGCGGGGCCAGGCTTCGTGGTCAACAGGAGGCTTCGAATACCCGCGCCCAGCCGGTGCGTACTTTCGTCGGCGAGTAGCCCCTGATAACAGGACCCGCCTGCGCCAGACTGACCGGCATGCTCGCCGACCTGGACATTCGGCCTCGGCGGTCCCCCGGCGGACTCCGTCAATCACTTCCTGGTCGTCACCAGCGGGGCCCGGTCCGCGGCGACTGGCGCGGCGCCGGCTCGCTCGGCGAGCCACACCCACACTCCCGTATGCCGCGGGGACCGCGCGGCATACGGAGTGGCGTCCTCGGCGCCGTCGACGACGCGACGGGCGGGGACTCGAGGATTCGGCTGCCACCGACCCGAGTGGCCGAAGGACCGCCTCGTGGGGACCACCCGGCCAGCCTGGGCGAACGGCCCAGCTCAGGAGTCGAGCCGCTCGAGGATCAGCTCGCGCACCCGGGCTGCGTCGGCCCGACCACCCATCGCCTTCATCACCTGACCGATGAGCGCCCCCGCGGCCTGGACCTTGCCCCCGCGGATCTTGTCGACGACCTCGGGGTTGGCGGCGATCACCGCGTCGACGGCCGCGGCGAGCGCGCCCTCGTCCTGGACGAGCGCGAGTCCGCGGGCGTCGGCGATCGCGGCCGGGTTGCCCTCGCCGGCGAGCATGCCCTCGAGGACCTGCCGGGCCATCGAGTCGTTGAGCCGGCCGCCGCGCACGAGCCCGTCGAGCTCGGCGATCATCCGCGGGGTGATGCCGAGTTCACCGAGTTCGCGGCCGTCGGCGTTGGCCCGACGGGCCAGCTCGCCGGACCACCACTTGCGCGCCCCGGCTGGCGTCGCGCCCACCGCGACGGTCGACTCGATGAGCTCGACCGCGCCGGCGTTGACGACGTCGCGCATCTCGAGGTCGGTGAAGCCCCACTCGCTCTGCAGCCGGCGCCGGCGCTGCACCGGCGGCTCGGGCAGGGTGCGGCGCAGCGCATCGACGCTCTCCGCCGACGGAGCGACCGGCACGAGGTCGGGCTCCGGGAAGTAGCGATAGTCCTCGGCGTCGGACTTCTCCCGGCCCGAGGTCGTCACGCCGGTGTCCTCGTGCCAGTGGCGGGTCTCCTGGAGCACCGCGCCGCCGCCCGCGAGCACCGCGGCGTGCCGGGTCAGCTCGTAGCGCACCGCCCGCTCGACCGAACGCAGCGAGTTGACGTTCTTCGTCTCCGTGCGCGTCCCGAGGGGCACGTCCTCCTGCTTCTCGGGACGCTTCTTGCGCGGACGCAACGAGACGTTGGCGTCGCAGCGCAGCGATCCCTGCTCCATCTTCACGTCGGAGACGCCGAGCGCCCGCAACAGGTCACGCAGGGCCGAGACATAGGCCCGGGCGATCTCCGGTGCCCGCTCCCCCACCCCGGTGAGCGGCTTGGTGACGATCTCGATGAGCGGTATGCCGGCCCGGTTGTAGTCGACGAGCGAGTAGTCCGCGCCATGGATCCGTCCGGTCGCACCACCGACGTGGGTCGACTTGCCGGTGTCCTCCTCCATGTGGGCGCGCTCGATGAGCACCCGGTAGACCGCGGAACCGCCTGCGCCGTCGTCGTATTCGACGTCGAGCCAGCCGTCGTGAGCGATCGGCTCGTCGTACTGGCTGGTCTGGAAGTTCTTGGGCATGTCCGGGTAGAAATAGTTCTTCCGGGCGAACCGCGACCACGGGGCGATCTCGCAGTTGAGTGCGAGGCCGATCCGGATCGCCGACTCGACGCCCTTCTCGTTGACGACCGGCAAGGCCCCCGGCAGACCCAGGCACACCGGGCACACCTGGCTGTTGGGCTCGGCCCCGAAGGTCGTCGGACAGCCGCAGAACATCTTGGTCGCCGTGCCCAGCTCGACGTGCACCTCGAGCCCGAGCACCGGGTCGTATGCCGCGATCGTCTCCTCGTAGGTGAGCACCTCGTCAGCCACCGTGCACCTCCTGCGTCGCCGGAGCGAGATCCGGGACCCGGTCGAGCAGATGCCCGCCCCAGCGCCCGATGAGGGCGCGCTCGAGAGCCGAGCCCACGGCATACAGGCGCTCGTCGCACATGGCCGGGGCGAGGATCTGGAAGCCCGCGGGCAGCCCGTCCTCGGCCGCGAGCCCGCTGGGCAAGGACATGCCCGGGATGCCGGCGAGGTTGGCGGGGATGGTCGCGACGTCGTTGAGGTACATCGCGAGCGGGTCGTCGAGCTTCTCCCCGATCCGGAAGGCGGTCGTCGGAGCGGTCGGCGAGACGAGGACATGCGCGGTCTCGAAGGCCCGCGCGAAGTCCTGGGCGATGAGCCGGCGGACCTTCTGCGCCTGGCCGTAGTAGGCGTCGTAGTAGCCGGAGGAGAGGGCATAGGTGCCCAGGATGATCCGGCGCTTCACCTCGTCGCCGAAGCCGGCCTCCCGGGACGCGGCCATCACCTGCTCGGCCGTCGGTTCGTTCACGCCCTCGGGCGCGACCCGCAGGCCGTAGCGCATCGCGTCGAACTTCGCGAGGTTGCTCGAGGCCTCCGACGGGAGGATGAGGTAGTAGGCGGCCAGCGCATAGGCGAAGTTGGGGCAGTCGACCTCGACGACGGAGGCGCCGGCCTCGACGAGCAGGGCAACCGCCTCGTCGAAGCGCTCCTGGACCCCAGGTTGGTAGCCCTCGCCGCGCAGCTGACGCACGACGCCGATCCGCAGCCCGGCGACGTCGGCCAACTGGGCGGCCCGGACCACCTCGGGCACCGGCGCGACGATCGAGGTCGAGTCGCGGGGATCGTGGCCACCCATGACCGCGTGCAGCAGGGCGGTGTCCAGGACGGTCCGACCGCAGGGCCCGGCCTGGTCGAGACTCGAGGCGAGCGCGACGAGCCCGTAGCGCGACACCCCGCCGTAGGTCGGCTTGGTGCCCACGGTGCCGGTGACCGCGGCCGGCTGGCGGATCGAGCCGCCGGTGTCGGTGCCGATCGCCAGCGGCGCCTGGAAGGACGCGAGGACCGAGGACGAGCCGCCGCCGGAGCCGCCGGGGATCCGGTCGAGGTCCCACGGATTGCGGCTGGGGCCGTAGGCGGAGTGTTCGGTCGAGGAGCCCATCGCGAACTCGTCCATGTTGGTCTTGCCGAGGATCGGCATCCCGGCCGCGCGCAGCTTGGTGACCAGCGTCGCGTCGTAGGGCGGCACCCAGCCCTGCAGGATCCGGCTGCCGCAGGTCGTCGGCAGCCCGGCGGTGGTGACGACGTCCTTCACCGCGACCGGCACGCCGGCCATCACGTGCAGGTCGGCACCGGCGACCCGGGCGTCGTCGACCGCGCGGGCCTGGGCGAGCGCGCCGTCGGCGTCGACGTGCAGGTAGGAGTGGACGGCCCCGTCGACGGCGGCGATCCGGTCGAGGTGGGCCTGCACGACCTCGACGGCGCTCACCTCCTTGCGGGCGAGGGAGTCGGCCATCCGGGCAGCGCTCCAGCGGACGATCTCGGGCAAGTGGGTCGGCGGGTGGGTCACGGTGTGGGCTCTCCTCGGGCGGGAGTTCGAGGCGGTATGCCGTGCGGCCGGCGGGTGACCGGGTGGACGGGCGGCATACCCCGGGCTGTGGGCGGGCTGGTCACTCCTCGAGGATGCGCGGCACGAGGAAACGCCCCGCCTCGGCCTCGGGCGCTCCGGAGAGTGCGGCCGCAGCGCCCAGACCGGGCCGGACCACGTCCATCCGGGTGACGTTGGTGAGCGGCATCGGGTGCGACATCGGCTCGACCCCCTCGGTGGGAGCCTGCTGCACCAACGCCACCGCGTCGAGGATGACCGTGAGTTCGCCGAGCATGCGGTCGAGTTCGGCCTCGGTGAGTTGGATGCGCGCGAGCATCGCCAGATGCGCGACGTCGTCGCGCGACAGCGTGGACATGCCCCAATCCTATGGGTGCGCCCGTGGCCCCCACCCCGGGATCAGCCACTCCCCCGGGTGAGCGGCGGGTCGAGCCGCACCTGGGGGCCGGCCCGGTAGAGCTGCGCCGGGCGCCCGGCCTCGCCCGCGGCATACCGGCCGGTGGGGACGAGCAGGCCGGGGGTCCTCGTCGCCTTGCGGTGGAAGTTGCGTGGGTCCAGGGCACTGCCCCACACGGCTTCGTAGACCTCGCGCAGGTCCGCGACGGTGAACTCGGCCGGGCAGAAGGCGGTGGCGAGCGAGGTGTATTCCAGCTTGGCGCGGGCCCGTTCGAGGCCGTCGGCGAGGATCCGGTCGTGGTCGAAGGCGAGCGATCCCGCGGACCCGTCGCCGGGCAGGTCGGCGACCGCCACCCAGCGCGCGGCCCGCGCGTCGGAGCCGGCGACCGGCGCGGGCAGGTCGGGGGCCAGGCACAGGTGGGCGATGCTCACCGTGCGCATCCGCGGGTCCCGGTCGGGCCGCCCGTAACTGCGCAGTTGCTCGAGATGCCCCACGTCGTCCGGTCCCAGCCCGGTCTCCTCAGCAAGCTCGCGGTATGCCGCCTCGGCCAGGTCCTCGTCCACCCGGACGAAGCCCCCCGGCAGGGCGAGCCGCCCCTCGTGCGGTGCCTCGCCGCGCTCGACGAGCACGACATGCAAGCGGCCGCCCCGGACGGTGAGCACGACGAGGTCGACGGTCACGGCGAACGGTGGATGCCGGGGTGCGTCGACGGGCTGCATGCCCGCATCCTAGCCGCTTTATCGTCGACTTGACGAGATGGACGGATTCCCTTATTCTCGTCGCATCGACGATAAAGGAGTTCGACATGGCCGACATCAGCCACACCCCCTTCGCCCGCCACCTGCGGGGCACGGCGACCAGCTACGTGCAACACCTGCGGCGGGGAGCCGTCGCCCACGAGGGCGTGGGCGCGGCCTTCTGGTTCCGCCCGCGCTCGGCCGTCCTCAGCGAGGTCCCGGTCGACGACCGCGAGCTGCCCCTGCTCGTGCACGCGCGCACCGCCGACTTCCAGGACGTCCTCGTGCAGGGGACGGTCACCTTCCGGTTCGCCGCGCCTGCCCAGGCGGCCAGCCACATCGACTTCGGCATCGACCCCCGGACCGGCCGCTGGCGCGGTATGCCGCTCGAGCAGGTCGCCGGCGTGGTCACCGAGACGGCCACCTCGCACGCGGTCGACCTCATCGCCGGGCTCGACCTCGCCCGCGCGTTGAGCGAGGGGCTCGGGCCGGTCCGCGAGGCGATCACCGCGGGGCTGCGCGAGGACGCCCGGCTCGCCGAGACGGGCATCCTCGTGCTCAGCGTCCGGATGGCGGCCATCCGGCCGACACCGGAGATGGACAAGGCGCTGGCAACCCCCGCCCGGGAGGCGATCCAGCAGGAGGCCGACCGAGCCACCTTCGAGCGCCGAGCGATCGCGGTCGAACGGGAGGCCGCGATCGGTGAGAACGAGCTGGCCAACCAGATCGAGCTGGCCCGCCGGCAGGAGCAGCTGGTCGTCCAGAAGGGTGCGAACGCCCGGCGGGCGGCGCAGGAGAGCGCCGAGACCGGCCGGATCTCCACCGAGGCGGAGGCTGCCCGCACCGAGCGGCTGGCCCAGGCCGCCGCCGAGGCGGAACGTCTCACCGGCGCGGCGTCGGCGCAGAGCGAGCGGGCCCGGCTCGCGGCATACACCGAGGTGTCCGAGGGCGTGCTCATGGCGCTGGCCCTCAAGGAGGCGGCCGCCCACCTGCCCGCGATCGAGCAGCTCGTCCTCTCTCCCGATCTCGTGAGCACCCTGCTCGCCCGGCTCACCGCGGGCTCTGCGGGTGCCACCGGCTCGCCGGCGAAGGCGTGAGCGGCGATGGCCGTCGCACCCCGCGCCGTCCTCGTCCACCGCGCGACCCTGCTCACCGAGTTGCTCGGCCGACACGGCACCCGCGGGCAGGTGGAGTTCTTCCTCCGCTCGCGGGGCCAGAACCTCGGCGCCCTCGACGAGGGTCACGAGCGAGTCGAGCAGGCCCTGCGCGAGGTGGCCGGGTCGATCCCGCTCGACTGGCGCCGGGCCACCGTCGAGCGGGCCGACCTCGCCGGCTTCCCGTTCGCCCCCGACGACGTCGTGCTCGTCGTCGGGCAGGACGGCCTCGTGGCCAACGTGGCGAAGTACCTCGAGGACCAGCCGGTCCTCGGCATCGACCCCGAGCCGGGGGTCAACGTCGGCGTCCTGGTCACCCACCGGCCCGGCGACGTGCGCGGCGCGCTCGCGCGGGCCGCCGCGCCGCCCGGCCCGGCCGGTCTGCCGGTGCGCCGGCTGACCATGGTCGAGGCGGTCGTCGACGACGGGCAGCGCCTGCGCGCGCTCAACGAGGTCTTCCTCGGTCCGGCAACCCACCAGACCGCCCGCTACCGGCTTGAGCCGGCGCCGGGGGTGACCGAGCGACAGGCCTCCTCGGGGCTGGTCGTCGGCACGGGGACCGGGTCGACCGGCTGGCTCGCCTCGCTCCACGGGGCCACGCACAGCGAGCTCACCCTGCCCGCCCCACGCGATCCGGCGCTCGCCTGGTTCGTCCGCGAGGCCTGGCCCTCGCCGACGACCGGGACGCGACTCACCGCCGGGATCGTCACCGAGCCGGGCGTCGAGGTCGTCGTCGAGTCCGACTCGCTCGTCCTGTTCGGCGACGGTCTGGAGGCGGACCGGGTGCAGCTCGGCTGGGGTCAGCGCGTGCGCATCGGCGTGTCGGACCGCACCCTGCACCTCGTGGCCGCCCCCGGCCGGTGACGTCCGCTCGGGCGACCAGTCGGGGCTGGGTCTCAGTCCGGCGAACCGGTCTCCAACAGCCGCTCGAAGGCAGCCTCGTCGAGGATCGGCAGGCCGAGCTCCCGGGCCTTGGCCTCCTTGGACCCGGCGCCCGGGCCGACGACGACCCAGTCGGTGTTCTTGGAGACCGAGCCGGCGGCCTTGCCGCCGCGGGCGAGGATCGCCTCCTTGGCGCCGTCGCGGCTGAACCGCTCGAGCGAGCCGGTGACGACCACCGTCCTGCCCTCGAGGGTGCGCGCGAGACTCACGTCGACCTCGTCGACCATCCGCACCCCCGCCTCCGCCCAGCGCTCGACGATCGCCCGGTGCCACCCGTCGTCGGGGGCGTCGAACCAGTCGCGCACCGACTCGGCGATCACCCCGCCGACGCCGTCCACGGCGGACAGCTCGTCCACGGTCGCCGCGCGGATGCCCACCATCGACCCGAAGTGCCCGGCGAGGGCACGGGCCGCGGTCGGCCCGACGTGACGGATCGACAAGGCCACGAGCACTCGCCACAGCGGCTGGCCCTTGGCCTTGTCGATCTCGGCGACCAGCCGGGCGCCGTTGGCCGAGAGGGCCCGCCCGTCGCGGATCGCCTCGGGCGGGTCGGTGCGTCTGGCCGCCCGGGTGTAGAGCGACACCTCGGCGACCTGCCGCTCGCCCAGGGAGAAGAGCATCGACTCACACGGCCCGCCGAGCTCGGGGTCGTCGAGCACCCCGGCCTCGAGCAGGGCCGCCGCGCCCTCCCACCCGAGTGCCTCGATGTCGAAGGCACCCCGGGACGCCAGCCCGAAGAGCCGCTCGCGCAACTGGGCCGGGCAGGAGCGCGCGTTGGGGCAACGGATGTCCTTGTCGCCCTCCCGCTCCGGGGCGAGCGCGGTGCCGCAGGACGGGCATGCGGTCGGCATCACCCACGGCCGCGTGCCGGGTGGCCGCAGCGCGAGCACGGGGGCGACGATCTCGGGGATGACGTCGCCGGCCTTGCGCAGCACGACGGTGTCGCCCGGGCGCACGTCCTTGCGGGCGACCTCCCACGCGTTATGCAGGGTCGCGTTGGACACCGTCGAGCCGGAGACGACGACCGGCTCCATGACCCCGAAGGGCGTCACCCGGCCGGTGCGCCCGACGTTGACCTCGATCCGCAACAGCCGGGTGTTGACCTCTTCCGGTGGGTATTTATAGGCGATCGCCCACCGCGGCGCCCTCGACGTGGCCCCGAGCAGCCGCTGCACGGCGATCTCGTCGACCTTGACGACCACCCCGTCGATCTCGTGCTCGACCGAGTGACGCTGCTCGCCGAAGTGGTCGACGAAGGCCTGCACCTCGGCGAGGGTGGCGACGACCCGCCAGTGATCGGACACCGGCAGGCCCCAGGTGCGCAGCGCGGCATACGCCTCGCTCTGGCGGGTGACCTCGAAGCCGCGCCGCGCCCCGAGGCCGTGCACGAGCATCCGCAGCGGGCGGCTCGCCGTCACGCGGGGGTCCTTCTGGCGCAGCGAGCCGGCGGCCGCGTTGCGCGGGTTGGCGAAGGGGGCGCGACCGGCGGCCACGAGCGAGGCGTTGAGCTCCTCGAAGGCGGCGACCGGGAAGAAGACCTCGCCGCGCACCTCGACGAGGTCGGGCAGGTCGGCCCCGGTGAGCACGCCGGGGATCCCCTCGATCGTGCGCACGTTGAGCGTGACGTCCTCGCCGGTCCGCCCGTCGCCGCGGGTGAGTGCGCGGACCAGCCGCCCGCGCTCGTAGAGCAGGTTGACCGCGAGACCGTCGACCTTCAGCTCGCACAGATAGTGGTATGCCGCCTCGCCGGCCTCGCGGTGCACCCGGGCGGCCCAGCCGGCGAGTTCCTCGGCGGAGAAGGCGTTGTCCAGGCTCATCATCCGCTCGAGGTGGTCGACGGCCCGGAAATCGGTGGCGAAGGCGGCCGCCCCCACCTGTTGGGTCGGGCTGTCCGGGGTCCGCAGACCCGGCCACTGCTCCTCGAGGGCCGACAGGCGGCGGACGAGCGCGTCGTATTCGCCGTCCGACACGGTCGGGGAGTCCTGGACGTGATAGGCGAATTGGTGCCGACGCACGGTCTCGGCGAGCTCGGCCCACTCGTGCCGGGCCGCCAGGGGTATGCCGCCCGCCTCCACGCTGCTGTCCACGCGGCTGCTGTCCACCCGCCCATCCTGCCCCACCCGGCGGACACCCCGACGGGCCGATGATCTCGACGCGCACGTCGGTACATATGCTGCATTTCGGTCACTCCAGGCGGCCAGTACACGCCCGGATTTGTCGGTAAGGCGTACCTGGCCGGAGACTTGGGGGGAGAATGTTTTCTCCAGTGCCTTCTTGATGCCGTTCCGACACCAGGGGTTCGACACGATGCGACGCCACCGCCAGACCACCACTCGGGTCCCGACCGTCCACGGGCCCGTGGTGGTCCGCCCGCGCGCACGTCACACCATGCTGCGCACCGGCCTGCTCGGCGTGGCCGTCTTCGGCCTGCTCGCCGCCTGCGCAACCGGCCCCGGGTCGACGGCCGGCTCTGATCGGTCGACGGGCTCCTCGGGCGTGGCCCAGCCGGCCGCCACCCCCGAGTCCACTCCCGAGCAGACCCCGACGGTCGCGCTCACCCCCAACGTCACCCCCGACTCGCCGGTCGCGATCGACACGGTCGTCTCGGTCAAGGCCACCGACGGAACCATCTCCTCGGTCGCCCTCACCTACAAGGACACCAAGTCCGTCGAGCAGACCGTCCAGGGTTCCATCTCACCGGACGCCGACACCTGGACGGCCGAGTCGCTACTCGAGCCCAATACGAAGTACTCCCTCGCGATGACCGGCCTGTCCGCCGACGGCACCACGCACAGCTCGACGAGCACGTTCTCGACCCAGAACCTCTCCGCGAAGCAGCAGATCACTGCCCGGATCAGCCAGAACGGCGGCACGGTCGGCGTGGCCATGCCGGTCGTCGTGCGCTTCGACGTCCCGGTCAAGGACAAGGCCGCGTTCGAGCGCAAGATGACGGTCACCTCCGACCCGGCGCAGCCGGGCTCGTGGGCGTGGTACGGCAGCAGTGAGGCGCACTGGCGACCCGTCACCTACTGGCAGCCGGGCACCAAGGTCACCGTCAAGGTCGACGTCAACAGCGTGCCCGCCGGCGGCGGCACCTACGGCAAGGCCTCCGTGACGGGCGGTTTCACGGTGGGCGGATCGCTCACGATGAAGGCCGACCTCAAGGCCCACCAGCTCTACGTGACCATCGGCGGCAAGCTCGCACGCACGATCCCGATCAGCGGCGGGAAGCCCGGCATGGAGAGCCGCAGCGGCACCAAGGTCATCCTCGAAAAGTCGCCGCAGGTGATCATGGACTCCGAGACGATCGGGATCAGCAAGGACAACCCCGACTACTACCGGCTCGACGTCAGGTGGGCCATGCGCGAGACCACGTCTGGCGAGTTCCTGCACGCCGCACCGTGGTCGGTCGGTTCCCAAGGCGTGGCCAACGTCTCGCACGGCTGCATCGGGATGAGCACGGCCAACGCCGAGTGGCTCTTCGCCCAGGTGAAGATCGGCGACCCGGTGACCGTCACGGGCACCGGCCGCTCGCTCGAGCGCGGCAACGGCTGGACCGACTGGAACGTCTCGTTCGACGAGTTCAAGAAGTACTCCGCGCTCAACGCCGCCGCCTGAGGCGGGGCTTCACGCGCTCGCCTGGGCCAGTTCCCGCGCGACGTCGACGCATGCCCGCTGCCGGGACACCGCCTCGGCGGGATCCGAACCGGCGAGCCCGCACGTCGGCGTGACCACGAGGTCGGCGAGGCCGCCCCGCGGCATACCGATGCGGCGCCAGGCGGCACCCACCGCGTCGGCGAGTTCGGCCGCGCGCGGCAGTTCGCCCGTGGCGGGCACGCACCCCGGGTAGACGCGCAGACCCTCCTCGGCGGCGACCGCGAGGCCCTCCCAGCCGCGGGGGGTGAGCCCGAGGGTGTCGACCGAGATGCCGCCGGCCCCGCATCGCCGCAGCAGGGGCAGCGGCGGATGGGGCGCGCAGCAATGGACGACGGTATGCCGTCCGCCCGCCGCCGCGACCACTTCCTGGAGCGCGGGCAGCGCCGCCTGCGGGTCGACCGCCCGAAGCTTCCCGAAACCCGAGGCCGTGGGGAGCCGACCGTCGAGGACGGCGGGCAGGCTGGGCTCGTCCACCTGCAGGACCAGGTCGGCGCCCGGCACGAGGCGCGCCACGGTCGCGAGCAGGCTGCGCACCCCTTCGGCGAGCGACTCGGCGAGGTCCCGGCAGGCCCCCTCGTCGACCACCGCACGCTCGCCACGCGGCAGCCACACCGAGGATGCGAGGGTCCACGGCCCGGCGACCGCGACCTTGAGCGGTCCGGCGTAGCCGTCGAAGGCCTCGGCCAGCTCGTCGAGATCCTCCCGCCAGAGGGCGCTCGTGCGCCGCGCGTCGCGCCCGGGACGATCGACCAGCCTCCAGCCGGCCGGCTGGAGGTCGACCGGCAGCTCGACGAGCAGGCCCGCCGCACGACCGACGAGGTCGGCACCGGGGCCGCGGGCGGGCAGCTCGGGCAGGTAGGGCAGGCCGGTCACGCCGGAGCCGGGCTCGAGGTCGCCGAGCAGTTCGCGAATGATCCGCAGCGGCTCGCGGACGTCGGTGCCCGGCCACGAGCCGATCCCGCTGGCGAGCGTCACTGCATACCTCCTGTCGACGGGCCCGGTATGCCGCGCGGCGCACCCGGGCGCGCGCGGACGATGGTCGCCGACCCGAGCACCCGGGTGCCGGCGTAGAGGACGACCGACTGACCGGGAGCGATCCCCCGGATGGGCTCGTCGAGCTCGACCCTCACCCGGCCGGTGTCCGGGTCCGCGCTCGCCGAGGCGGGCAGCGCGGCCCCGTGCGCCCGGACCTGGGCATCGACCCGCACCGGGCCGGCAGGCGGCGGGCCGCACCACCGCGCCGACTCGGCCTCGATGACCCCGGCCGTGAGCAGTTCGGCCGGGGCGATCGTCACGGTGTTGGCGACGACGTCGACCTCCCGGACGTAGCGGGGCCGGCCGTCGCCGGTCGGCTGGGGCAGCCGCAGCCCCCGGCGCTGGCCGATGGTGTAGCCGTAGGCGCCGCCGTGCGAGCCGACCACCGCGCCGGTCTCGTCGAGCACGTCGCCGGGGCGCTCCCCGAGGCGCCCGGCGAGCCAGCCGCGGGTGTCCCCGTCGGGGATGAAGCAGATGTCGTGCGAGTCTGGCTTGGCGGCGACCGCGAAGCCCCGCTCGGCCGCCTCCGCCCGCACCTGCGCCTTGGTGCTGTCCCCGAGCGGGAAGTGGGCTCCCGCGAGCTGGTCGGCGTCGAGCACCCCGAGGACGTAGGACTGGTCCTTGGCCGGGTCGACGGCCCGGTGCAGCTCACGGCCGGCGGGACCCTCGACGATCCGCGCGTAGTGTCCGGTCGCCACCCCGTCGAAGCCGAGGCCGACGGCCTTGTCGAGCAGCGCGGCGAACTTGATCCGCTCGTTGCAGCGCAGGCACGGGTTGGGGGTGCGCCCGGCGGCATATTCGGCGGCGAAGTCCTCGACGACCTCGGTGCGGAAGCGGGCGGCGAGGTCCCACACGTAGAAGGGGATGTCGAGCCGGTCGGCGACCCGGCGCGCGTCTGCGGCGTCCTCGAGCGTGCAGCAGCCGCGGGCGTTCTCGCGCAGCGTGCGCGCCGACTCGGCGAGGGCGAGGTGGACGCCGACGACCTCGTGACCGGCGTCGCGCATCCGTGCGGCGGCGACCGCCGAGTCGACGCCACCGCTCATCGCGGCGACGATGCGCATCAGGCGACTCCGGCCGCCCGCCGAGCGCGGCCGATCGCCGCGGGCAAAGCGGCCAACACGGCCTCGACGTCGGCGCGGGTGGAAGTGTGCCCGAGGCTGAACCGCAGGGCCCCGCGGGCCGCCCGGTCGGTGAGCCCCATGGCGAGCAGGACGTGGCTGGGCTGGGGCACGCCCGCCTGGCAGGCCGAGCCGGTCGAGCATTCGATGCCCGCGGCGTCGAGCAGGTAGAGCAGGGAGTCGCCCTCGCAGTCGGGCACGAGCAGGTGGGCGTTGCCGGGCAGCCGCGACCGGCAGTCCCCCGCCGTCCAGGCGCCCCCCACGGTGAGCCCCAGACCGAGTTCGAGGGCGCCCCGCAGGAGCCGGTCACGCAGGTGGCACACCCGGGCAGCCTCCTGCGCGAGGTCCGCCACGGCCCGGTCGAGCGCGAGCGAGAGCCCGAGGATGCCGGCGGCGTCGAGGGTGCCCGAGCGGATCTGCCGTTCCTGGCCCCCGCCCTGGCTCAGCGGCACGACCTCGACGTCGCGGCGCACGAGCAGCGCCCCGGCCCCGGCCGGTCCGCCGAGCTTGTGGGCGGTGAGGCTGAGCAGATCGGCCCCGCTGGCCGCGAAGTCGACCGGCAGGTGCCCGACCGCCTGGACGGCGTCGGTGTGCACGGGTATGCCGTGCACGTGCGCCGCGGCCGCGATCGCCGGGACGTCCTGGATCGTGCCTACTTCGTTGTTGGCCCACATCACCGACACGAGCGCGACCGACGCCGGGTCGCGGTCGATCTCAGCGGCGACGAGGGCCGGGTCGACGACCCCGGTCTCGTCGCACGGCAACCAGGTCGGTTCGGCGCCGACACGCTCGGCGAGCGCGGTCACGCAGTCGAGGACCGCGTGGTGCTCGATCGTGCTCAGCAGGATGCGGCGGCGGCGTGGGTCGGCGTCCCGGCGGGCATGGAAGACTCCGGCGACCGCGAGATTGTCCGACTCGGTGCCGCCGGAGGTGAAGACGACCTCGCTGGGGCGCGCCCCGACCCGGGCAGCCAGCCGCTCGCGCGACTCCTCGACCACCCGGCGGGCCGCCCGGCCCGCGGTGTGCAGCGACGAGGGATTGCCCACCTGCATCCGCTGCTCGGCCATGGCCTCGATGACCTCGGGGAAGACCGGGGTGGTCGCCGCATGGTCGAGGTAGACAGGCACCCGAAGATCCTACGTCGCGACCGGAGACCTCCGGCGCGGTCGCCCGCCGGCATAGGGGCGGCGGGTCGGCATACGGTGAGGTCATGACCATGCCGCGTGTGCCCGCCGCGCTCACCGCCGCGTCCCTGCGCGGCTATGCCTCCCGCCTCCACCGGGCGATCGGTCCGGGGCACCACGTCGCCTCGCCGCTGGGCGCCTGGCTGCTGCTCGCATTGATCGCCCGCGCCGAGCGGATCGTCCCAGGCAGCGCCGGTGCCGACGCGCTGGCCGACGCGCTCGGGTGTCCACTGCCGGCGGCCGTCGCGGCGACCGAGGGCCTGATGGACCATCCGCATCCGGCCGTCCGCGCAGCTGCTGCCGCATGGGCGGCGCCCGAGCTGGTCGCCGACCCGCGGATGGGACGCTTCCTCGCCGATCTACCGTGCGAGACCGGCCCGATGCCCACGCAGGCCGAAGCGGACGCCTGGGCACGCGAGCGCACCGACGGCCTGGTCGAGCGCTACCCGATCGACCTCGAGCACCCGCCCGCGATCTTCACCATGGCCACCGCCCTGGTCACCCGGGTGAACTGGCTGGAGCCCTTCGACGTGGTCGCGGCCGAGGCCCTCGGCCCGGGCCCGTTCGCCGGCCGGCTCACTCACGCGATGCGGGCGTCCGCCGGATTCGGCCACCGGGTGCAGGTCGCGCAGAGCCCGGTCGGCCCGGTCGCCATCCATCGGGCCGTCGCCGACGGGCTGGTCGTGCTCTCCGTCGCGGCCCACCCCGACGTGCCCGCCGCCGACGTCCTCGACGCCGCCTATGCCGTGGCGTCGATGCCCGCCGAGCCGGTGTCGCTGTGGGACCTACCCCTCGGCCAGGGGCCGGCGTGGACGATCGAGGAGGGCCGAGGACCGGTGGTCGGCGGGCGGGGCGAGCGTGTGAGCGAGGTCGTCCTGCCGGCCTGGTCCGCGGGCAGCGGCCATGACCTCATGCGACTCGGTCCGGGGACGGGCTTCCAGGCGGCCGCGCAGTTGCTCACCCCGCTCTTGCCCACATCGGTCCGCATCCTCGCGGCGCAGAGTGCCGTCGCCCGGTTCCACCGCGAGGGCTTCGAGGCCGCGGCGGTCACGGCGGTCGCCGCCGGGAGGATCGGTGCGCCGCCCCGGGAGCTGGGTCCGGTCCGCACGGCCCGACTGCAGTTCGGACACCCCTATGCCGTCCTCGCCCTGGCCACCGAGCCGATGCCCGAGCGCGGGCAGGGCCGGCCTGGCCGCTCTGTCGAGCCCGGTGGCGGGCCCTGGACCGACGTCCCGGTGTTCTCGGCCTGGGTCGCCGAGGTCGAGGAGCCCGAGGCGGGCTGAGCCGATCCCGGCCGAATCGGGGCGTGCCGCGCCTTCTGTGCGGGCGGCATACCTAGCATGATGTTCCCCGTGCCCGAGCCGATGCCCTCCGCCGTCACCGCGGTCGATCGCCCGGAAGTGCGCGTCGCCGCCTTCTTCGACCTCGACGGAACGCTCATCCCCGGGTCGGCCAACATCCCGCTCGCCAAGGCGGCCTTTCGGGCCGGCCTCGTCAACGTGCGCGAGCTCGCCCTCGACCTCACCCGCAACCTCGCCTTCATGCTCAAGGGCTCGAGCGACGACACGTCCGCCAAGGTGCGCGACCGGATCCTGCGCGGGGTCCAGGGACATCGGGCGAGCGAGGTCGAGGCGCTCACCGACGGCTTTGTCGACGACCTCGTCGCGACGATCACCCCGACCATGCGGGAGGTGCTCGACGAACACCGGGCTGCGGGGCATGCCCTCGTGCTCGTCTCGGCCAGCCCCACCGAACTGGTCTCCCGGTTCGCCGCCGCCGCGGGGATGGACCTCGGGGTCGGGACGACGGCCGGTCGGGACGCCGACGGACGCTACGACGGCACCCTCGCCGGACCGTTCTGCTACAAGGAGGGCAAGGCCGAGGTCGTCCGCGCGCTCGCCGAGGAGCACGGCTTCGACCTGACCCGGTCCTATGCCTATTCCGACTCGGTGAGCGACGAACCGATGCTCGCGGTGGTCGGCAACCCGGTCGCGGTCAACCCCGACCACGAACTCCGGATGATGGCCCACGCGGGCGGCTGGCGGATCGTCGAGATCGGTCGATTACGGGTCGCGGTCACCCGCATGCGCCGTGCCGCGCATTCGACCGGTCGGGCCCCCGAGCGCGCCTATCGCCGGGGCCGGGCGAGCGTCTCCCGGCGCGGATCCGCCCAGGCCGCCGAATAGCGCGTCGTCCGCTTCCGGGCTCAGTGGCCCGGGTCAGCGCTTCGGGTCGTGCCTGAGGTCGCTGTCGAGGATCGCCATGAGCAACTGGTCGCGCCACTGCCCGTCGACCTTGCGCACCTGGCGGCGACGACCCTCGTGCCGGAAGCCCGCCTTCTCGTAGACCCGGACCGCGCGCTGGTTCTCCTCCGCGACATCGAGCGAGAGCCGGTGCAGGCCCAGCGGTCCGAACGCGAAATCCCGCACCAAGCAGGTCGATTCGCTGCCATAGCCTCGGCCGAAGACCTCCGGCCCCACGAGCGCGATCCGGAAGGTCATCGCCGCGTGTTCCTCGTCGAGTTCGAAGAGGACGACCTCGCCGACGACGGTCCCGTGATCCTGCCGGACGATCGCCCAGTCGGCCCGATCGGTGCGGGTGCGCGCCCTGGACAGACCCACCCGCGCGGTCTCGACGAGCAGGTCGGCCATGGACTCGGCCGCGTCCCCGACGAAGAGCGGTCGCAGGCCCTCGGCATGCTCGGGCCCCATCGGCTCCAGCCGCACCGACCGGCCGACGAGCGTGGGCTGGTCGGCCAGCAGCTGCGCGCGCACGCCGAGAGTCAACCAACCCGCCCGACCCCAGGCAAGGGCCTGACCAAGGGCATCTCGCCGCCCCGCTTCGGGGTCCGAGAAACGTGAGAGTCTGCACCTCCTGGGGGTGCAGACTCTCACGTTGTCGCGAGGTGCGGGTTCCTCGCGTCGGGGCTCAGCCCTTCGCGGCGACGACCGCGTCGGTGGCCTGCGGCAGGACGGCGAACAGGTCGCCGACCACGCCGAAGTCGGCGAGCTCGAAGATCGGCGCCTCCTCGTCCTTGTTCACCGCGACGATGGTCTTCGAGGTCTGCATCCCGGCCCGGTGCTGGATCGCCCCGGAGATGCCACACGCGACGTAGAGCTGCGGACTCACCTGCTTGCCGGTCTGGCCGACCTGGTTGCTGTGCGGGTACCAACCGGCGTCGACCGCGGCGCGGCTCGCGCCGACCGCCGCGCCGAGGGAGTCGGCGAAGGCCTCGACCTTGGAGAAGTCGCCGCCGGTGCCGCGCCCGCCGGACACGACGATGGCGGCCTCGGTGAGCTCGGGCCGTCCGGTCTTCTCCTTGGGCTTGGCGGCCACGATGCGCGCGGACTGGGCCAGCGCCGACGGGGTGAACGCGACGGACACCTCGGTGGCCGCGCCGGAAACTGCCTCGGGGGCGGCCGAGTTGGGCTTGACCGCGACGACGGGCACGCCGTGTCCGACCGTCGACTTCACCGTGTAGGAGCCGGCGAAGACCGTCTGGGTGGTGGCCACGCCGCCGGCCCCGTCGGACTGCACGTCGACCGCGTCGGTGATGAGGCCGGAGCCGAGCTTGACCGCAAGCCGGGCGGCGATCTCCTTGCCCTCGGGCGAGCTCGCCACGAGCACGGCCGCCGGAGAGGCGGTCGCGACGACGGCGGCGAGCGCTTCGGCCGCGGGCACGACCAGGTGCGAGGCGAAGTCGCCGTCGACGACATAGACCTTCTCCGCCCCGTATGCCGCCAGCCCCTCCTTCGCGGCGGCGAGCCCGGCACCGAGGTAGACGGCGGACGGCTCGCCGAGCCGCCGGGCGATGGTGAGCAATTCCGAGGTCGTCTTGCGCAGGGCGCCGTCGACGTGGTCGACCAGGACGAGAACCTCAGCCATGTCAGTGATCTCCTTGCTGTGTCGGTCGGCCGGTCAGATGAACTTGCGCTCGGCGAGGAAGCCCGCGAGCTTGCTGCCGCCGTCGCCCTCGTCCTTGACGATGGTGCCCTTCGCCCGCGGCGGGCGTGCCTCCACCGACGTCACCGTCGTCCAGGCGGCGCCCAACCCGACCTCGTCAGGGGCGACGCCGAGGTCGGCGAGCGTCCAGGTCTCCACCGGCTTCTTCTTGGCGGCCATGATCCCCTTGAACGAGGGATAGCGCGGCTCGTTGATCTGGTCGGTGACCGACACGAGGGCCGGCAGGGTGGCCTCGATGGTCTGGCTCGCCACGTCGCCGTCCCGCCGGGCGGTGATGCTGGCGGCGCCGACGGTGAGCTCGGAGGCGAAGGTGACCGCGGGCAGGCCGAGGCGCTCGGCGAGCATCGTCGGGACGACCCCCATGATCCCGTCGGTCGAGGACATGCCGGTGACGACGAGGTCGGGACGTCCGGCCTTCTCGATGGCCTTGGCCAGCAGCAGCGAGGTCGCGAGAGCGTCCGAGCCGTGGATGGCGTCGTCGAGGACGTGGATGCCCTTGTCGGCGCCCATCTGCAGGGCCTTCTTGATCGCGTCCGAGGCCTGGTCCGGGCCGATGGTCACGACGGTGACCTCGCCCTCGCCCGCCTCGACGATCTTCAGCGCCTCCTCGACGGCATACTCGTCGATCTCGGAGAGCAGACCGTCGACGTTCTCCCGGTCGGTCGTGTTGTCGGAGGCGTTGAACGTGCGCTCGGCCTGAGCGTCGGGCACGTACTTGACGCAGACGACGATGTTCATGGGTCGGACGTCCTCTTCCCGGTTGGCCTGAAAGGGTCGCCACCATCCTCGCAGGCGAGCCGGGGTGCTCCACCCCGCAACGGCGTGATGCCCACCACCTCGAGCCGACTCGGGGTCGTTGCACGCGGGAAACGCGCCGGAAACGCGCCGCACCTACCGTCAGGCCTCGTGAACACGGTCTTCGCGCGGTATGCCGCCCGCGAGCGCGCCTTCGACGAGATGTTCGAGGCCACCGCGGACGGCGGTGGCGTGCGCGCCCAATATGCGGCGATCCACGAGCGGATGCGCGAGCTCACGGCGGACGAGGTCCGCGCCCGGGCGGACTTCCTGTCCCGCACCTACGTCGAGCAGGGTGTGACCTTCGACATCGGGGGTGAGGAACGGCCGTTCCCGCTCGACATCGTCCCGCGCATCGTCGACCCCCAGACCTGGGCACGGGTCGAAGTCGGACTGGCCCAGCGGGTCCGGGCGCTCGAGCGCTTCCTCGACGACGTATACGGGCCCGGCGACTGCTTCCGGGACGACGTCATCCCGCGGCCGGTGGTCACCAGCTCGCCCCACTTCCACCGGGTCGTGGCCGGACTCGCCCCGCCCGGCGGGGTCCGGGTACACGTGGCCGGCATCGACCTCATCCGCGACGCCGACGGTAGCTTCCGGGTGTTGGAGGACAACGTCCGCATCCCCTCCGGCGTGTCCTATGTCATCACCAACCGGCGGGCGCTCACGAGCGCCCTGCCCGAGGTCTTCGCCGACCACCGGATCCGCCCGGTGCGGGCCTATCCGCAGCACCTGCTCGCCGCGTTGCGGGCCTGCGCCCCCAGCGGGGTCGCCGATCCCACGGTCGTCGTCCTCACTCCGGGAGTGTTCAACTCCGCCTACTTCGAGCACGCCCTGCTCGCCCGGATGATGGGCGTCCTGCTCGTCGAGGGCCGCGACCTGGTCTGCCAGGCCGGCCGCGTGATGGTCCGGACCGTCAGCGGGCTGCGACCGGTCCACGTGATCTACCGGCGGGTCGACGACGACTTCCTCGACCCGGTCCACTTCCGCGGCGACTCGCTGCTCGGCTGCGCCGGCCTGATCAATGCCGCACGCGCGGGGAACGTGACGATCGCCAATGCCGTGGGCAACGGGGTCGCCGACGACAAGCTCGTCTACACCTACGTCCCCGACCTCATCCGCTACTACCTCGCCGAGGAGCCGGTGCTGCCCAACGTCGACACCTGGCGGCTGGCCGAACCGGCCCACCGCGAGGAGGTCCTCGATCGACTCGACGAGCTCGTCCTCAAGCCGGTCGACGGCTCCGGCGGCAAGGGGATCCTCATCGGCCCGGCCGCCAGCACCGACGAGCTGGCCGTGGCCCGGGAGGCGGTGCTCGCCAACCCGCGTGGGTGGATCGCCCAGCCGGTCGTCCAGCTGTCGACGGTGCCGACGATGGCCGGCGGCACGCTGGCTCCCCGGCACGTCGACCTGCGCCCCTTCGCGGTCAACAGCGGCTCGGAGGTGTGGGTGCTCCCCGGTGGCCTCACCCGGGTCGCGCTCGGCGAGGGGCAGCTCATCGTCAACTCCAGCCAAGGCGGCGGGAGCAAGGACACCTGGGTGCTCGCCGACCCGGCCAACGGCACGGAGATCGAGCCGCCGCCGACGCCCCGCCCGAAGCCCGTCGACGGCACGGCGACGGTGCACCCGCGGGCGCGCAGCGTCGCCATCGACCACTCGCACCACGCCCAGATCGAGCAGCAACAGCAGCAGCGCCAGCGGGACCACCGGCCGGACGAGCACTCGGTGCGGCAACCGACCCGCCCCAGCGACGACCGGGAGCCCCCATGTTGAGCCGGATCGCCGAATCGCTCTACTGGATCGGGCGCTACCTCGAGCGGGCCGAGGACACCGCCCGGCTGCTCGACGTGCAGTTGCAGCTCGCGGTCGAGGACCCGGTGGTCGACCGTGGGGCAGCCGCCGCGGTGCTGCTCGGGGTGATGGGGGTCGAACACGAGGGGCCCGCAGACGAGGAGACCGTCATGCGCCTGCTGTGCCACGACCCGGACTCCCCGAGTTCGATCGTCGCGGCGATCACCGGCGCGCGCGAGAGCGCCCGCCGGTCGCGCGAGACGGTCTCGATCGAGATGTGGGAGGGCATCAACACCACTTGGTATGCCGTGCACCACGGCGAACTCGCCCGGCTGCGGCCCGCGACGGCCTTCCGCTGGGTGCGGGAGCGCTGCGCGGTCATCACCGCCACCGCGGACGGCACGATGAGCCACGACCAGGGCTGGCACTTCCTCGTGCTCGGCCGCAGCATCGAGCGGATCGACATGACCGCCCGGCTCGTGGCCGCCGCGGCCGCCGGCACCTCCCCCACGTCGTGGTCGACCGCGTTGCGCGCCTGCGGGGCCCACCATGCCTACGTCCGCAGCAGCCACGACCAGGACTCCGAACGCGAGGCCGCCGAGTTCCTCCTGCTCGACCGGCCGTTCCCCCGCTCGATCGTGCACACCCTCGACACGGCGGTCGACGCCCTCGAGCGGCTCGAACCGCCGGACCGTCGCGGCGGCCTGGAGAGCGAGGCCACCCGGCTGCTCGGCCGGGCCCGGGCCGAGCTGGAATACCGCACGACAGGAGACATCCTGATCGATCTGCCCGCGCGGATGGCCGACCTGCAACTCACCTGCGGACGAGCCAATCTCGCGCTTTCCCGTCGCTTCTTCGAGGGTGCGGTCGCGGCCGAATGGCACGGAGGACTGCGATGAGCGCGAGCATCCGGGTCGTCCACCGGACCGGCTTCACCTATGCCGGTGGCGCGACGGCCTCGTTCAACGAGATCCGTATGGTGCCCCGGTCCAGTCACGAGCAGCAGGTGCTGCACAGCCGGATCGACATCACCCCGGTCCCGTGGACCTACACCTACACCGACTACTGGGGCACCTCGGTGACGGCCTTCGAGGTCTTCGAGCGGCACGAGTCGCTGCAGGTGGTGGCCACGAGCACGGTCGACGTGGCACGGCATACCGCGCCCGAGCCGCGTCTGGGCTGGGCCGACCTCACCACCCGCAAGGTGACCGACACCCACTGCGAGATGCTCGAGGTGACCGATCGGGTCGCTCCGCCGCCGGACCTGCTCGTGACGGTCCAGCGGCTACGCGGGGAGTGCGCGAACCCACGCGAGTTCGCGCTCGCGGTCGTCGACCTCGTCCACGCGCAGGTGCAGTACGTCTTCGGCGCCACCGGCGTCCACTCGCAGGCCGGCCAGGCGTGGCGGCAACGCTCGGGGGTGTGTCAGGACATGGCGCATCTCGTGCTCGGCGCGCTGCGCTCGGTGGGGATCCCGGCCCGCTACATGTCGGGCTACCTCATGCCCAAACGCGCGAGCGAGCCCGGTGTCGCCTATGCGGGCGAGTCGCACGCCTGGGTGCAGTTCTGGGACGACGGCTGGGTCGGCGCCGACCCGACGAACAACGTCCTGCCCGGCGACCTGCACGTCGAGGTGGCGGTCGGCCGGGACTACCAGGACGTGTCCCCGCTGCGTGGGATCTTCACCGGCAGCCGGACCTCGGACATGTTCGTCTCGGTGGAGATGACCCGCCTGTCCTGACCGTCGGGCCCATCCGCTTGCGTCTTCACCCTTGCGCGACGTACATTTTTCTGTACAGGAGGTCAGATCGTGAAGACGATGAGTTACACCGAGTCCCGCGCCCGCTATGCCGAGGTGCTGGACAGCGTGACCGACGACCGCGAGGAGGTCGTCATCACCCGCGCCGGGCACGAGCCGGTCGTCATCGTCTCGCTCGAGGACTACGAGTCCCTCAAGGAGACGGCATACCTCATGCGCTCCCCGGCCAACGCCCGACGGCTGCTCGACGCGATGGAGCGCCTCGAGGCCGGCCGAGGCGTCGCCCGCGAGTTGCCCGACGCCGACTGACGTGCTGCTGGTCTGGGACGAGAACGCCTGGGAGGACTACCTCTGGTGGCAGGCCCAGGATCGGAAGGTGCTCAAGCGGATCAACACCCTGCTGGCCGACATCGCGCGCAACGGCAACGAGGGCATCGGCAAGCCGGAGGCGTTGCGGCACGACTTCGCCGGCTACTGGTCCCGCCGGATCACCGACGAGCACCGGCTCGTCTACAAGATCGCCGGCGACGACATCCGCATCGCCGCGTGCAGGTATCACTACGGCTGACCCGACCGCGATGCTCGGCCCGCCGGTTGCGGACATGGGCCGGTGAAACACCCTGAGAGCGGCCCATATCCGACACCTGGAGGCGCGCGGCCTCGACGGTGCCCGCCGGTCAGTCGACCTCTGCCACCGCGAGGACGTGGAAGGCGGGCTCCTCGTAGGGATGGGCGGCCCGCAAGGCCGCGACGACCTCGGCCCGCAACGCCCGCGGCAGGACGACCTCGATCCGATCCTCGGCGACCCGCTCGAGCCGGCCGACCTGACCGACCGCCGGAGAGGCGCCGGCCAACGGCCGGAACTGCCCGGTCCCCGAGGTCACCCAGGCGCACTCGCGATAGTCGCCGACCGCTCCCGCCCCGGCGGCGAAGAGCGCAGCGAGCACGGCCCGCGACGAATCGACCGGCACATAGGCGACGAGGACGTCGAGCGGCTCGCTCACTTGCCCTCGAAGACGGCCTTCCCGGGACCCTGCTCGACGAACGAGGTCATCCCGATCGTCCGGTCCTGCGTGGCGAAGAGGCCGGTGAAGACCGACTTCTCGATCGCCAGGCCGGTGTCGAGGTCGACCTCGATGCCCCGGTCGATGGCCTCCTTGGCGGCCTTGAGCGCGAACCGCGGGCCGCCGACGAAGGAACCCATCCACGCGCGCGCGGCGGCGTAGACCTGGTCGTCGGGGACCACCCGGTCGACCAGGCCGATGGCGAGGGCCTCGGCCGCGTCGATGAAGCGCCCGGAGAAGACGAGGTCCTTGGCCTTGGCCGGCCCGACCAGCCGGGTGAGCCGCTGGGTGCCGCCGGCCCCGGGGATGATCCCCAGGAGGATCTCGGGCTGGCCGAGCTTGGCCGACTCCCCCGCGATCCGGAAGTCGCAGCACATCGCGAGCTCGCAGCCGCCACCGAGCGCGAACCCGGTGATCGCCGCTACCGACGGCTTGGGGATGCGGGCGAGCGTCGTCGTGAAGGAGTGCAGCCCCTCGACCGCCACCGCCATGTCGGTGTAGGCCATCGGCTGCATCTCCTTGATGTCGGCGCCGGCCGCGAAGACCCGCTCGCCGCCGTAGACGATCACCGCGGCGACGTCGTCGCGCACGGAGGCCTCGCGCGCACACTCCTCGATCTCGTGCTGCACCTGGAGATTGAGCGCGTTCATCTTCGGTCGGTCCAACCGGATCGTGCCGATGCCGCCGTCCACCTCGAGCCGGACGAATTCACCCATCACTGACCTCCGTCCTCGGGCGCCTCGTGGCGCCCCTGGTCCCAGGATCCGTAGAACGCCCCGACGACCTGGACGACCAGGTCGACCGACAGCTGGAAGAGCGCCGAGAGGTCGACCCCCGGCAGCACGACATGCTCGCAGGTGGCGATGAGGTTGCCCCCGGCGATGCCTACCTTGGCGACGTTGAGCTGGAGGGTGAAGTCGTTGCATCGCTCCAACCGGGCGAGTGCATCGTCGGGCACGGGTGCGCCGAGCTGCCACTGGCCGAAGACCCGCATGACCGGCACTTCGCCGTCGAAGCAGCGGACGAAGAGCTGCTGCGGTGGATCCCCCACCGTGAAGGCGACGTCCCCGTCCGAGTCGATCGAGGGGAGGATGCCCAGGTCCTCGCAGACGTCGAGCACGCGACCGCGCAGCGGGTGCTCGTCGGGGGGTGGCGGGAAGTTCGGCAGCGCCGTCGGATCCGTCATGCCCCCACCGTAGTGTCCCCCTAGGCTGGGGGGCATGTCGGCACGGTCTCTCCCCTCCCGGGACTACCCGCCCGCGCCGGGAGTCACCCTCGTCGAGGGCGGCGCCGAGGTCTGCGTCTACGCCGGCCGGGCCGACTCGGTTCAGCTGTGCCTCTTCGACCAAGGCGACCGCAGGGGCGAGTCGGAGCGTCGCATCGCACTGCCCGAACGGCTGTTCGGGCACTGGTTCGGCTTCGTCCCCGGTCTGGGCCACGGCCAGCGCTACGGCCTGCGGGCACACGGGCCCTGGGCTCCGCACGACGGGCTGCGATACAACCCGCACAAGCTCCTGCTCGACCCCTATGCCCGGGCGGTCGAAGGCGAGCTCACCTGGTCGCCGGCCGTCTTCGGGCACCGCGCCGGGCCCGACCTGCGCCCGGAGGACCTCTACCGCGCCGACGAACGCGACTCCGCGGCATACGTCCCGCGTGGGGTGATCGTGCGTGACGACTTCGACTGGGGTGACGACCGTCCGCCCGCACACGCGATGTCGGCCTCGGTCGTCTACGAGACCCACGTGCGCAACCTCACGATGCGCCTGCCGCAGGTCCCCGATCATCTGCGCGGCACCTATGCCGGTCTCGCCCACCCGGTGACCATCGACTACCTGAGCCGGCTGGGGGTCACCGCCGTCGAGCTGCTGCCCGTCCACTCCTTCGTCACCGAGCCCGAGGTGTGGCGCCGCGGCCTCACCAACCACTGGGGCTACAACACCCTCGGCTTCTTCGCCCCCCATGCCCGGTATGCCGCCGCGCGCGACCCGCAGGGGGTCCTCGACGAGTTCAAGGGCATGGTGAAGCTCCTGCATGCGGCAGGGATCGAGGTCATCCTCGACGTCGTCTACAACCACACGGCCGAGCAGTCGGCGCGCGGGGCCACGCTGTCCTGGCGCGGGCTGGACAACCGGTCCTACTACCGGCTCGACGGCCGCGGCGACGACATCGACGTCACCGGCTGCGGCAACACCCTCGACGTGCGCCATCCGGTGGTCGTCCGGCTCGTCCTCGACTCGCTGCGCCGCTGGGTGGAGGACTTCCACGTCGACGGATTCCGCTTCGACCTCGCGGTCGCCCTCGGGCGGGGCAAGAACGACGAATTCGACCCCGACCACCCGCTCCTGCTCGCGATGCGCACCGACCCGGTCCTGTCCCGGGTGAAGAACATCGCCGAGCCGTGGGACCTGGGCATCCAGGGCTGGCGCACCGGTCAGTTCCCGCCCGGCTTCAGCGAATGGAACGACCGCTTCCGTGACCGGATCCGCTCGTTCTGGCTCACCGACCTCGCCCGCAGCCTGGCCGGTCAGCCCGGCCACGGCGTGCAGGACCTCGCGACCCGGCTGGCCGGATCGGCCGACCTGTTCCACCACGACGACCGCGGGCCGATCGCCTCGATCAACTTCGTCGCGGCCCATGACGGGTTCACGATCGCCGACCTCACGGCATACAACCACAAGCACAACGAGGCCAACCACGAGGACAATCGGGACGGCTCCGACAACAACAACTCGTGGAACCACGGCATCGAGGGACAGATCGACGACGGCGTCTCGATGCTCCGGCACCGCTCGATGCGCAACCTGCTCGGCACCCTCCTGCTCGCCACCGGCGTGCCGATGATCAACGGCGGCGACGAGTTCGGCCGCACCCAGCAGGGCAACAACAACGCCTTCTGCCACGACGACGAACTCAGTTGGTACGACTGGGAGTTCAAGCCCTGGCAGGAGGACCTGCTCGCCACGACCCGGTTCCTCGTCGGGTTGCGCCGCACTCACCCCGTGCTGCGCAGGCGGATGCACTTCAGTGGCGGCCCGGTCCACCTCGACGGGTCCAAGGACCTCGAGTGGTTCGACGCGACCGGTCGACCGATGACCGTCGAGCGGTGGACCGACGAACGCGGCCACGTCCTGCAGATGTTCCTCAACGGTGCCGTGAGCGGCGACAGCTCGCTTCTGCTCGTCTTCCACGGCGGTGCCCACGAGGACCCGGTGACCCTCGGGCGGGGACCGGGCGTCACGGCATACCGGCTGCTGTGGGACAGCGCATGGGACCGCCCGCCGGCGCAGCCGCCGACGGTGGACCTGGACGAGCCGACGACCCTGCTGCCCTCGTCGCTGCGGGTCTACGAGGCCGTCACCGGCTGAGCCCGGTCAGGCGTTGGCGACGAGCCCGAGTTCGCTCGACCAGGCCAGCCCCTTGTGTCGAGGCAGCACCCGCACGGTGTAGCCGAACGAGCCGGTGCGCGCGAGGGTGATCGTGCCGGAGAACTGGTGCCGGTCGCCCTCGTAGCTCTCCGTGTGCTTGAGCTTGACCACCGTGGCGTCGCGGATGACCTCGTCGCGCTCGGAGGTCGGTCCGTAGACCACCTGCACGCGCACCTCGTCGGGGCGAAGTTGACCGAGGTCGACGTAGGCGCGCACGGTGAGCGTGTCACCGACCTGCGGGGCGTCGGACACGCCCGAGGACTCGACGTGCTCGACCCGCACGCTCGGCCAGGCGGCGCGGACCTTGGCCTTGTATGCCGCGAGGTCGCGCGCCCCGGTGAACTTCGGGCCGTCCATGGCGATCCCCGCCTCCGCCGCCGGGGCGTAGAGCTGGGTGACGTAGTCGCGGACCATGCGGGTGGCCAGCACCTTGGGGCCGAGCGTCTCCAGGGTGTGGACGAGCATCTCCGCCCAGTGCACGGGCAGGCCGCGCTCGTTCTGGTCGTAATAGTGGACCCGGACCGAGTTCTCGATGAGGTCGTAGAGCGCCGCGGCCTCGATGTCGTCGCGCCGGTCGGGGTCGACGACGCCGTCGGCCGTGGGGATGGCCCAGCCGTTCTGGCCGTCGTACCACTCGTCCCACCAGCCGTCGAGGATGGACAGGTTGAGCCCACCGTTGAGGGCGGCCTTCATCCCCGAGGTGCCGCAGGCCTCGAACGGGCGCAGCGGGTTGTTGAGCCAGACGTCGCAGCCCGGGTAGAGGACCTGGGCCATCTCGATGTCGTAGTTGGGCAGGAAGACGATCCGGTGGCGCACCTCGGGGTCGTCGGCGAACTGCACCATCTGCTGGATGAGCTTCTTGCCCGTGTCGTCGGCCGGGTGGGACTTGCCGGCGATGACCAGCTGGACCGGGCGCTTGGGGTCCAGCAGGATCCGCTTGAGCCGGTCGGGGTCGCGCAGCATGAGGGTGAGCCGCTTGTAGGTCGGCACCCGGCGGGCGAAGCCGATGGTCAGCACGTCGGGGTCGAGGATGTCGTCGACCCAGCCGAGCTCGGCCGGCGACGCCCCGCGCTGGACCCACGAGGCCCGGGTGCGCTTGCGCACCTCGAGGACCAGTTGCTTGCGCAGCTCGCGCTTGACCGCCCACAGGGCGTCCCAGTCGACGTTGCGGATCCGGTCCCACGCGTGGTCACGATCGAGATCGTCGGTGCCCAGCTGGGAGTCCATGAGGGTGAAGATCCGCCGATCGACCCAGGTCGGGGCGTGGACGCCGTTGGTGATGCTCGCGATCGGCACCTCCTCGACGTCGAAGCCCGGCCAGAGCCCGTCGAACATCTCCCGGCTCACGTGCCCGTGCAGCAGGGAGACCCCGTTGGCGCGCTGGGCCAGCCGCAGCCCCATGACCGCCATGTTGAACATCCCCGAGTCACCACCCGGGTAGTCCTCGGCGCCGAGGGCGAGCAGTCGGTCCAGCGGTATGCCGCTCATCGCGCAGTCGCCGCCGAAGTAGACGTGGATCCGCGCGGCGGGGAAGCGGTCGATGCCGGCCGGCACGGGGGTGTGGGTGGTGAACACCGTCGAGGCCCGCACCGCCTCCAGCGCCTCGTCGAAGGTCAGCCGCCGGTCCCGGACCAGCTCGGAGATGCGCTCGATGCCGAGGAACCCGGCATGCCCCTCGTTGGTGTGGTAGACGTCGGGCTCGGGTGCCCCGGTGATCCGCGACCACAGCCGCAGGGCCCGCACCCCACCGATGCCGAGCAGCAGCTCCTGCTCGAGCCGCCGGTCGCCGCCGCCGCCGTAGAGGGCCTCGGTGATGTCGCGAGCGGCGTCGTCGTTGCCGGGCACGTCGGAGTCGAGCAGGAGCAGGGGGATGCGGCCGACCTGGGCCTTCCAGATGTGCACCTTGAGCAGGCGGGTGCCGGGCAGGCGCAGCTCGACCGTCGCCGGGCGCCCGTCGGCCTCGCGCAGCAGCGCGAGCGGCAGCCCGTCGGGATCGAAGACCGGGTAGGACTCCTGCTGCCAGCCGGCCGCGTTGAGCGACTGGGTGAAGTAGCCGGTCTTGTAGAACAGGCCGACCCCGACGATCGGGACCCCGAGGTCGGAGGCCGACTTCAGGTGGTCGCCGGCGAGGATGCCCAGGCCGCCGGAGTATTGCGGCAGCACGTGGGTGATGCCGAACTCGGGGCTGAAGTAGGCGATCGAGCGCGGGGCCCGGCTGGTCGTGTCGGCCGTCTCGTGCTCGGCGGCCCACTGCTGGTACCAGCGCGGCGCGTCGAGGTAATGGTCCAGCGACTCCTTGGCCTCGTCGACCCGGGCGACGAAGGCGGTGTCGCGGGCCAGCTCCGCGAGCTTGCCCGCGCTGAGGCTGGCGAGCAACGACACCGGGTCCTGGTGGCCGTCCACCCACCGCTGCGGGTCGATCGACTGGAACAGGTCGCGCGTGCGCGGGTGCCAGGACCAGTGCAGGTTGAGGGCGAGGTCACCCAGGGCCGCGATCGGCGCGGGCAGGACGGTGCGGACGTTGAATCGGCGGATGGCCTTCACTCGCGGAACTATAGGGCCCCGGCGGGCACCCTCCGGAATCTCGACCACGTTCTGACGGTCCTGTGGGCAAACGTTTACATTCCACTGGGTGTCTCCTTGCCGAGCATCGCCCCGGCACCGGGGAGCGAGTAGGTTCGGACTCGTGACCGCCACCCTCACGCCCGCCGCGCTGGCGGCACCCGTCGGCCCCGCAGCCAGCCCCGGTCCGGGCAACCCGCTGCACCCCGGCGTCGAGCCGTTGGGACGCATCCCCGTCACCGACGTGCTCCCCTGCGTCGATGGCGGCCGGCGGCCGGCCAAGTCGGTCGTCGACGAGGCGTTCTGGGTGCAGGCGCGGGTGTTCCGGGAGGGCCACGACGCCGTCAACGCGACCGCGGTGCTCGTCGACCCGGCCGGCGCCGAGCACCACTACCCCATGACGTGCGTCAACGTCGGGCTGTCCCTGTGGAACGTCGAGGTCCAGGCCGACCGGGTCGGCTGGTGGTCCTATCGGGTCGAGGGCTGGTCGGACCCGTGGGCGACCTGGGTGCACGACGGCACGATCAAGATCGAGGCCGGCGTCGACGAGGCGCTCATGCTCGAGGAGGGCGCCCGGCTGGTCGAGCGCGCCCTCGCCGCCCTGCCGACCGAGGCGACCCAGGCCGAGCGCGCCGAGCTGCGCGACGCGGTGACGGCGCTGCGCGACGGCGGACGCCCGCCCCTGGCCCGGCTGCGGGCGGCGACCTCCCCCGAGGTGCACGCGGTCTTCGCCGCACACCCGTTCCGCGAGAAGGTCAGTCCGAGCACGGCATACCCCCTGCTCGTCGAGCGTGAGCTGGCCCTCTTCGGTGCCTGGTACGAGATCTTCCCGCGCTCCGAGGGCGCGACCCGCGACCCCGACACCGGCGTCTGGACCTCGGGCACCTTCGCGACGGCGGCCAAGCGGCTGCCGGCCATCGCGGCGATGGGCTTCGACGTCGTCTACCTCACCCCGATCCACCCGATCGGCACGACGGCGCGCAAGGGCCGCAACAACACCCTCGTCGCCCTGCCCGGCGACCCCGGCAGCCCCTATGCCATCGGCTCGCCCGACGGCGGCCACGACGCGATCCACCCCGACCTGGGCACCTTCGCCGACTTCGACGCCTTCGTCGCCGAGGCCGGCCGGCTCGGGCTCGAGGTCGCCCTCGACATCGCCCTCCAGTGCTCGCCCGACCACCCCTACGTCCGCACCCACCCCGAGTGGTTCACCACGCGCGCCGACGGCACGATCGCCTATGCCGAGAACCCGCCGAAGAAGTATCAGGACATCTACCCGCTCAACTTCGACAACGACCCCACGGGGGCGTATGCCGAGATGCGTCGGATGATCCAGGTGTGGATCGACCACGGGGTGAAGATCTTCCGGGTCGACAACCCGCACACCAAGCCGGTCGAGTTCTGGCAGTGGCTCATCGCCGACGTCGCCCGTGCGCACCCCGAGGTCATCTGGCTGTCCGAGGCCTTCACCAAGCCGGCGATGATGCACACGCTGGCCAAGGCCGGCTTCCAGCAGTCCTACACCTACTACGCCTGGCGCAACCTCAAGTGGGAGCTGGAGGACTACTGTCGCGAGCTGGCCGGCGACGCGGCGGCCTACATGCGTCCGTCCTTCTGGCCGACCACCCACGACATCCTCACCCCCTACATGCAATACGGCGGGCCGACCGCGTGGAAGCTGCGCGCCGCCCTGGCCGCGACGCTCGTGCCGACCTACGGGATCTACACCGGCTACGAGCTCATGGAGAGCGTGGCCCGGCCCGGGGTCGAGGAGCAGATCGACAACGAGAAGTACGAGTACAAGGACCGGCACTGGGCCGACTACGAGCCGGGCGGGGCCAAGGCGGGGCAGTCGCTGGCCGGTTACCTCACCCGGCTCAACGAGATCCGTAAGGCCCACCCGGCGCTGAGGTGGATGCGCAACCTGCGCTTCCACCACGTCGACGACGACCAGATCCTCTGCTTCTCCAAGAGCCGGGTGCTGCCCGACGGCTCCCGCGACACCGTCATCGTCGTGGCCAACCTCGACCCGCACGCGATGCGGGAGTCGCTCATCCGGCTCGACCTGCCGGCGCTCGGTCTCGGGTGGGCCGACACCTTCCCGGTCCACGACCTCGTCACCGATGCATGGTGGGACTGGCGCCAGGACAACTACGTCCGGCTCGGGCCGGACACCGAGCCGGTGCACATCGTCGAGGTGCGGAGCTACTGACGTGCCCGAGTCGTCCGGGCGCACGACCGGGCTGCGCGAGGACCCCGAGTGGTTCCGCACGGCCGTCTTCTACGAGGTGCTCGTGCGCGCCTTCGCCGACTCCACCGGCTCCGGGTCGGGTGACTTCCGGGGGTTGCTCGAGCGCCTCGACTACCTGCGGTGGCTCGGGGTCGACTGCCTGTGGATCCCGCCGTTCTACGCCTCCCCGCTGCGCGACGGCGGCTACGACATCGCCGACTACACGGCCGTCCTGCCCGAGTTCGGCACCCTCGAGGACTTCGCCGAGCTGGTCGCCCAGGCGCACGCACGCGGCATCCGGATCATCACCGACCTCGTGATGAACCACACGAGCGACCAACACGCATGGTTCCAGGCCAGCCGGCGCGATCCCGACGGTCCCTACGGCGACTACTACGTGTGGTCGGACACGGACGAGCGGTATGCCGGCACACGGGTGATCTTCGTCGATACCGAGGCGTCCAACTGGACCTTCGACCCGGTCCGGCGGCAGTTCTTCTGGCACCGCTTCTTCAGCCACCAGCCCGACCTCAACTTCGAGAACCCCCGGGTCGAGGCCGAGATCCACGACGTGGTCCGGTTCTGGCTGCGCCTGGGCATCGACGGCTTCCGGCTCGACGCCGTGCCCTACCTTTTCGAGCAGGAGGGCCACAGCGGGGAGAACCATCCCAATACCCACGCCGCGCTGGCCCGGCTGCGGGCGATGGTCGACGCCGAGTTCCCCGGCCGGGTGCTGCTGGCCGAGGCCAACCAGCTGCCCGAGGAGGTCGTCGACTACTTCGGCACGCCGGAGGCCCCCGAATGCCACATGTGCTTCCACTTCCCGGTCATGCCGCGACTGTTCCACGCCCTGCGCAGCCAGACCGCCGCGCCGATCGCCGACGTCATCAGCCGCACGCCGGCCATCCCCCCGGGCACCCAGTGGGGCACGTTCCTGCGCAACCACGACGAGCTCACGCTCGAAATGGTCACCCCCGAGGAGCGGGCCGCGATGTACGGCTGGTACGCCCCCGATCCGCGGATGCGGGCCAACGTCGGCATCCGCCGGCGCCTGGCCACCCTCCTGGACAACTCCCGCACCGAGCTCGAGCTCATCCACGCGCTGCTGCTCTCGTTGCCGGGTTCGCCCTGCCTCTACTACGGCGACGAGATCGGCATGGGCGACAACATCTGGCTGCCCGACCGCGACGCCGTGCGCACGCCCATGCAGTGGACGCCCGACCGCAACGCCGGCTTCTCCACCGCCGACCCGGGCCGGCTCTACCTGCCGGTCGTCTCCTCGCTCGTCTACACCTACACGACGGTCAACGTCGAGGCGCAGTCGGCCCACGCATCCTCGCTGCTGCACTGGGTCCGGGGCATCCTCGCGGTCCGCTCGGCCCATCCGGTCTTCGGGTTGGGCGACCTGGAGATCCTCCCCACCGACAACCCGGCCGTGCTGGCCTATCTGCGCCGCGCACCGGGCGTGAGCGGCGCCACCGAGGTCCTCTGCCTGGCCAACCTGTCCGCGTGGCCCCAGGCGGTCACGGTGACTCTGCCGGCGGCATACGCCGGCCGGTCGACCCGCGACCTGTTCGGCGGCGCCCGCTTCCCGGCCGTCGGTGAGAGCGCGCGGGCCGGGCTGACGCTCGGCGGGCGCGGCTATCTCTGGCTGGATCTGCAGGAGGCCCCCGGGTGACGGTCGCGCCTCCCTTCCCCACGGTGCTGCCCGGGTGGATGGCCACCCAACGGTGGTATGCCGGCAAGCCCCGGATCCCGGCGCTGCGCCGGGTCGGCGGGATGCGCTGGGAGGACCCGGCCGGCGAGGTCGGCATCGAGACGCACCTCGTCGCCGACGTCGGCGGCCCGGCCCCCGTCGTCTACCAGGTCCCCCTCACCCATCGCGGGGTTCCGCTCCCCGGGGCCGACGCGGCCCTCGTCGGCGTCGTCGAGCACTCGACCCTCGGGACGCGGTGGGTCTACGACGGGGCGCACGACCCGGCCTACGTCCGCGCGCTCGTCGGGCACGTGCTCACACCTGCGGCGGGGCACCCGACCCCCGGCCTCACCCGCTTCTCCGTGCTGCGCGGCGAGCAGTCCAACACCTCGATCGTCTGCGAGCTCGACGGTGCCGACCCGGTCGTCGTCAAGCTCTTCCGCATGCTCGCGCCCGGAGGCCAGCCCGACGTCGAGCTGCCCCGGGCGCTGGCCACGGTCGGGTGCACCGACGTGCCCGCGTCCCGGGGCCGGTTGCACGGCGAGTGGACCGACGAGTCGGGGGCGGCCGTCACGGGATACCTCGCGGCGGCGCAGACCTTTGTGCCCGGCGTGCGCGACGCGTGGCCGGTCGTCCTCGACGCCGCCCGGGCCGGCACCGACTTCACCGCGGCCGCGGCCGAGCTCGGGCGGACCACGGCCCGGGTCCACCGCGACCTCGCCCGCGCGCTCGGCATCCGACCGTGCACGGCCGACGACCGCGACCGCATGCTCGCCTCGATCCGCGACCGGTATGCCGCCGCCGTCGCCGCCGCACCCGAGCTCGCCGGCCACGACGACCGTCTCGAGGCCGTGCTGGCCAGTCTCGAGGCCATGGAATGGCCTGCGCTGCAACGGATCCACGGCGACTATCACCTCGGCCAGGTGCTCGTCGCCGGCCAGCGCCTCCTCGTCATCGACTTCGAGGGCGAGCCGCTGCGGCCGCTGGCCGAGCGGGTCCGACCCGACCTCGCCGCGCGCGACGTCGCCGGCATGCTCCGCTCCTTCGACTACGCCGCCGCCACCGTCGGGCGCGAGCGCGGCATACCCGACGCCGTGCACGCCTGGCGGGACGCCGCGCGCACGGCCTTCCTCGAGGGCTACCACGCGATCGCCGGTCCCACCCCGCTCGACGATGCCCTCGTGCCCGTGCTCGAGCTGGACAAGGCCCTCTACGAGGTCCGCTACGAGGCCGGCCAGCGGCCCGACTGGCTGCCCGTCCCGCTGGCCGCCGTGCACCGCCTGCTCGACGCGCCGGCCCCCCTCCCCCCACAGACCGCCTCCGATCCGGAG
>JAKPEG010000022.1 GCA_029552065.1 Actinomycetes bacterium
AGGATCAGCTTGAACGAGTAGACGCCCGGGGCCGGCGGGTCCTCGAGGACCTTGAGCAGCTTGACCTTCACCTTCGGGCGGCCGCGGAGCTGCGCGACGACGGTCCGGCCCGTGAGGTCGAGCGGGCGCGTGTACTGCGGCGCCTTCGGGTCCGTCTCGTCGAACAGGAACGTGTGGACGAGCGGGAGGCCCTGGTAGGTCGTGAGGGCCTGGAGTACCCGGAACGCGCTCATGTCTGGCCTCCGTAGTGGACCTCGAAGTCCCAGGTCCAGCGGATCGTAGTCGCCGCGGCGCCGGTGAAGTGAAGCTGGATGTGCGTGCCCGAGATGCCGACCGCGAGCGACCACGCCGGGGCGCCCTTGAGGTCGTTCACGTGCGCGCTGCCGACGATCGCCACGGCGCCGCCGTTGTTCGTGTAGGTGGCCCAGAACGCCAGGGATCGGCCGTGCGCGCTGCCGTTCTGCTTGCCCTTGAGGGTGCCGCGGACCGTGCAGTCGGCCCCGCTCGGGATCGTGGCGATGTTGACGGTCTGCGCCGTGCCGTCGGTTGTGCTCTGCTGGCCCTGGAGCACCTCGGTGTAGTTGTTCGTCGACGTCCCGAGGATCCGCGTGATCTTGCCGCCCGAGCAGATCTGGCGGATCCCGCCGTCGAAGCGGAGCGTGAGCTGGTTGATGGCCGAGCTCGCCTGCGTCGTGGCGGCGCCGTCCTTGATGACGACCGCGCCGCTGTTCGTGGCCTGCGCGCCGCGGCCGAGCGCGTGTGCGTCGCTGGCCGAAGCGAGGCAGTCGCGGCCCGCGAGGGCGGACGTGTAGCTGCTGGTCGCCGAGTTGCCGGAGCCGCCTGCGACCGCGCTGTAGTCGCCGCTCGCCGCGTTGGCCGAGCCGCCGCCGATGTGGCTGCGGTTGCCGCTCGAGTTGTTGCCGGAGCCGCCGACGACCGACGCATACGGGCCCGCGGCGCTGTTCGACGTGCCGCCGCCGACGAACGTCCCGTCGTCGCCGGTCGAGTTGGTGTCGCCGCCGCAGATCACGGCGTTCGAGTTGACGCCGATCGAGTTGCTGACGCCGCCGCCGATGAAGCTGCAGATCCCGCTCGCGCCGTTGAGGCGACCGCCGACGACGACCGAGCGGAGGCCCGAGGCGGTGCAGAGGTTGCCGCCGCCGACGTGGCTCTCCTGCCCCGACGCGGTGTTCGTGTCGCCGCCGCAGACCGATGACCCCTGCGCGCTGGCCGAGTTGCCGTTGCCGGCGCCCACGAAGCCGCGCTGCCCCGCGACGCTGTTGCTCGAGCCGCCGACGCACGCCGCGTTCTGGCCCGAGACGAGGTTCCCGGAGCCGGCGCCGATGATCGAGCCTTCGGCCTGCGCCTGATTCGTGTTGCCGCCGACGACGACGGCTTGGGTGTTGCTGGCGACGTTCGTGTCGCCCGCGACGACGGCCGAGTTGAGGCCCGAGGCCGTGCAGGTCGAGCCCGCGACGACGCCGCTCTTGATGCCGCTGGCCGTGTTCGTGTTGCCGGCCCCGACGAACGCTTCGACGGCGCTCGCTGTGTTCCCGTTGCCGGAGACGATGCCGGCCCGCTGCGCGGACACGATGTTGCCGTTGCCCGCGACGACGCCGCCGTCCTGCGCCGTGACGCTGTTGCCGTTGCCGCCGACGACGACCGAGCGAACGCCCTGCGTCACGTTGGAGACGCCCGCGAGCACGCCCGAAGCGGTGCCGGTGGCGACGTTCGCGTTGCCGCCGCCGACGTGGGCCTGCAGGCCGTCCGCGAGGTTGTTGAGGCCGCCGCCGATGCTCGCGTAGTTGGCCTTCGTGCCGAGCCCGGGCAGGCTCTCGGAGCCGAGGTTCGTCTGCCCGTACTTCGTGTTGTCGCGGGTCGGCGGCTCGACGGTGCGGGCGCCGACGATGTTCTCGGGCTGCGCCCCCACGTCGGCGAGGAGCTTGGTCCCCGCGCTGAAAGCCGTGTCGAGCGTGATGTCGCCGCCCGGGCCGCCGTCGACGAGCGAGAGCCCGGCCCCGACCTGCAGGCGCCGGCTGTTCGGAAGGCCCGGCTGCGCCGTCGCCGTGACGTGCGTCCCGTCGATCGCGGCCTGCCCCGAGCGCAGGATGTCGTTGATGTCCTCCCACCAGCCGGTCTCGTTCGGCTGGCCCGTGTAGGCAGACGTCCAGGTGTTCTCGTTCGACTCGCCCTGCGCCGGGTAGCGGAAGCCGGCGCCGTCGCGGACCGCGATCGCGCTGCGGGCCTTCTGGTTCGGCTTCTGCTTCTCGTTGACGTACAGCTCGACGCGGTACGTGCCGTCGACGTCCGGGGTGAAGCTGCAGGTCGGCGAGGTCGGCGAGGAGAGCGTCGCCGCACTCCCCCGGGGCTTGAACAAGACCCAGAGCCAGCCGCCGGTGGTACCGGAGATGTTCGTGTTGTCGGCGTTCCGGAGCGTGACGACCTGGCCGAGCACGCCGTCGTCACGGGGCACGCCGGCGACGCCGGGCGGGAGGGTCGCCTGGTCGATGACGATCTTCGCCTGGCCGAGAAATGGCACGGGCGGACCCTACACCCGGCCCCGGCCGACCCCTGAATAGTGCCCCCTGACCGGCCGTCCCGGGCCGCCGATGGACACGACCATGAGCAGCAGCGCCTTTCGCTGCGCGTTGCGAGATCGCACCATGCGGCTATCCGGAGAGCTCGACGCGATCGGGACGCCGGACGGGATCGTCGCCTACAACCCGCTCGCCTACGCCTGGGCCGCGCACGCGCGCTACCTGGACCTGTTCGG
>JAKPEG010000069.1 GCA_029552065.1 Actinomycetes bacterium
CTTGTGGTCGTAGCCGGCGGATCCACCGGAGGCGAAGGCATCGTCGAGCCAGAAGCCGTAGGACTGGGCGACGCCGTTGGCGATGTCGGAGAAGCTCGCCGTGCCCTTGTCGGCGGCGACGACGAGGTAGGGGTCGTCACCGTCATGGCGCACGACCCGCTCCGGCGGGACGATGACGCCCTCGACGCGGTTGTCCGTGAGGTCGAGCAGTCCGGAGATGAAGAGGCGGTAGGCGGCCTTGCCCTCCTCCAGCCAGGCCTCGCGGTCGAGCGCCGGGTCCGGGAGCTGCTTGGCGAAGAAGCCACCCTTGGAGCCGGTCGGCACGATGACGGCGTTCTTGACCATCTGGGCCTTGACCAGGCCGAGGATCTCGGTCCGGAAGTCCTCGCGCCGGTCGCTCCACCGCAGGCCGCCCCGGGCGACGGCGCCAAAGCGCAGGTGCACGCCTTCCACCCGCGGGCTGTAGACCCAGATCTCGAAGGCCGGCCGGGGAGCCGGCAGGTCGGGGATCGCCGACGGGTCGAGCTTGAGTGAGACGTAGGAGCGGAACGGTGTGCTCGCGCCCTCCTCGGCGGGTGCAGCGCCGTGCTGGTAGAAGTTCGTGCGCAGGGTCGCCCGGATGACCGCGAGGAAGGCCCGGATGATCCGGTCGTGGTCGAGGCTGGTGACCTCGTCGAGGGCCTCGATGATCGCCTCGCCGAGGGCGCCCTGGGCAGACTTGCGCGCCGTGGCACCGGCGGCGTCTGCGGCGTGCTGGTCCGGGTCGAAGCGCGCCTCGAAGAGCCGCACGAGGTTGGCGGCGATCGCCGGGTGCGAGACGAGCGCGTCCTCGAGGTAGTCCTGGCTGAACGAGGACCGCGTCTGGCGAAGGTACTTGGCGATCGTGCGCAGGATGACGACCTGGCGCCAAGAGAGCTCGGCCCCGAGGACGAGGCGGTTGAAGCCGTCGGACTCGGCCTCGCCCTGCCAGACCGCGAGGACCGCACCCTCGAAGAGCTCCCGCAGGCGCTCGTGGGACATCGACGCCCACGTCGAGGCGTCCTTGACCCGCAGGCCGAAGTCGTAGACCGCGAGCTCTTCG
>JAKPEG010000109.1 GCA_029552065.1 Actinomycetes bacterium
ACGTGCTCAACGACTTCCTCCCGGTCGGCACGCGCTACCGGGGCCGGCGATGCCTCGGCCACCTGTGGGAATGGCGCTACGCCTTGGCCGTCGAGCTCGAGCACGGTCGCTTCCACGGCACGAACGTGACGAACAACCACCCCATGCTCACAGCGATGGTCGTGCTCGCCCACCTCGCCGAGGACCCGTTCTACTACGCACGCCTGTGGGTGATGGAGACCGAGGGCGAGTTGTTCAACGTCCAGCTGCGTGGCGCTCCGGTGGAGGAGTTGCGGGCGATCTTCGGCACCCTGGCCCGCGCCCAGGAACACCGAAACGACCGCCTCGCCGAGGCCCTCGAGAACGCCTGAGGCTCGCTCTCGCATGTCCCGCATCCGGTATGCCGTGGGCGGCCTCGTGCTCACGCTCGCGGCGACGGGCGCGTGGCTTGGCCTCGGGCCGGTGGGCAGTCCGGGCGGGCCCTCGATCGCGGCCGCGCAGACCCTTCCCGGGTCGGCAGGGGTCGGGCCGATGCCGGTGCGGGAGAGCGAGTTCGCCCTGCCGGTCGGTGCCGAGCCGGACGGCACGGCGGTGACCCTCGACGTCACCCTCGCCCGGCCCACGCCGACGGGCACCGATGCGGGCGTCCAGCCGGGCGTCGCCTCGCGGTGGCCCGTCGTGCTGCTCGCCCATGGCTTCGGTGGGAGCAAGGCCGATCTCCTCGAGCGTGGGCGTGCCCTGGCTGCCCGCGGCTATCTCGCGGTGTCCTATTCCGCGCGGGGTTTCGGTGACTCCGGCGGACGCATCCATCTGGACGACCCGGCCTTCGAGGTTGCCGACGCGCGCGCCCTGGTCGACCGGGTCGCGACCGAGACCGACGCACTCCTCGACGCGCCGGGTGACCCGCGGCTGGCCGTCCTCGGGGCCTCGTATGGCGGGGCGCTCGCGCTCATGCTCGGGTCGAGCGACCCCCGGGTCGACAGCGTCGTCGCCTCGGTCACCTGGAACGATCTCGCCGAGGCCTTCTTCCCCCAACATGCGAGTGCGGTCGCCGTGGGCGAGACGGCTGCAGCCGTCACTCCGACCTCGACCGTCGGGGTGCTGCGCCAGCTGTGGGCGTCCCGCTTCTTCGGGTCCGGGGTCGCCACGCCGAGCGCCGCGGGCGGCGCGCCGTTGTGCGGCCGGATGGACCCGTCGGTCTGCGAGCCCTTCCTCGCGGCCGTCGAGTCGGGCACCCCGAGCCCCCAGCTGCTCGACCTGCTGCGGGCGCACAGCCCGGCTCCGTCGCTGTCGGGCCTGCGGGCGAGCACGTTGCTCGTCCAGGGCATGCGCGACACCCTCTTCGGGCTCGACCAGGCCGATGCGACCGCCCGGGCCCTGGCCGGCCGGGTCCCCCGCCTGGGCGTGCGCTGGATCGACGGCGGCCACGACGGGCCGAGCAGCACCGCAGCGGCGGACGAGCAGGCCGTCGACGACTGGCTCGCCGACACCCTGGGCGGGCCGTCCGGCTCGAAGGTGGCCGCCGGCTCGGGCGACTTCGTCTACGCCGCAACGATTCCGCGTCGTCAGAGCGTGGCCCCGCTCGTCGGTATCCAGCACTACCCCGGCGTAGCCACGTGGACGTCGGTGCCGTTCGCGTCCTCGGGATCCGGCACCGGAGGCAGCGCCGAACGCACCGTGGCCACCCCGCCCGGAGGCCAGCCCGCTTCGGTCACCACCCTGCCGGGAGCCGGTGCGCTCGTGGGGGGTGCGGCGGCATACCAACTCGCGGCTCTGCCGGGTCAGTCGGCGGCCTTCGACACGGTGCCGTTGGAGCAGCGGACGACGATCGCGGGCGCTCCCCGCGTGACGCTCACGGTCACGTCGACGGGCACCGAGGTCGTGCTCTTCTTCAGCCTGTGGCAGGTGACCGCCGACGCCGCCACCCTGCCACGACGGCTCGTCGCGCCCGTGCGGATCGTGACTGTGCCCGGTCGGCCGACGACCGTCGAGGTCGCCCTCGCGCCGGCGACGTGGACGGTCGAGGCCGGCAGCCGGTTGCGCGTGCTCGTCACCTCCACCGACTCCGCGTATGCCGCCCCGCGCACCGCTCGCGTCGACCAGGTCGCGGTCACGGGCGCGGGGTTGCGGCTGCCGAACCTGCCCGGGACCGTCGTCGCACATGAGTCCGACGTGGACACCGAGTCGATCGGCGTGGCCGGCGTGATCCTCGTGCTCCTCGCGGTGCTCGCTTCCGCAGCCTGGGTGGAGCGCCGACGACGCCGCCACCTGCCCCACCGCCCGGAGCTGCGCGGCATACCTCTCGTCGTCGAGGGTCTTGCGAAGGCCTATCCCGACGGGCATCGCGCGGTCGACGGCGTCTCCTGGCGGGCCGAACGCGGGCAGGTCGTCGGGCTGCTCGGGCCCAACGGAGCGGGCAAGACGACGACCCTGCGGATGGTCCTCGGGCTCGTCGCGCCCGACGCAGGTGCCTGTTACGTCGGCGGCGAGCCGATCCGGCCCGGGTCACCGGCCCTCGCCGGGGTCGGGGCCCTCGTCGAGGGACCCGGCTTCCTCCCGCACCTCACCGGCGTGGACAACCTGCGCGCCTACTGGGCGGCGACGGGGCGACCGGAGTCGGAGGCCGGCTTCGCCGACGCGCTCGAGGTCGCGGCGCTCGGCGACGCGGTCGACCGGCCGGTCCGGTCTTACAGTCACGGCATGCGCCAGCGGCTCGGCATCGCCCAGGCGATGCTCGGACGCCCCGACCTGCTCGTGCTCGACGAGCCCACCAACGGCCTGGACCCGCCGCAGATCGCGGCGATGCGCCCGATCCTCCAGCGGTATGCCGCGAGCGGCCGGACCGTGGTCGTCTCCAGCCATCTGCTCGCCGAGGTCGAGCAGACCTGCTCGCACGTCGTCGTCATGCACGCGGGGCGGGTGGTGACGGCGGGGGCGGTGGCCGACCTGGTCGACAGCCCGACGACGACGGTCGCCGCGCTCGACCCGGCCGCGACACCCGCGCAGGTCGCGGCGGTGGCCGAACGAGTGGCCGACCAACCTGGGATCGAAGCGGTCGAGGTCGTGGCCGACGAGGGCGAGCCGCGCCTCGTCGTCACTTCGTCGCTGCCGCGGGCCGACGTCGTGCGTGCGCTCACGCGCGCGGGCGCGGACGTCGTCGGGGTGAGTAGTCGCCGGCATCTCGAGGAGGTCTTCCTCGGTGTCATCGCGGCCGCCCGGCGCGGGGGGACGCCCGACCACCACGGGCCGGACGACGCCCACGACGCATCAGGCGAGCGCGGCTCGCCGGAGTCGGTCACCGAGGCGCTTCGGCGGGTGCGCGCCCGATGACCACCGGGGTGACCAGATCGGGGAAGGTGCCCGGGCGGCCGTTGTCCTTCGGGACCGAGTTGCGCCGTCAACTCGGCCGGCGGCGGACATTCTGGGCCGGGGTCGTCCTGCTCGGTCTGCCGCTCGTCCTCGTCGCGGCCTTCGCCTTGGGCCGCCCCACCGGCCCGCCCGCGACCGCCGCCACCCGGCTCTCCGACCTCGCGACCGCAGGCGGCGCCAACTTCGCCCTCTTCGCGCTCTCGGCGGCGGCCGATTTCCTCCTGGTCGTCGTCGCGGCGCTGCTCGCGGGCGACCCCGTGCCCTCGGAGGCCTCCTGGTCGACCCTGCGCTACCTGCTCGCCGCGCCCGTACCGCGGGGACGCCTGCTGCGCAGCACCCTCGCGGTCGCCCTCGCCTCGCTCGGTGTGGCCGTCGCGGCATACCTCGGCTGGTCGATCCTCGTCGGGGGGGTGGCCTACGGCTGGGCGCCGTTCACCAACCCGGCCGGTGGGGTGCTCGGCTGGGGTGAGCTCGCGCCGCGACTCGCCTGCGCGGCGGCCTACCTGTTCGTCTCGCTCTGGCAGGTGGCCGCGCTCGCCTTCCTGCTCGGGGTGCGCACCGATGCGCCGCTGGCGGCCGTGGGCGCGGCGGTGCTCGTCGCGATCGTCTCGGCGATCCTCGGCCAGGTCGAAAGCCTTGGCGAGTTGCGCAACGGGCTCCCCCTGCACTACCAACGGGCCTGGGTCGACCTGCTGAGCCCGCAGGTCGACTGGACGGCGATGCGGCACGGCGTGCTCTGGTCGATCGCCTACACGCTGCTCTTCCTCGGCCTCGCGCACCGGGTTTTCGCCCGCCGGGACGTGCTCAGCTGAGGGCGCTGCTGCCGCTCGCGCCCCCTTAGCCGCTTGCATTGCGTCACCACCGGCATCGCAGCGGGTCGGCCCGTCGGTCGATCGGTCGGTCGATCGATATCGACGCGGCACGAGGCGTGACCCGGGGCGGGCGGGCCGTGGCGGCGAGCGGAGAGGTCTGCAGAACATATGCATTGCGTCACCACCGGCATCGCTGCGTCGGTCGGTCGGTCGGTCGATCGATATCGACGCGGCCCACCGCGCGTATCGAAGGTCCGGGCGGCGCGCGGGAAAGGGTCGGTCGGCGTCTGCTGGGTGCGGAGATGGGCCGGTCGGTGTCGGTTGGGTGCGGGGATGGGCCGGTCGCTGACCCGAAGATCGGCCCATCCCCGCACCCTGGCTCGGACGGGCCGGTGCTCGGACGGGCCGGTGTTCCCGACGGGCCGGTGCTCGGACGGGCCGGTGTTCCCGACGGGCCGGTGCTCGGACGGGCCGGTGTTCCCGACGGGCCGGTGCTCGGACGGGCCAACGGTCGGACGGGCCAACGGTCGGACGGGCCAGTGCTCGGACTTGACCCTCGGACAGGCCCCGCCTCGGACATGCCCAGCTCAGGCCCGACAGCGCTCAGAGCGCGCTGCCATTCTGCAGGTGTGATCGAAGTCCCGTCCCCGTTTCCTGCATGCGGAAGTTACCCGTGGGTAGAGTCACCTCTGGGAAGAGAGGTGTCGACGTGTTCGGTCCCGCAGCGGGGAGGCGGATTGCCCAGGCCTTCGGGCTTGGCGAGCAGCCGCGCCTCGAGGGACCCGTGGCCCACGGCCGCCGCGGGGCCGTCTGGCAGCTCACCACCGCAGCCGGTCGGTATGCCGTGAAGGTCACCTTCGAGCCGGTAGCCCCCGAGGACATCGAGCGGGACGCTGCCTTCCAGGACCGGGTCCGGGCTGCCGGCGTGCCCATGCCGGCCGTCGTGCGCACCCCGGCCGGCCAGGTGAACGCCCTCGTCGAGGGACATCCCGTGCGGGTCTACGAATGGGTGGACGTGCTCGACGCCGACCGTGCCCTCGACCCGGTCGCCGTGGGAGCCCTGCTCGCCCGGATCCACCAGGTCGAGCTCCCGGCCACCGGTGCGGTACGCGACTGGTTCTGCCGTCCGGTGGGCCCGGACGCGTGGACCGGGATCGTCGAGTCGCTCAAGGCCGCCGACGCGCCCTTCGTGGACCGGGTGACCGCCCTCGTGCCCCAGTTCCTCTCGCTCGAGCGCAGCTTCGAGGACCCCACCGAGTTGCGGGTCTGCCACTGCGACCTGTGGAGCGACAACCTGCGTGCCACTCCGGACGGAGGGCTGGTCCTGCTCGACTGGGAGAACTGCGGGCCGGAGAGCCCTTCACACGAGCTCGGTCTGGTCGTCTTCGAGTTCGGCCTGGGCAACCCCGACCGGATGCTCGCCCTCTACGCGGCCTACCTGCGTGCGGGCGGCCCCGGGCGGATCTCCCGCCCCGGTGACCTCACGATGGTCGGCTCCGCCTGCGAGCACCTCGCCGAGGACGGCTGTCGGCGCTGGCTGGCCGCCGCCGACCCGGTCGAGCGCGAGGCCTCCGAGTCGCTCGTCGAGTGGCTGCTCGACGACCCGGTCACGCCGGCGACGGTCGTGGACATCCTCGGTGCCGTCGCCGGTCTCGCCGCGGCTGGCTAGTCGTCTCCCGGCCCGGGAATTGCCGAGTGCGGTGTGAGGAGGGCGACATTGCGCACGCACCAGCCGCCAACCTAACCTGCCCGGCGGGAACGCATGTTCTCCGGACGCAGGGGGCTCGTGATCGCCCTCTCCGCCGTCGTCGATTTCGGGGCCGCACAGGGGAGAGTTCGCATGGTTGAGCCCACGGTTCGAAACGGTTCCGGTTTCGCGCGGATGCTCGCCGGATTCCTCTGCGCCGCACTGCTGCTCACCGGCGTGGTCACCCTGTCGCCGAGCGCCTCGGCCGCGGTCACGTCTCCGGTGACCCTGCAGATCGAGACGCTCACCCCGGTCGGCTTCGCCGCGGGAGCCACGGTCTCGCTGCGCTTCACGGCCACCAACACCACCGGCGGGACGCTGACCTTCGACCCGGGCGACGGGTTGTGGATCGAGACCTTCCACTCGTTCACCGAAGATCTGCCCGGTTCGATGGCCGGGGGCTGCTACCCGCAGGCATGGGGCGACCTCGGCGACTACTCGGTCGACGCCTATTTCGACCCGCTGCCGGGGACCATGGCTGCGGGAGCGTCGATCTCGTGCACCTACGACTACACCGCGACGGCGCAGGACGTCGCCAACGGCGGCCTCTTCGGCACGCTCAGGTACCTGGCAGCGGACGGGTCGACGCAGGACACGGACTGGTTCTTCTACACCTACCCGGCTCAGGGAAGCGCCGTTTCGCCCGTCGTCACCGGGACGGCAGCGGTCGGCAATACCCTGAGCGTGGCGCTCGGTTACTGGGGTATGTGGGGTGACTCCTTCACCTACCAGTGGCTGCGCGACGGCACGCCGATCGTCGGCGCGACCCAGCCGACCTACCTGTTGGCCGCTGCCGACCTGGGCACCCATGTGTCGGTGCAGGTCGTCGGGGCCTCCGACCTCGACGGCACGTCCATTCCCAAGGTCTCCGCGGCCACCGGGCCGGTTGCGCCGTCCGCCCAGGTCGTGGCGACGGCGTTCGTGAAGGCGGCATACCAGGACTTCCTCGGTCGGGCGCCCGGGGCCAGTGAATTGTCCGCCGCCGTCACCGGTCTGGGCAATGGCACGGTGACCAAGGTCGGCTTCCTTCGCGGCCTGGCCAATTCGACGGAATGGTTGTCGGTCATCGTCACGAGGATGTACCACGACACCCTGGGGCGTGACCCCGATCCCGCAGGTCTCGCGACCTGGGTGGACTGGATCCGAACGGGGCGATTCACCGTCGCGCAGGCCGCGGCATTGTTCTACTCCAGTGAGGAGTTCTACCTGGGACTGGGCGGCAATACCCCGTCCACCTGGGTGACCCAGCTCTACCTCAAGCTGCTGGGGCGTGAACCCGAAGCCGCGGGTCTGTCCGCCTGGGTGGCCTACACCACCAACCCGGCCTACGGCCGTCCCTTCGTCGCCGCGAACTTCTACCAGTCGCTCGAGTCGCGCCTCACCCGGGTGAAGAACCTCTACCAGGTCCTGCTCGGCCGGGATCCCGATCCCACCGGCTGGCCATTCTGGGCGGACGTCATCGCCACAGCCGGCGACATCGAGCTGGCGGTGTCGCTCGCCGTCAGCGAGGAGTACGCCCTGCGGGCCCTCGACCGCTTCTAGCGGTACGCGCTCGGGGCCGCTAACCGCTCCTCAACGGACCCCCGACTCCGTGGAATGCCTCGGCGAGGCCGCCCGGTCGGGGCAGCCGGTGCCCGGGCCGACCGGCGGCAGCGAGTCCTAGGGTCGGGGCGCAGCCCTCGCAGGGAGCGCGAGGGCGACGGTGAGCCGCAGGATCTCCTCGGGGTCGTCGAGCCGGTCGCCGAAGAGCCCTCGCAGTTGGCTCATCCGGTAACGGACCGTCTGCGGGTGGACGAACAGATGCCCGGCCACGAGTTCGCGCCGCCCGTGGTGGAGCAGCCACGAGCGCAGGGTCTCCTCGAGCCGGGCCCGGGTCGTCGGCCGCAGCCGCGCCAGCGGCGCGAGCGCCCGCTCGCGCAGGTCGGCGAGGGCCTCGGGATCGGCCCCGAGGACGAGGGCGGTGAGGTGCTCCTCGGTGTCGAGGGCGTCGCCGAGCTCGGGTCGGGCGAGCAGCGCCCGCGCGCGGGCGACCCGGGCGAAGGACCGGTCCGCGCGCAGCCACGGCCGTTCGGGTCCCACGACGGCGGACCGTCCGGCCAGTTGTCGCAGCAGGCGCTCCCGGTCGCGGGCGACGATGTCGGGGACGAGGAGCACCCCCCAGCCGTCGGCGTCGGGGGAGCGCAGGCCCGGCTCGTCGCTGTCACCGGGCAGGGCCACGTGCAGGGTCCGGGCGTCGAGCAGCCCGAGGACCGCCTGCACCTGACCCTCGGGCAGCAGGACCGCGACGAGGGTGCGGGGCGGCTGCCATTCGGCTCGCCGCGCCGCCGCGAGCAGATCGGCCTCCTCGGCCCCGCGCACGAGCTGCTCGGCCAACCGCTCGCGGTAGCGCTCGCGTGCCCGGCCCGCGCTCGCGAGTTCGTCGGCGTGCCCGGCTATGCTCGCGGCCGACAACGCGTCGATGTAGGCGAAGACGAGCTCGGCGAAACCCCCGAGCGCCCCCGCCGGCACCCCGGCGGCCACCGCCTCGCGGGAGAGCCCCCGCCAGGACACCCGCCCACCGATCCGGTATGCCGCCTGCAGTGCATCGAGGGACCTTCCGCTGCGCGCCTCCCCCCGACCGAGCTCGTATGCCGCGGCCGTGCTCGGTGCGATCGGCTCGGCCGGATCGGCCCCGCTGCCCACGCGGGCCAGCTCGAGGAAGTTGAGCAGGGCCACCTCGACCGCCGAGCGGATCCGTTGGCCCATCGCCTCGGAGAAGGGCCTTGCATAGCTGGGGACTTCGTGCGTGATCGTCGTCACCGTCTCGTCGGCCACCCGAGGGACGACCTCCCGCAAGCGTTCGACGACCTCACCACCCAGCGCCGATCCCGAGGAGTCGGCCAGCCGGACCTGTCGAGACGCGGCGGGCTCGACCGGGGGCGGGAGCGAGGGCGGCAGCGAGGGCAGGGCGGGCGGGGACATGCGTCGGGTGGCGGGCACGGCATACCCCTTCTTTTGTCTCGTACGCACAAAACATGTGGAGTGTTTCACGTCGGGGCACGACCTTTCTAGCCAGTGCTTGCGGAAGAATGGGTGCATGTCCCTCACCGTCGCCCCGCCGCGGGGGCACCGTCTCCGTGCGCGCGTCTGGCGGGTCGCCGACGCCCTGGGCGCGACCTTCCTCCCGTCGGACACCTTCGACGTCCTGCGTCCGCTGCACGCGGGTGCGCCGCTGGCCGGGCGGGTCGAGGGCATCCATTGGGAGACCCCCGACGCTGTCACCGTGACCATCCGACCCGGAGCCGACTGGGCGGGACACATCCCCGGCCAGTACCTACGGCTCGGGGTCGACATCGACGGAGTGCGTCATTGGCGCACCTACTCGCTCACCTCGCGAGCGGACCGGCCCGATGGCCTCGTCACCGTGACGACCAAGGCGATCCCCGACGGCCTCGTGAGCACCTTCGTCGTCCGGTCGCTCACCCCCGGCACGCTCGTGCATCTCGGGCAGGCCGAGGGCGATTTCGTGCTCCCGGCCACGCGACCGGCCAAGGTTCTCTTCCTCACCGGCGGCAGCGGGATCACGCCCGTCATGGGAATGCTGCGCAACCACGCCGACGAGCTGCCCGACGTCGTCCTCCTCCACTCGGCACCGACCCCGCGCGACGTGATCTTCGCCGACGAGCTGCGCGAGCTGGCCGGCACCGGCCGACTGCGCCTCACCGTCCTGCACACCGACACCGACGGCATGCTCGACCTCGCGACCGACCTCGACCGACTGGTTCCCGACTGGCGCGAGCGGGAGGTGTGGGCCTGCGGTCCGGGTGGGATGCTCGACGCCTGCCAGGCCCACTGGGGTGACGCCGGGCTCACCCAGCGTCTGCACGTCGAGCGCTTCCGGCCGCACCTGCAGGCCACCGGCGCCGGTGGCCGGGTGAGCTTCACCCGCACCGGCACGACGGTCGAGGCCGATGGTGGCCGGCCGATCCTCGAGGTCGCCGAGGAAGCGGGAGTCCTCCTGCCGCACGGTTGCCGGATGGGCGTGTGCTACCAGTGCGTCCTGCCGCTGCGCGAGGGCGTCGTCCGCGACCTGCGCACCGGCGACCTCACGTATGCCGCCCCGGGCGACGGTGTCGCCGTCCAGACCTGCGTGTCGGCCGCCGCCGGCGCGTGCGAGATCGAGCACTGAGGAGCCTGCCCCGATGACCCTCGTCGCCGAGCCGCACTCACCTGCGACCGACAGCCCGGGCAACTCCCTGGGCGCACCCCAGAGCAGCCCCAAGAGCAGCGGCGCCCTCGCCGGCACCGTCCCGCTCGAGTTGCCCCCCGTCGAGTCGCTCACCGGTCTCGACCCGCACCTGCGCGCCACCGTCGGGCACGAACGGGTGCTGCACCCCAAGCCCTCGGGCAAACCCGACCCCACCGCCCACCTCACGAGCGCCCAGGTCGAGGCCCTCGCGCGCGAGCTCGACGAGCTGCGCCAGGAGGTCATGGACTCCCGAGGAGCCGGCGACGCGGCATACATCCGCCGGACGATCGCCGTCCACCGCTGGCTCGAGTTGAGCAGCCGCGCGGTCCTGCTCTTCTCCGGGTTCCCGCCCGCGTGGTTGCTCGGAACGGCCGGGCTGTCGATCGCCAAGATCATCGACAACATGGAGATCGGGCACAATGTCCTGCACGGGCAGTGGGACTGGATGCGCGACCCGGCCATCCACTCGACGACCTGGGACTGGGACCACGTGTCCCCGGCCGCGCAGTGGAAGGAGTCGCACAACGAGATCCACCACGTCTACACCAACGTCCTCGGCCGCGACAACGACCTCGGCTACGGCATCATGCGCGTCGACGCCGACCAGCCGTGGAAGCTCTCCTCGCTCGGCCAGCCCCTCTACAGCTTCGCCAACGCCCTGCTCTTCGAGTGGGGCATCGCGTCCTACGACCTGCGGCTGCACGACGTCATCACCGGAGTCATCCCGCGCGAAGAGGGCCGCGAGCGGGTGCAGTTGCTCCTGCGCAAGATCTGGCGCCAGGTGAGCAAGGACTTCCTCATCCACCCGTTGCTCTCCGGCCCCAACTTCGTGCCCACGCTTGCGGCCAATGCCGTGGCCAACGTCGTGCGCAACCTGTGGTCCAACGGGATCATCCTCTGCGGCCACTTCCCCTTCGGCGTCGACACCTTCGCCTACGACTCGATCGAGGGCGAGAGCCGCGGCGAGTGGTATGTCCGCCAGATGCTCGGCTCGGCCAACATCTCCGGCGGCTGGCTCATGCACTTCATGTCCGGCAACCTCAGCCACCAGATCGAGCACCACCTCTTCCCCGACCTGCCGAGCAACCGCTATGCGGAGGTCGCCCCGCGGGTGCGCGAGATCTGCCAGCGCTACGGCCTGCACTACGTCACGGGTTCCTATCCGCGGCAGATCGCCTCGGCCTGGGCCAAGGTCTTCTACTACGCCGTCCCCAACAAGGAGCCCGACCGCAGCCGGGCCCGGATCGTCGGCGACGCCGTGCGCGAGTCCGCGGCCCGTCGGCGTCAACGCAAGGCCGAGCGCCGGGCGGCCCGCCGTGAGGCCCTCCTGCGCTGACCCCCGGGCCGGGGTGTCGTCGGGGCGGTTGCCCGGCCGCGAAAAGAGGACCCACGCGGGGGCTCGGGGCTCTACGCTCGCGTATCAGGCGTATCAGGGGTAACGCCGGACGACTCCTCAGGGAGTCAGCCCGAAGGAGCAGCTCCCCATGCTCGAAGCCGTCCTCGTGCTCGACGCGAACCTCTCCGTCGAGCAGGCCCGCACCGCGGTCACCGACCTGCCCGGCGACCGGCTGGCAGTCGTGCGCCGTGCCGCGGCCGACGGTTCGCCGACCTTCCGCTGGTATGCCGTGCCACTCGCCGTCCTCGGTCGGCTGCTCGCCGTTGCCGCCCCGGCGGCCACCCTCGGGGCCTTGCTCGACACGGCGGGGCGGCTCCCGACGGAGGCGGCGGACGCGACCGACCCTCGGGTGCGCGGCGGCTCCTTCGTCGGCGTGGTCGTCCACGGGGCCACCGCGATCGGTTACGCCGGCTCCCCGGGCCCGCTGTCCGGGCGGGTGACCCGACGGATCGACTTCCCGGCCCCAGCTGCCCCGGCATCCCCGGCGCCGATCTCACCGCCTGCGCCCACCGCGCCCACCGCGCCCGCCCCCACGGCAAGCTCCGCCGAGCCCACGTCGGTCCCGACGCCCTCCGGCCCGACGGGCAGGAACGGGGGCGAGCGGGTGGTGCATCCGCGGGTCGACGTGCCCGCCGAGGTCGCCCCCGGTGCGGCCTTCGAGGTGGACGTCGGTCTCGGCGAACGCTCGAACAAGCCGTCCGACTCACCGATGACCCTCTCGTTGCCCCGGCGCAGGCGCTTCGTCGAGCTCACCGTGCAGGTGGTCGCCGACGGTTTCACCGCCCCCTCCGGGGTGAAACGCGCGCTCGTCCTCCCGCGCGACGACCTGTTCAGCGCGAGCGTGCGGATCCCGCTCGTCGCCCCTGCGATAGACGGCGAGTTCTGGCGGGGCCGGGTCGAGGTGGAGTATGCCGTGGCCGGCACCATTCTGGGCCGGTCGTGGCGGGACGTCGTGGTGCGCCCCGATCCCACCGCCGGTCCCTCGATCACCGGGGGAGATCTGCCGCTCGCCGACGCGGACATCGACGCCGACCAGACGGCCGCCGTCGACCTCACCGTCTCCATCGCCGAGGGCGCGCGGCCGGGGCGGCTCGTCTGGACCTTCACGAGCCCGCATCCGCTCGACCTGCCCGACGAGCCGGTGGCGACCGAGCTGCCGACCGGCAATGCCCAGGCCTTCGCGTTGAAGGCCGTGGCCGTCGTCAGCGATGCCGACGGCACCGCTGCGGCCGAGGACCGCATCCAGGGCATCGCCCGGACCATCTCCGGCGCGACCCCGGTGGCCTTCTGGACCGCGCTCACGACGGTCTGGCTGGTGGCGAAGGGTGAGGGTCGGGTCCCTCGCGTCCTGCTCGTTGCGGCCGAACCGCATGTGCCGTGGGAGCTGGCTTCGACCGAGAAGGCCTGGATCATCGACCGGACCCTCGTCGACGAGTTCGCCCCCCAGGTCCTCGGCGCCCAGTGCCAGGTCGGGCGCTGGACCCCCGCGGGGCCGCTGGCCCCGGATGGCGCCCGGCGCCCGCCGGTGGCGCCCGAGCACGGCATACAGGTCCGGCGGGTGGCGTTGGTCGTCGGTGACTACCACTCGCGCAACGGGACCCGGGCCCTGCCCTTCGCGGAGCAGGAGGGCGAGGCCCTGGGCGAGAGCTACCCCTGCGTCCGGTTGTCGGCGACCCTCGAGGAGTTCACGGAGCTCCTCGGTGGACGGCTCGCCGATGCCGCGGGTCCGGTGGCGACCGAGGTCCTCCACGTGGCCTGCCACGGCGGCGTCGATCCCGACGATCCCGCGTCCAACGGCATCGTGCTGTCCGACTCGGCCCTGCGGATCGACGAATTCGTCGTCCTGGGAGGGGAATTGGCCGAGGCTGGAGCACCTCTCGTCTTCCTCAACGCCTGCCAGCTCGCCCAGTCGGGCACCGATCTGCTCGGCGACCAGGGAGGACTGGCTCGGGCCTTCCTGTCCGTCGGTGCTCGCGGCTTCGTCGCACCCCTGTGGTCGGTCGACGACGAACTGGCCCGCGACATGGCCGTCGACTTCTACCGCTACACCCTCGGTGACGGGCTCACCGTCGGCGAGGCCCTGCGGCGGTTGCGAGCCCGCTTCTCCCAGATCCCCGGACACACCCAGACCACCCCGCTCGCCTACGTCTACTACGGTCACCCGGACCTGCGCCTCGAGCTGGCCGGCTGAGAGAGAAGGACGAGATGCCCCGCACCCCGGACTACCTCGATTTCGACCTCGAGCTCTCGCCCGCGGCCGATGGCGCCTTCCTCGCGAGGGTGCTCGACTCGCCCAAGGGGGAGGCCTCGGCGACGATCCGTATGCCGGTCGGCGGCGTCGACCTGGAGAACGTCATCCTCAAGCTCGGCCGCACCCGCTCGGGGGTGCGGGCCCTCGACTCGGCGCAGCAACGCACGGCCCAGGACTTCGGCACGAAGCTCTACGACGCGGTCTTCGCCGGCGAGGTCGGCACTTGCTTCCGGCGCTCTCTCGACCAGGCCGAGTCCCTCGACAAGGGTCTGCGGATCAGGCTGCGGCTCACCGACGTTCCCTCGCTGGGCGACGTCCCCTGGGAGTACCTCTACGCCACCGGCTTGGGCCGCTTTCTCGTCCTGTCCGGGCAGACCCCGATCGTCCGCTATCTCGACCTGCCGCGCGAGGTCCCCCCGCTCACCGTTACCCCGCCGCTTCGCGTCCTGCTCGCGGTGAGCAGCCCGAGCACCCTGGCGACCCTCGACACGGCCGCCGAGGTCGCGCGGGTGACCGCAGCCCTCCAGGGCCTGCACGACCGTGGCCTCGTCGTCGTCGACCCGTTGCCCGGCGCGACCCTGGCCGGCCTCCGGTCGGCCCTGCGCCGCGCCGACTACCACGTCCTGCACTTCATCGGCCACGGGGGCTTCGACCCGGTCGCCGGCGACGGGATGCTCGCCTTCGAGGACGGGCAGGGCCAGAGCCATCTCGTCTCCGGCGGCAACCTCGGCACCCTCCTGCACGACTTCCGCACCCTGCGCCTGGCCGTCCTCAACGCCTGCGAGGGTGCCCGTCAGTCGAGCACGGATCCGTTCTCGGGGGTCGCCCAGGCGCTCGTCCAGCAAGGCCTGCCGGCCGTCGTGGCCATGCAGTTCGAAATCACCGACGTTGCCGCGCAACTGTTCTCGCAGGACTTCTACGCCGCACTCGCCGACAACTACCCGATCGACGCGGCGCTGGCCCAGGCCCGGCTCGGCGTCTTCGCCTCCGACAACGACGTCGAGTGGGGCACGCCGGTGCTCTACCTGCGGGCGCGCGACGGGCGGATCTTCGACCTGCCGCCGGCGACGGCGGTGACCCCCGTGGCGGGCGCGGCCCACGCCCCCGTCCTGCCACCCCCACCCCCACCGGCGCCCGCTGCCACACCGGTGTCCACACCCCCGCCGGCGCCCGCGGCAACGCCCGTGCCCACGCAGCCGGTCCCCACCGCACCCCCGACCCAACCGTTGCCTGCCGCGGCCCCTCCGCCGAGCCCGGCACCACCCGCGAACCCGCCGTGGGCGGCCCAACAGCGGCCCACCTACGCCCCGCCCCCCGCCGGCCAGACGGCATACTCGCCGCCCGGTGGGGGTGCGACGGCACCTCCGCCACCGCCACGGCGGACCTGGCCGTATGCCGTGGGCGCGGCGGTTCTCGTGGCGGCTCTCGCCGGGGGCTACCTGTGGAGCCAGCGGCCGACTCCCACGCCGCCCCCCGGGCCCGGGCAGACCTCGCCGACGCCGGTCGTCCTCACTGCCCCCGTGTTCACCGCCCGGTCGGGCACGGCCACGGTCGACGGACAGATCGGCGAATGGTCCGGCCGGGCCACCTATCCGTGCACCGTGCGGATCTGGACGGGCACGGGCTATTCGGCGAGCGGGGTGTCGGCGAGCTGGCGGGCGATGTGGGACCAGGACGCGCTCTACCTGCTCGCGGAGGTCACCGACCCGGTGGTCACTCCGGCCGACCAGCCGACGCCGAGCAAGCGGTTCATCGGCGACTCGGTGAGCTTCGAGCTCGGTCCGGACCCGCGGGCGCTCGGTGCCAATGACCGGATCGGTCCGGCCGACGGGCACTACATCATCGGGGTGCCCGCCGCTCCGGGCGCCGCCGAGGTGGTCGTCAACCGGATTAACCCGGCCAACCCCGGCAGCGGCTTCGCCGTCGGGGCGGTCGAACCGGCGGCCACCGCCTGGGTGGCGCTCGTGTCCGGCGGCTACCGGGTCGAGGCGCGGATTCCCTGGTCGGCGACCAAGATCCCCGGCCCGGTGGGCGCCCGCACGGTCCTCGGGGTGAACTTCGACCTCAGCGACCGGGTGCCGGGGGCGGACAGCTACGGGATGTACTCGAGCAATCCGGCCCGGGGTGACGGGAGCAAGCAGCCCTTCCCCGCCAATTGGCAGACCATCCAGCTGCAGTCCTGAGCACGCGGCATACGGCGGCCTCCGCGCTGCCTTTGCGTTTGCCACGCGGGTGCGGCAGGATTCGTACCCATCGGTAACCCGGGTACGGAAGGTGCGGGACCATGGCCAAGTACGACCTGTCGATCACCACTCTCGGCGAGCTGCTCACCGACCCTGTGGTGGTCGAGATCATGGAGAAGCACGCCCCGGGCCTCACCTCCAATCCGATGCTCGAGATGGCCGCGGTCATGCCGGCCGAGCAGGCCGTGATGATGGCCGGCGGGATGATCGGCCCCGAGGCCGTGTCGGCTATCACCGACGAGGTCAACGCGCTAGAGTAAGAAATGCGGGACTGACCTCCCCCACAGACCACGAGCGGCTGCCGGACCCCCTGCTGGCGGCCGCTCGTGCTGTCCCCCGGGCTTTCCTGGGCTTTCCCCTATGCCGAGCCGCACGGCAGCCGGGATAACGTGCGGGGATGGCCGCCAAGGGGACCAGCCCCGCCGTCGAACTCACCGTCGGCGAGCGCATCGTCCGGGTGAGCAACCCCGACCGGGTCTACTTCCCCGCGCACGGCTGGACCAAGCTCGACCTCGCGCGCTACTACCTCGCGGTGGGCGACGGCATCGTCCGGGCCCTGCGCGACCGGCCGTGCATGCTCCATCGATTCCCGGAGGGGTTGGCGGGGGAGAAGGTCCACCAGAAGCGGATCCCGCACGGCGCGCCGCCCTGGCTGCAGACCGTGCGGCTGTCCTTCCCGCGGTGGGGGCGCACGGCCGACGAATTGCGGGTGACCGAGCTGGGGTCGGTGATCTGGGCGGTGCAGATGTCGACCGTCGAGTTCCACCCGTGGAATGTCCGGGCGGCCGACGTCGACCGCCCGGACGAATGGCGGATTGACCTGGATCCCATGCCGCAGTGCGATTTCCGCCGCGTGCGGGCCGTGACCGACGTCGTCCACGAGGTGCTCGACGAGCTGGGGATGACCGGCTTCCCCAAGACCTCCGGCGGCAACGGGCTGCACGTCTACGTGCGGATCGTGCCCGAGTGGGGCTTCGCCGACGTGCGTCGGGCGGCGCTCGCCTTCGCCCGCGAGATCGAGCGACGTATGCCGTCCGACGTCACCACCACGTGGTGGCGAAAGGACCGGCCCGACGACGTCGTCTTCGTCGACTACAACCAGAACGCCCGCGACCACACGATTGCCTCGGCTTATTCGGTGCGTGGCGTGCCCGACGGCACCGTGTCGACCCCCATCCGGTGGGAGGAGGTCCCCGACGTGCAGCCGCGCGAACTCACCCTCGCCACCGTCCCCGCCCGCTATGCCGCGCTCGGCGACCTGCACGCGGGCATCGACGACACGGCATACCGGCTGGACACCCTGCTCGACTGGGCCGAGCGGGACGAACGCGCCGGCGCGCAGGCCCCGCCCGAACCGGAGGACGACGAGGGCTGAGGGGGCCGGCGGGCCGGCGGACGAACCTGTGAGGAACCGATGAATGCGCGCAGAGGTGACGACGCCGCCGGGCACACGGCATACCCTCGGTCAATGGCCCCGCTGCCGCCACGCCCGACGCCGCCGCCTCCGGCACCGGCTCCACCCGAGCCCTCGCGGCTGCAGTGGCTCGGCGGGCGTGGGCTGACCCTCGTGCGGCGGTGGTGGGTGCTCGGCCTCGTCCTCACGGTGTGTCTCGGCCTGGCAGTCACAGCCCTCGTCCAGGTGCGCAGTATGCCGCCACCCCCGTCCGCGTCGGCCCTCGCCTCGGCAGCGGCGTCGGCTGCGACCAGGGCCGTCGACCAGGCGGCCCGAGCGCCGAGCGACGCGAGCGCGGCATACCAGGCGATCGGGCCGAGTCTCGTGGTCATCCAGACCGACTCCACGCCGGCCACCGGCTCGGCGACAGCGGCGCCGGGGGATCACGGCCTCGGGGCGGGTGTCGTCGTCGACGCGACGGGACGGATCCTCACCGCCAACCACGTCGTCGCCGGAGCCGCGCGGATCACCGTGATCTTCGCCGACGGCACGCATGCCAGGGCCTCGGTGCAGACCGCGAAGCCGGAGACCGACATCGCCGTCCTCGTGCCCGACGCGACCCCCCAGGTGATCGCCCCGGCGACCCTCGGGGGCGGCGTGCGGGTGGGCGACCCGGTCTTCGCAGTCGGCCATCCCCTCGGCCTCACCGCCTCGCTCACCGCAGGCGTCGTCTCGGCCACCGGCCGGACCATCGACCTCGCCGCCGGGGGCACGCTCGAGGACCTCATCCAGTTCGACGCCGCCGTCAACCCGGGCAACTCCGGCGGACCCCTGCTCGACCGCCAGGGGCGGGTCGTGGGGATCGTGACCGCCTTGGCCAACCCGGCCAAGCAGCCCTTCTTCGTCGGGATCGGCTTCGCCGTCCCCATCGCCACCGCAGGCGGCGCCGCCGGCGGGCCGGCCATCTGACCCACGTCCCCCTCAGCAGCAGGAGCAGCCCATGACCGTCGCCCCGCCGCCCGAGACCGCGCGCCCGAGCGATCCGGTGCCCGCGCCGGCCGCGCCGCCGGAGCCGGACGCGCATCCGCTCGAGCACACCCTCTACCGGGTCAAACAGACGATCGTCGGGCAGGACCAGCTGCTCGAGCGGATGCTCGTCGCGCTGCTCGCCCGGGGTCACCTGCTCGTCGAGGGCGTGCCGGGGTTGGCCAAGACGATGGCGATCAAGACCCTCGCCCAGGCGATCGGGGTGGACTTCAAGCGGATCCAGTTCACCCCCGACCTCGTGCCGGCCGACGTCGTCGGGACCCGGATCTACAACCAGCAGACCGGCGACTTCCAAGTCTCCCTCGGGCCGGTCTTCGCCAACCTCGTCCTCGCCGACGAGATCAACCGGGCCCCGGCCAAAGTGCAGAGTGCGCTGCTCGAGGTCATGCAGGAGCGGCAGGTGACGATCGGGCGGGAGACCTTCGCCGCGCCCGATCCGTTTCTCGTCATGGCCACCCAGAACCCGATCGAGTCCGAGGGCACCTATCCGCTGCCCGAGGCGCAGGTCGACCGGTTCATGCTCAAGGTTCTCGTCGGCTATCCCTCGAGCAACGAGGAATTCGTCATCGTGCACCGGATGATCGGCTCCGTCCCGCCGCCGACGGCCGCGCTCGACGCCGCCGGACTGCGCGAGCTGCAGGCCGCCGTCGACCGGGTCTACGTCGACCCCGCGATCATCGGGTATGCCGTGTCGCTGGCCACCGCGACCCGCGATCCGGCGAGCGTCGGCCTGCCCGAGCTGGCTCGCTACGTCTCCTTCGGCGCCAGCCCGCGCGCCTCGATCAACCTCGTCCTGGCCGCCCGGGCTCTGGCCTACCTGCGCGGGCGCACCTACGTGATCCCGCCGGACGCCCGCGAGCTCGCGCCCGACGTCTTGCGGCACCGGATGGTGCTCACCTACGAGGCCCTCGCCGACGACGTGTCGGCCGACGACCTGCTCGGCCCGATCCTCGCCGCCGTCCCCGTCCCGCAGGAACCGCTGCGTGAACGGCATACCCCGGTCGTTCCGCCCACCGTGGATCCCGCGTGGTACCAGCGACCGAGTTGAGCGCGGGCGGGGCCGCGCCGGCCCGTCCCGACACCCCCGAGCGACTCCTGCGGCGGTTGGAGTGGCAGGTCCTGCGACGCCTCGACGGGCGCCTGCAGGGCGACTATCGCACGCTCTTGCGCGGCGAAGGCGTGGACCTGCGCGACCTGCGCGAATACGAGCCCGGCGACGACCTGCGCCACCTCGACTGGAACGTCACCGCCCGCACCGACGTGCCGCACATCCGCACCTATGCCGAGGACCGAGAGCTCACCGCCTGGCTCGTCCTCGACCGGTCCTCCTCGATGGGCTTCGGCCGGGCCGCCCGACCCAAGCGCCGGGCCGCGACCGACCTGCTCACGACCCTCGCCCTCGTCCTCGCCCGCGGGGGCAACCGCGTCGGCGCGGTGCTCTTCGGCGATGGGGTCGAGGTGACCATCCCCCCGCGGCACGGGCGGGCCCAGGTGCTCGCCATCGCGCGTGCCCTGCTGGCGGACCCGCCGCCCTCGCATGTGCCCACCGACCTCGGGCCGGTCCTGCGCGCCGTCGCCGGGATGGCGCGGCACCGTTCGCTCGTCTTCGTCGTCTCCGACTTCGTCACCCGGCCGGGCTGGGAGCGTTCGCTCACGCTGCTCGCCCGCCGGCACGAGGTCGTCGCCGTCCAGGTCGTCGACGCGGCCGAGGGCGACCTGCCCGATGCCGGTCTCGTCGCCATCGAGGACGCCGAGACCGGGCAGCAGGTGCTCGTCGATACCGGCGACCCGGTCTTCCGGAAACGGCTGCGGGAGTTGACGATCGCCCGGCAGCAGCGGCTCGTCGAGACCGTGGCGCGGGCCGGCATACCGCTGCACGTCGTGTCGACCGACGAGGATCTCGTCGCGGCCTTCGTGCGGATGGCCCACCTGCGAGGCAGGTGGCACCGATGACCTTCGCCTGGCCGTGGGTGCTGCTCGGGCTGCTGCTCGTGCCCGCGCTCGTCCTCGCCGAGCGGCGCTTGCGCGCGCGTCGGGCGCTGCGGCGCCGCGCCCTGGGCGAGCTGGGTCTCGGGTCTTCGGCAGTCCCCTCCCGCCGGCTCACCGGCGGTCTGCTCCTCGGGGCCCTCGCGCTGCTCGTCGTCGCGGCCGCGCGCCCGCAGGCCACCGTCGGGGACCTGCACCGCGAGGGCACGGTGATTCTCGCGATCGACTCTTCGACGAGCATGCGGGCGACCGACCTCGCTCCCAGCCGGCTCGAGGCGGCCCGGGCGGCGGCCAGCTCCTTCGTCCAGGCGCAGCCGCCGACGATCCGGGTGGGGGTCGTGTCCTTCGCCGACAGCGGGGTGGTCCTCCAGGCGCCGACGACCACCCAGGCCGACGTGCTCGCCGCCCTCGGGCGGCTCAAGGCCCAGGGTGGCACCTCGCTCGGCCAGGGCATCTATGCCTCGCTCCAGGCCATCTCCGGCGGCAAGGTGAAGATCACCGACGAGCAGCTGCGCTCGGGCGTCGACGACCTCGACATCGGCCACTTCGGCTCCGCGCGTATCGTCCTGGTCTCCGACGGGGAGGACACCTCGCGGATCGACCCGCTCGCGCTCGCCCGGTTGGCCGGCACGGCCGGCGTGCGGATCGACACGGTCGGGCTCGGGTCCCCGGACGGCACGACCGTGCAGGTCGACGGCTTCACCACCTCGACGACCCTCGACGAGACCGTGCTGCGCGAGGTGGCCGAGACCACCGGCGGGCACTACCTCGGTGCCCCGGACGCCGCGACCCTCGCCGACGTCTACGGCCAGGTCGACCTCGAGCTCACGACGACCCAGGTGCGCACCGACGTCGGCGCCCTTGTCGCCGCGGCAGCCCTGCTCCTGCTCGTCGCCGGTGCCGGCATCTCGGTCGCGCGGACGGGGCGGGTGGTCTAGGTGTCCTTCGCCTGGCCGCTCGCGCTGCCCCTGCTCGCGCTCCCGGTGGTGCTGCTCGCGGCATACCTGCGGCAGTTGCGCCGCCGTCGACGGTATGCCGTGCGCCATCCCGATCTCGATCTCGTCCGGGCTGCCCTGCCGCCCCGCGCGCGCTGGCGACCCCACCTGCCGGTGGCCCTGCTCCTCGTGGCGACCGCCCTGCTCGCCCTCGCCGTCGCCCGACCGCAGGCGATGGTCGCGGTGCCCCAGTCGCGGACCTCGATCATCCTCGCGCTCGACGTATCCCGCTCGATGTGTGCGACCGACGTCTCGCCCAACCGGCTGGCGGCGGCGCAGTCGGCCGTCCGGTCCTTCGTCGAGGACCAAGCCGCGGGGACACGGATCGGGCTGGTCGTCTTCTCCGGCTCCGCCGCGCTCGTCGTGCCGCCGACGACCGAGAGCGACACGCTGCTCACCGCACTCGACTCGGTCGCCACGGGCCGCGGGACGGCGATCGGTGCGGCCGTGCTCGCCTCGGTCGACGCGATCGCCGCCGTCAATCCGCAGGTCGACCCGGTGGGCGACGTGCCCACCCCGAGTGGCCAGAACGGGCGCACGACGGCGCCTCCCGCGATGCCGACCACGCCGCCGCCCGGTGCCTCAGAGGGCTATGTGTCCGACATCGTCGTCCTGCTCACCGACGGTGCCAACACCCGCGGGGTGCTGCCGGTCGACGCTGCGACAATCGCCGCGGAGCGCCGGATCCGGGTCTATCCCATCGGTTTCGGCACGGCCAATCCCACCTCGCTCGTGTGCTCGGCCGCCCAGCTCGGCGGGGACGCCTTTGGGGAGACCGGTCCGGGAAGCCCCGGCAACCAGGGCCTCGGCGGCGGCACGGTGCCGCGCAACTTCCTCGTCGTCGACGAGCCGACCCTGCGAGCCGTGGCGGCGACGACCGGCGGGTCCTACCACTCGGCCGCCGACGCCGGCCAACTCACCCAGGTGCTCCACGACCTGCCGCGCGACGTGATCCTCCAGCAGGAGCACATCGAGATCACCGCCTACTTCTCAGCGGTGGCCGCCCTGCTCGTCCTGGCCGGCCTCGTCCTCTCGGTGCGCTGGAACCCGCTCTCCTAGCCCCTCCTGGCCCGGAAACGGACACCGGCCTACCGGATCCCTCGACGGTGGTGTCCCGGGACCGATAGTCCGCCAACTTCTCGGCGCCGGGCGCCGTCGACCCCGACCAACGGTCGCGGGCCGGCGTGATCGACACGGCCGCAAGCTTGACCTGCCCTGGGCCCTTGGCTAATATCATTCAAACGATTGAATGCGACGACCGGAGACCACGGTGGGCAGTCACGCGCTTCCTGGCGCTATCGACCTCGAGGGTCGGGCCGCGCTTGTCACCGGTGGTGGTGGGGGGCTGGGCTCTGCGTGTGGGGAGATGCTGGCCCGTTGCGGCGCAACGGTGATCCTTGCTGACCTGCCCGGTGCCGCCCTTGACGGCGCACATGAGCGAGTGGCGAAGCTGGGCACCGCCCACGCGCTGCACGCAGATCTGTCGGTGCCCGCCGGATGTCGCGATGTGGTCGCGGACGCAGCGAAGCTCGCTGGAGGGAACGCCGTCTCCATCGTGGTCAACGCCGTGGGGGTGATGCGCACCCAGCCTCCCGAGGAAGTGTCCGATGACGACTGGCGTCGGATCATCGACGTCAACCTCACGGGGGTGTTCCACACGACCCGCGCGGCCGCCGAGGCGATGGTCACCGCAGGCGGGGGAAGCATCGTGACCATCGCGTCGGTCGCGGGGAGGTCCGGTCGACCGAACGCGATGCACTATGCCGCGAGCAAGGCGGGCCTGTTGTCCCTCACCAAGTCGGCGGCACTGGCCTACGCCCCGACCGTGAGGGTCAACGCCGTCTGCCCCGGGGTCTTCATGACCGCCATGTGGAACGGGATCATGGCCGACCGCGACCGAGAGTTCGGTCCAGGGGCGGGCCGGGCTTACCTCGACGAACTCGGCGCGAGAACACCGATGGGCAGGATCGGGCAACCCGCTGAGCTGGCGGCAGTTGTGGCGTTCCTGGCAAGCGATCTCGCGTCCTTCGTGACCGGGCAAGCAGTCAACGTCGACGGCGGACTGGAGATGGATTGATGACCATCACCGCAACAGGGAGACCTGCATGAACCAGCGGCAACTCTTCGCCAACCTCCACGCGATGTGGCGTATCCGCGCACTGGAAGAGAAGGTCTACGAGCTACGGCTGTCCGGCGAGATCGTGGGCTCGGTCCACCTCGAGAACGGCCAGGAAGCCATTCCCGTGGGTGCCGCCCGGTGTCTGCGGCGCCAGGACGCACTCTTCACGACCTACCGAGGCCACGGTTGGGCGCTCGCTCGAGGAGTCCCGTCGCGAGCAATCTTCGCCGAGCTCCTGTATCGACGCACGGGGGTCAACGGTGGCCGTGGGGGCTCGGCGCACTTCTCCGCTCCGCAGTACGGCTTCCACGGCGAGAATTCGATCGTCGGTGCCGGTGCCCCACTCGCGGTCGGCGCTGCTCTCGCGGCCCGCTACGACGGATCCGGGCGGGTCGCCATGACGGTCTTCGGTGACGGCGCCATGAATCAGGGTGCCGTCGCAGAGTCCATGAACCTCGCTGCTGCGATGAGCCTTCCGGTGATCTTCGTCTGCGAGAACAACAAGTACTCCGAGCTGACTCCCATCGCCGACATGGTGCGCAATCCCGATCTCTCGGCCCGCGCCACGGCCCTGGGCATCCCCGCGGTGAGAATCGACGGCAACGACTGCGACACGGTGTCGGCCGCGGTCGGCCTCGCGGTCCGAAACGCCGAGCACGGCCTGGGACCTAGCTTCATCGAGGCGCGCACCCGCCGGATCACCGGCCACTACATCGGCGATGTCCAGCACTATCGTCCAGAGGGCGAGTTGGAAGCCGATCAGGCCGATGAACCGATCGTCCGGCTCACCCGCGGGCTCCGCGCGGCCGGCGCGTCCGAATACGCCCTTGCGGAGGTCGAGCGTCGCGCCCGCGCCGAGATGTCGGCCGCATCGCGGCGTGCCCTCGCAGACCCCTTGACCGACCCGATGACCGTGACGGAGCATCTCTATGCCTGAGGTCGCCAAGCTCACCTATGGCGGGGCCATCAACGCAGCCCTCGCCCGAAGCCTCGACGAGTATCCCGAGGCGATTCTCTACGGCGAGGACGTGGCCCTCCCCGGCGGGGTCTTCGGAGTCACCCGCGGACTCCAGAAGGTCTACGGGAACCGAGTTTTCGACACGCCGATCTCCGAGACGGCAATGCTGGGGGCGGCGGTCGGTGCCGCGATGTTCGGGCGACGCCCCATCGTCGAGATCATGTGGATCGACTTCATGCTCGTGGCGTTCGACCAGATCGTCAACCAGGCTGCCAATGTCCGATACGTGTCGGAGGGTCGACTCACCGCGCCGCTGACCATCCGCACCCAGCAGGGCAATGCCCCGGGGGCGTGTGCCCAGCACTCACAGAACCTCGAGGCGCTCCTCCTTCACGTGCCTGGCATCCGGGTTGCCATGCCGACCCTGCCGCAGGACGCCTACGACCTGACCCGGTCAGCCGTCGCGAGCGATGACCCCGTTGTCGTCATTGAGAACCGCACCTTGTATGCCGGGGACAAGGCGAGGGTCGTCCTTGGGGAAGAGGTCGCCCCGATCGGTGGACATCGGGTTCGCCGTGAGGGTGAAGATCTCACGATTGTCACCTGGGGCAAACAAGCGCGAGCCGTCGAAGAGGCGGTCGACGCCTGCAGTAGCGCCGGGATCACGGCCGAGGTCATCGAGGCGGTCTGGCTCAACCCCTTCGACACGTCCGCCGTCATCGCGAGCCTCGAGCGGACCGGGCGATTGCTCGTCGTCCACGAGGCGAACGTGACCGGCGGGTTCGGCGCAGAGGTCATCGCGCGGGCGGTCGAGTCCGGCGTGCCGCTCAAGTCGCCCCCGCGTCGGGTGGGAGCTCGGGACAGCCGGATCCCTGCCGCCAGCCAGCTCGCGGCGGCCGTCCTCCCGCAGCCGCAGGACATCGCCGCGGCCATCCACGCGATTGTCGGCCGATGACGCCGCCCAACGGTCAGGACGCGCAGGGCCAGGGCCTGGCCTTCGCCGGCGTCTGGCACTTCTCCTTCACCGTCTCCGACATGGACGCCTCGGTTGCCTTCTACACCGATCTGCTCGGCCTGACCCTCGTCCACCGGCAGGACCAGCGCAACGAGTACACCCGGCGGCTGGTGGGCTATCCCGACGCCGATCTTCGGATCGCCCAGATCGCCGTACCCGGCCAGCCTCGTGGGCTGTCCAGTCACGATCTCGAGCTCGTGGAGTACCTCGTCCCACGCGGCGAGCCCTTCGGCGACGCCCGCTACCGGCCGGGCGCCTCCCACCTTGCTTTCTGCGTCCACGATGCCTGGGCCGAATACGAGCGGCTCCGAGCGGCCGGCGTGCGCTTCATCTCCGCGCCCCAGGCGATCACGGCCGGAATCAACGAGGGCGGCTTCACCTGCTACTTCCTCGACCCCGATGACATCACGCTGGAACTCGTCCAGCCGCCGGCACACCGCCTGAACCGAGGCAGCAACTCCTGACGGTCTGCCGCCCGGTCGACCACGGTCCGACTGGGCGGTAGGAACCGCGCGACGTTAGGCTCAACGCTTATGCCACCTCGCCGATCGGGACGCGTCACGCTTGTCGACGTGGCCCAACGTGCTCGGGTGGACAAGGCGATCGTCTCCCGAGTCGTCAACCAGGACCCGACCCTGGTTATTCGTGACGAGACCAGGGCCAGGGTGGTCGCCGCCGTGAGCGAGCTCGGCTACCGGACCAACGCGGCAGCACGCAGCCTGCGCACCGCACGCTCGGCCATGATCGGGATGCTCATTCCCGACTTCGCCAACCCCGTGTATGCCGAGATCATCGCCGGCGCGGAGCAGGCCGCGCTGGCCCATGGCTACGTGCTGGTGACCGGATCGGCCCAGGATCTGCGTACCACGAGCGACCAGTACATCGAGATGCTCGGCGCAGGTCGGGTGGACGGCCTCCTGCTCGCTGGTAGTCGCTTGGGACGCGGGGTCCAGGCGCAGCTGTTGGAGCAGAAGTTGCCCTGGTTGATGATCAACCGGAACCCACGCCCGCACGGTAATCGCTACATCGTCCTGGACGACGCGGCGGCGGCTCGACTGGCCGTGTCGCACCTGGTCAACTTGGGACACCTGAGGATTGCTCACGTGGCCGGTCCCAAGGACGCCGACACGGCTGCCCGCCGAGCCAAGGGATACCGCGCTCAACTGCGGGCCTCGGGAATTGACGTCGACCCGGAGCTGGCCGTTGGCGCCGACTACACCCCCGCAGGCGGGGCGCTCGCCATGGCCGAGCTATTGGACCGCGGAGTCCGACCAACCGCGGCGTTCGTTGCCAACGTCGCCTCGGCGATTGGGGTCTTGGACACCCTGCGGCGCCGTCATCTACGCGTCCCCGAGGACATGAGTATCGTCGCCGTGCACGATCTCCCGCTGGCTGCCTACCTGGCGCCCGCACTCACCACGGTTCGGATGCCCCTGCACCGCCTCGGCGAGCAGGCGGTGGAGCTGCTGCTCACCCGCTCGGTGAGCGAATCGATCGAGGTCACGGTTGGCGAGGACATCGAGCTCATCGTCCGGGAGTCGACTGCTCCCCCACGCTGAGACGCGACAACGGGTGCTCGGCGAGGACCTCCACTCGCACCACCTGCCAGCGATGCAGCGGTAGATCCGCAAGCGCGGCGTCCAGTTCCTCCGCCGACTGGACGGACCAGATACCGACGTTCGCCAACCGTCCGGGCAGCCGCCAGATGTGCTCGATGACCCCCGCGCGACGCAGCCGGGAACCTGCGGCGGCCTCCGCGGCGAGCAGCTCGGCTCGAGCTTCGTCGCCGAGGTCGGCGGGAAGCTGCGTCTGGATGGTGACGAGGAAGTACACCCGGGGACCTCAGGGGGTGCCGAGCAAGGACGCGAGCTGGCGATGAGCGGCCGCGAGGGCCGCCTCGCCCGCACCATCGGTGACGACCCGACGCATCATCTCGTTGAGGATGCCGGCCATCTGCGGCCACCGCGCGTCGACGGGCACCGACCGAGAGTTGCGGTGTGCCTCGGCAAGGACCGCGTAATAGGGCGCCAGCGCCGCCACCTGGGGGTCGGCCCAGGAGTCCAACCGGGTCGCCGACCCACCGGAGAGGGCAGTGACGACATCCATCGCCTGGGTCGTGATCTGTCGGATCAGCTCGGCACTTCGCTCGGGGTCACGAGCACCGGCGGGGACGGCGAGCACCCAGTAGGCGTTCATGGTCACCGGGGTGTGCTCGGGGTCGCCGTCGCCCGGCACGGGTGCGCACCCGATCCGCCCATGCGTGGGGGACGCCGGGTCGCTGGCCAACGCTGCGAAGCCACACCAGTTGACCATCATCGCCGCTTCCCCATCGGCGAAGTGAATCCCCGACTGAACGCTGTCCCAACTCGCAGCCGCCGGATCGACCACGGACCGGCCGTGCCACAGGTCGGCGAGGAACTCGACGGCGGCTCTCGCCTGTGGGGTGTCCAGGCCGGAGCGACCCTGCTGCGTGACGAGCTCGCCGCCGCGGCTCCACAGGTGCATGAGGAAGTCGTAGACGTTGTTGTGTTCGTCGGGAAAGCCTGCCTGGACCGTCCCACGCAGGCCCTGCTCGGGACGGTCGAACCACGATGCCTGGTCGGCGAACTGCGTCCAGGTCGTCGGCGGGGCCAGCAGGTACCCGAAGCGTTCCGCGAATCCGGCCTGCTCGGCATCGTCCTCGTACAGGTCGCGACGGTAGAGGAAGAGCATCGGGCCGTCGTGATAGGGGATCCCATAGCTGTGTCCATTCGGGCCTTCCTGCAGCCGGCGCAACGCCGGCACCCATGCCTCTGGCCACCCGTCGGGTGCCCGCTCGCCGAAGAGGGGCTCCAACGGCCGCACGGCTCCCGCGGCGATGAGGGCCGGCAGCCAGTCGGTGATGACGAGCAGCACGTCGGCCTCGCCAGAGATGGTCGCCTCCCCGTGGACCACCCGACGCTCGAGCTCGCCGATCTCGATCAGCTCGTGCCGCGCGCTCAGCCCATCGAGGGCGGCGAGCTGGGCGCCGAACGAGCGCTCGAACCCGTCAAAAGCCCGGCCCAGGACGACGAGCTCTCGGTTGTGGGCCACGATGCCCTCACTTTCGTTCAAACGATTGACTAGTTGTATCACGGAGTGGTGTCATGGGGGAAGGGCGTGCTCTCGGCGCGCCCAGCCGTGATCCGGAGGTTCCTGCTGTGATCGATCTGTTCCGTCCCGTCACCAGGGCCTGCGACCTGACCATCGACCCGGGCCTGCATCGGGGCATAGGGGTGGTCGGGGCCGGAGCCATCACCACCGTGGCTCACCTGCCGGCATACCGTGCTGCCGGCCTGCCCGTCCTGGGCATCACGGACCTCGACGCGGATCGGGCCGAGCGGGCGCGCGCGGAGTTCGGGCTGCCGCGCAGCTACACCCTCGAGGAGATGCTCGCAGACAAGGCCATCGAGATCGTCGACGTCGCGGTCTTCCCCGAAGCGCAGCCGGACATCGTGCGAGCGGCCCTGGCGGCCGGCAAGCACGTGCTCGCCCAGAAGCCGCTCGCAACCAGCTCGACGGTCGGACGGGAGCTGGTCACCCTGGCCAAGAACCTCGGCCGGTCGCTCGTGGTCAACCAGCAGATGCGCTACGGCGAGGGCATGGCCGCCGCCCGCGCGATGGTCGAGCTGGGATGGATCGGGGAGGTGACGCACATGACGATCGACACGGACATCATCACCGACTGGTCGGCGTGGTCGTGGATCGTCAACTCACCCCGCCTCGACCTGATGTATCACTCCATCCACTACTTCGACAGCGTCCGAGCCGTCCTCGGTGACCCGCAGCAGGTCACCTGTGTCGCGGGCCGACGCCCGGGTCAGCTGGCGGTCGGCGAGACGAGAACCCTGACGACGCTGACGTTTCCGGGGGCACGTTCCGCGCTGGTCAAGGTCAACCACGAGAACCACACGGGCGACCAGCACGCGACCTTCCGCATCGACGGTTCGGACGGGGCGATCCGGGGCACGATCGGGCTTCTTTACGACTACCCGCACGGCCGGCCGGACACCGTCGAGCTGAACAGTGCCGTGCTGCCCACCGACGGGTGGGTGCCCTATCCGGTGACGAGCCGATGGATCCCCGACGCCTTCGCCGGTCCGATGCGGGCACTGCTCGGCGAGATCGCCGGCTTGGCTCCGGCTCCGACGACGGCTGCCGACGCGCTGCGCACCCTGCAGCTGGTGGAGTGCGGCTACGCGTCGATCGCCTCCGGCGCGACCGTGTCCTTCCCGCCGGACTGAGCTCGACAGCCCGGGACGACGAACGGGCCCGACCGCAGCTGTGGTCGGGCCCGTTCGTCATTCGCGGGACGAGGTCGTCAGCCCCCTGACGGGGCGACGGGCAGGGCGCCGTCAGCCGATCCGCCGGGGGACACCGCGCCACCGCTGCGGCCTCGGAAACGACTGCGCAGCTGGCGCCGCTCCCCCTGGCTCGTGGCCGTGTAGAGGGCGGCCGCGGCAACGAGCACGCCACCTTGGACGACGTTCTGATAGTTGGCGCCGATGTTGAGGACGTTGAAACCGTTGCTGAGCGTGAAGAGGATCAGCGCTCCGACCACCGACTTGGCAACTACCCCGGACCCGCCGAACAGCGACGTCCCGCCGAGCACCGCAGCGGCAATGACCGTGAGTTCACCACCCGTGAGGACGGTCGGATCGACCGAGTTGAAGCGGCCGGCATACAGGATGCCGACCAGCGCCGCGACGACACCGTTGACGATGAAGGCGCCCATCTTGTAGCGGTCGACGTCGATCCCGGACAGCCGCGCGGCCTCGCTGTTGCCGCCGACGGCGTAGAGGTTGCGCCCGAGCACGGTGTATTTCATGACCAGGCTGGTGAGGATCGCCAGAACGATCATGATCCAGACCGGGACGGTGACGTTGAGCAGGTTGGGCCGCACCAGGGCCACCAACAGGAGGATGATCCCGCCGGACCAGAGTGCCCCGGTGGACAGGATGCTCCTGCCGCGCTCCGGACTGCGCACGACGATGTATGCCGCGCCGGCGATCGCCGCGATGCCGATCGCCCCGGCGAGCCACATGGGCATGGCCCAGTGGGCCGTCGCGAACGAGTTGAGGGCCGTGTTGGCAGCCGTAATGCTCTGACCATCGAGAATGGCCTGAACGATCCCGCGAACCGCGGTCAGCGTGCCGAGCGTGACGATGAACGCATTGACGCCGACCTTCTGGACGAGCACACCGTTGACCAGGCCGACCAGCCCACCCACCGCGAGCGCGACGAGGACCGCGACCGCCACGCCGTACCCGTCGATGAGCTTGAGGGCGATCGTCCCGGCCAAGGCTGCCGTCGACGCGACGGACAGGTCGAAGTTGCCGGTGATGAGCACGACCGTCATGAAGATGGCCAGCGTGGCGATCAGCGCCGACTGGTCGAGGATGTTCGTGACGTTCACGCTCGACAGGTAGCTCGGGCGGCCCTGGACCGAGCAGGTGAACGTGAGGATGGCGACCAACAGGACGAGCGCATAGACGACCCCTGCATTGCGCGGCGCCAAGGGTTTGCGCCAGTTCGCGCCGCTCAGGGAGGAGCGCTGGACCGAGGTGGTGGAGGACACGGGAGGGCCTTTCTCAGAGTCCGCTGGCGAGGGCGGTCAGCTCGTGGAGGTCGGTGTCGGCGGCGGGACGGTCGGCGACGATCCGGCCACGACGCATGACCAGGATGCGGTCGCAGGAGGTGAGGAGCTCTTCGAACTCCGAGGTGACGATGACGACGCCGCGCCCCTGGTCTGCCAGTGAGCGCACGAGCTGGATGATCTCGGCCTTGACGCCGACGTCCACGCCCGCCGAGGGTTGGTCCAGCAGGATCACCCGGGTGGGCCCGTAGAGCCACTTGGCGAAGACGACCTTCTGGGCGTTCCCGCCTGACAGCTCGCCGACGATCATGTCCCTGCTCTCGGCCTTGATGCCGAGGTCGTCGATGGCCCGGTCGGCCAGCGCCTCCTCGCGGGAGCGGATCGGGACCATCCCGCGCCAGCTCAGCGAACGCAGGTAGGGCAGCGAGAGGTTGCGCCAGATCTCCCAATCGCGAAGGAAGCCTTGCTTGGCCCGGTCCTCCGGCACGAGCGCAAGTCCTGCGGCGACGGCCGATCGCGGAGTTGCGCCCAGTGGCTTCCCCGCGAGCAGGCGTTCACCACTGGCCGCGCCGTCTGCTCCGTAGATCGCCTCGAGCAGTTCGGTGCGGCCGCTGCCGAGCAACCCGGCGATGCCGACCACCTCCCCGGCGTGCACGGTCAGGTCCACCGGGCCGAACTTGGTACCCGAAGCCAGTTGGCGCACCTGGAGGAGCGGCTCGCCCACCGCCCGGTGGGCCGGGCGCGTGGTCTTCTCCATCCGGGCCAGTCGTTCGCCGACGATGGCGGTGACGAGGTCGGATTGGGAGATCTGCGCGGTCGGAGAGTCCAGCACCACTCGACCGTCGCGGAGCACGGTGAGGTGGTCGGTCAGGTCCATGACCTCGTCGAGGAAGTGGGAGACGTAGACGAAGGTGGTTCCGTCGTCGCGCAGCCGGCGGATGGCACGGAAGAGCACATCCCGCTCGGTCGGGGACAGGGCGGCCGTCGGTTCGTCGAGAAGGACGACATCGGGATTGCGGGACAGGGCTGCCATGATGGCGACCATCTGTCGCGGGCCGACGGCCAGGTCCGCGACGGTCGCGTCCGGGTCGATGGCATAGCCCATCCGCTCGGAGAGCTCCGTCAGCTGGACCCGCCGAGCGACGGCATCCCATCGAGGACTCTCCTTGCGGGCCAGGTAGACGTTGTCGAGGACCGACAACGTGGGCACCAGTGGGGTGTTCTGCTGGACCGTCGCCATGCCGGCCGCCAGCGCCTGGGCGGGCGCGGACCAGTCGACGACTGCGCCCTTCCAACGCATGTTCCCGGCGTTGGCGCCCTGCGCACCGCAGAGGATCTTGATGAGCGTGGACTTGCCGGCACCATTGGCGCCGACGAGTCCGTGGACCGACCCCGGGCGCACCGCCATCGACACACCGCGAAGGGCATACGTGCCACTGGCATACCTCTTGTGGACGTCCTCGACGGCGATGAGCGCCGGTGTTGACGGTGCGTCCGGGGTCATAGTCATCGGGTCTCCTCGCTCACCACTGCGGGGTGCAGCTGTCGACGTTGTCCTTGGTCACCCCGGGGGTGTCGTAGAAGTTCGTCTTCGGCGCGCCGGTGAGTTTGCCGGTCAGCACGTCGTACATGGCCTGGACGGCAGACGCACCCTCGTCCTCGGGCTTGTAGCAGACGGTGCCATAGACCTCGCCGGACTTGATTGCCGCGATGCCGGTCGCCGATCCGCCGATGCCGATGATCTTCGCCTTCGACCCGGCCGACTTGACGGCGGCGGCGCAGCCCACGGCCATGTCGTCGGAGATCGCGTAGAACAGGCCGACGTCCGGCGTGGCGGCGAGGATGTTCTGGCAGGCGCTCTGACCGTCCTGCTTGGTCCAGTTCCCGGGCTGGGTCGCGACGATCGTGTAGCCGCCCTTGGCGTCGAGGGCGGCCTTGAACTTGGTCACCCGGTTGGTGTTCTCGATGAAGCCCGCGGCACCGGTGATGACGGCAACCTTGCCTCCACCGGAGAGCGCCTTGACTGCCATGTCACCGGCGGTTGCCCCGGCGCCGATCTCATCCTCGGTGATGACGAACTTCAGCTTGGCGTAGGGGTTCTCCGCGGTGCGGTCGGCGCCGACGTAGCCGTGCGCGGTCCCGATCGGAATGTTGGCCGCGGCCGCCTGGTCGACGAGTGCCTGCGCGGGACCGGGCGAGAGCGGGACCAGGATGATGCCGTCGACCTTCTGGGCGATGAGGTCCTGGACCTGCGAGGCCTGCTTGGCTTGGTCACCCTGAGAGTCGAGGTCCACGACCTTGATCCCCAGCGCCGCCGCCTTGGCCTTGGCGCCCTTGGCGATGGCGGCCGGGAAAGTGACCGACTCCTGCTGGTTCGCCAGCCCGATCGTGAACGACTTGGCCGCGGCCGTCCCAGATGAGCCTCCGGTCGACGCCGTGGTCGACGGACTCTCGCTGTTGCATGCCGTCATCGCCATCGTGATGAGCACGGCACCGGATGTGACAACCCAGCGTTTGGTGGACTTCATCGTTGTTCTCCTTGATGTGGGTGAGAGTCCGGAGCCCGAAGGAGCCCAGGATGAGCAGGTGCCGGTGAACTGGCTTGCGTCGTGGCGGCACGCCACGAGGCAACCGCCGTGCGACAGATCTCGCTGGTCGTCCCGAGGTATGCCGACGGCTCGGGCAGGTGGCTTTCGATCGAGGCCCAGACCTCGTCGGTCAGGCTGAGCCGCAACGCTTCTCGTAGGGGGGTTCCTTCGGCCCGCGATCGCCGGACCGCGGCATACACGACCTCGTGACCGTGGTCGCGACCGAGGTGCGGCGCGAGTGCGAACATGTACGCCTCGGCCATGATCCGGCCGCCGTCGAGGTCGAGGTTCGCGGCCATCCGTTCCGGGAACACGCGAAGGTTGGCGGCGATGTCACCCACTGCCGCGAGCGCGCCGGCGGTCGCGACGAGCGCGCCAGGCACTGCTTGCCACTCGGCCTGCCATTCCCCCGCCGCCCGCTCGTGACCGGCCTCCATGGCCCGCAACGCCGCGTCGTGATGTGCCGTCGCCATGATTCCCCAGCCGACGGCGAGTTCGGAGGAGATGGGGTTCGCCTTCTGCGGCATGGTCGAGGAGGCACCGCGATACAGGCCATCCGCCTCGGCCACTTCCCCGACCTCGGTCCGGGAGAGGTCGATGATCTCGCGCCCGAACCGCGCACAGGCGGCCCCCAGCAGCGCGGCCGCTCCGGTGAGACCGACCACGCGGTCTCGGGCCACATGCCAGGGGACCGAGGTGTCGCCCAGGCGAAGTCGCCGCGCCAGCAACGACCGAACTGCCGGACCGTCCGAGCCCAGCCCCGCCCCCGTTCCTCCCGCGCCGAACAGGGACACGACCGCTGCAGCCTCAATCGCGTCCACCAGTCGCTCCCGGTGTCGGGTGAGCTCATCGAGGACGACCGCGAGTTTGGCGCCCAACGTCGTCGGGACCGCCTGCTGGGCGTGCGTCCGCCCGGGCATGACGGTCGTGGCATGGTCCTCCACCAGGCGGGCAAGGTCCGTGCCGAACCTGTCGACGAGGGCGATCAAGCGGGCGCCCGCGTCACGCAGCTGGAGTGCCAGGGCGGTGTCCATGATGTCCTGCGTGGTCGCCCCATAGTGGACGACGGCCGCGTCCTGCTCGGACACCGCGGCGCAGATCATCTTCACCAGCGGAAGGATGGGGTAGCCGACGTTGGCGGCCTCGACCCAAAGGCGGTCGCGATCGACCGTCTCCGGAACGCACGCGGCAGCGATACGTTCCGCGGATGCGGGCTCGATGACAGCTGCATCCGCGAGCGCGAGCGCCAACTGAGCCTCGACCACGAGCCAGTCGTGGACGGCTCGCTCCTCGGAGAAGACGCCCAGCATGGCCCGATCACCGCCGATGCGTGTCAATAGGTCGAAGGCCACGATGCGCTCCTCGTTCACTCAAACGATTGAACGACGCGAGCGTAAGGTATGAAATCTCGCCAGGTCAAGCGTTTGACCGCGAGCGTCCGATGCCGCGACGCCACGAGGATCGCCAGCCCTGGGCGAGGCGCTCTGGACCATGCTGATGACGACCGGAGGTTCCCCCGCGGCCGGCCCCCGGTCAACGGACAGCTCGTACTCCTGAACGAGGGCGGTGCGCTCCCTCGAGTTGTTCAATGCCAGGAGCGCAGGGCTGCGACGATGTCATCGAGGCTCGTCTCGCTGCGCGCTACGGCCAGGACCAGTACGTAGGCGTCATCGTCGGGCGCCTCGAGGGTGACGTCGTTGAGACCGAAGAAGACCACCGTCGCGAGCCAGCCCAGGCGCTTGTTACCGTCGACGAGGGCGTGGTTGCCCACGATCGACTCGAGCAGTACCGCCGCTTGGGTGTCCAGGTCGGGATAGGCACGGCGGCCGAAGAGTCCGGCCTGGGGCCGGTGTGCCGCCGCGTCGAGCAAACCCAGGTCCCGGATCGGCCCGACGCCGAGGTCGGCGCAGAGGGTGAGCAGGTCTTCGAGCGTGAGGTACTCGGTCACCGGCCGAGCCGGTCGAGGACGTCGGCATAGCGGGCTCGGGCCGCCGCCGACAGCTCACGCACGCGGTCCTCGTGCACGCCCCGGGACGCGGCCTCACGGATCGCCCGCACCGTGGCCTCCTGCTTGCTGATGCCCTGCGCCTTGGCCAGCAACGTGAGGACACGCTCGTCCTCGTCGGTCAGTCGTAGCGTCATGGCCATACCGGATGATACCAATTTGGTACCGCAATCGGAGATCACACGTTGCTACGCGGCTCCGAGCGCATCCTCGATGGCGCCCTCATCGCCCGCTGCCAGATCCGCGACCACGATCATGTGCTTCTCGTATCGGCTCGCTCCCGTCGAGCTCGCCGGGGGTCGGGATGGCGAAGATCGCGGCATACTCCGCGAGCTCCGTCTCGGACATCGGCCAGTTCGTCTCCCCTCAGGCCTCGGGCACGTTACGGGCCAGCTCGGCGAGCCACGCGCGGGCGCTCGCGTCGGACGGCATACGCCAGTCGCCGCGCGGCGAGAGGGAACCGCCGCGCACGACCTTCGGCCCGTTGGGCAGCGCCGAGCGCTTGAACTGGCTGGCGAAGAATCGCCGGAGGAAGACCTCGAGCCAGTGGCGGATGGTCGCGAGGTCGTATGCCGGCCGCTCGCCGTCCGGGTAGCCCGGCGGCCACGCCCCGGTCGCCGGATCGTGCCAGGCATGCCAGGCGAGGAAGGCGATCGTCGAGGGGGCCAGGCCCTGGCGCAGCAGGTGGAAGAGCGCGAAGTCGGCAAGGGCATAGGGGCCCACCGAGTCCTCGGTCGCCTGGGGGGCCTCGCCCCCGCGGGTGGGGACGAGCTCGGGGGAGATCGTCGTCGCGAGGATCGAGTGCAGCGTCGCCCCGACCTGCTCGGTGAACTGTCCGGAGTCGACGACCCACCGGATGAGGTGCTGGATGAGGGTCTTGGGCACCCCGGAGTTCACGCCGTAGTGGGACATCTGGTCGCCCACGCCATAGGTGCACCAGCCGAGCGCGAGCTCGGACAGGTCGCCGGTGCCCAGGACGATCCCACCGCGCTGGTTGGCGATCCGGAACAGGTAATCGGTGCGCAGCCCGGCCTGGACGTTCTCGAAGGTCACGTCGTAGACGGGCTCGCCACGACCAGCCGGATGGCCCAGGTCGGTGAGCAGTTGTCGCGCGGCCGGGCGGATGTCGAGCTCGGCCCAGGTGATTCCGAGCGCCTGCATGAGCGCGATCGCATTGGCCTTCGTGTGCTCGCTGGTCGCGAAGCCGGGCATGGTGAAGGCGAGAATGTCGGTGCGCGGTCGGTCGAGCCGGTCCATCGCGCGGGCCGCGACGATGAGTGCGTGGGTGGAGTCGAGTCCGCCGGACACGCCGATGACGATCTTCGGCTGGCCGATCGCCCGCAGCCGCTGTTCGAGGGCGGCCACCTGGATCGAATAGGCCTCGTAGCAGTCCTGGGCCAACCGGTCGGGGTCGTCGGGCACGAACGGGAAGCGCGCGACCGGCCGCCGCAGGCCCAGGTCCACCCGCGGGGGATCCAGCTCGAAGGCCACCTCGCGCAGGCCGGAGACGCGTGCGGCGTGGGTGCGCCGGTTGTCGTCGAAGGTCCCCTGGCGCAGCCGCTCCTGGACGAGCCGGGTGACGTGGACGTCGGCGACCGACCGTCGCGGCCCGTGTGGGAAGCGCTCGCTCTGGGCGAGCAGCGAGCCCGCCTCCCACACCATCGTCTGCCCGTCCCACGCGAGGTCGGTGCTCGACTCGCCTTCCCCGGCAGCGGCATACACGTATGCCGCGAGGCAGCGGCCGCTCGCGGACTCGGCGAGCAGCGCCCGCTCCCGGGCCTTGGCGACGGTGATCGGCGAACCGGAGAGGTTGGCGAGCACGGTGGCGCCGGCGAGCGCGGCCTCGGCCGAGGGCGGCACGGGCACCCACATGTCCTCGCACACCTCGACGTGCAGGACGAGGCCGGGCACGTCGGCGGCCCGGAAGAGCAGGTCCGGTCCGAACGGGATCTCGTTGCCGCGCAACAAGATCGTCAGGCCACGGCAGTCGTCGCCGGCCGCGATCTGGCGGCTCTCGTAGAACTCCCGGTAGGTCGGCAGATAGGACTTCGGCGCGATGCCGAGCACCCGGCCGCGATGGACGACGACCGCGCAGTTGTAGACCCGGCCGCGTGCCCGCAGCGGGGCGCCGACGACGAGCACCGGGAGCAGCTCGCGGCTGGCCTCGACCACCTCGTCGAGCGCGCCCTCGACCTCGTCGAGCAGGACGTCCTGCAGGACGAGGTCCTCGAGCGAGTAGCCGGTGAGGCCGAGTTCGGGGAAGACCGCGACCGCGACGCCCTCGGCGGAGCATTCGCGGGCGACCGCGATCGTCGATGCGGCATTGGTGGCCGGGTCGACGAGGGTGACCGGGAGCGTGCAGGCCGCGACCCGCACGAATCCGTGGTCATAGAGCGAGGTGAAGTCCATGGCGCTCCGAGTGTGTCACGCCCGCGTGGGGCCGTGAGCGGCGGACGTGCGTCGTCGACGCGGCCGCCGGCCGCAGACAGAAGTATGCCGCGCGCCGAAAGGCCAGGGGCATGGCCCGAACCGGAGGGCGCGAGGGGGAGCGCCACCGATCATCGACACGCGGCATACATGGACATTCTGGCACGGACAGCCGAAACCGCGCATCTTTGTCGCCCACATCTCGGCACCGCGCGGCCCTCCTAGACTCGGGCCATGCCCAGCACCTCGCGCGGACCGCGCCTGCGTCCCTTCCGCGCCTGGCGCTATCGGGTCGGCACCGACCTCGAGGCGGTCATCGCGCCGCCCTACGACGTGCTCTCGTCCGAGGACGCCGACGCCCTCCGTGCCCGCGATCCCCACCAGATCGTCCACGTCGACCTCCCGGTCGCGCCGCCCGGCGAGGATCGGTATGCCGCCGCCGCTCGCCTCCTGCGCGCGTGGCAGGACGACGGCGTCCTGGTGCGGGATCCCCGGCCGTCGGTGACGGTCTACCGGATGACCTTCCGCGACGCGACCGGTCGGGACCGGGCACTCGTGGGCGTCCTCGGGGGCCTCGAGGTCGTCGACGAGGGCGCCGGTCGGGTCCTGCCGCACGAGCGCACGACTCCCAAGGCCTCCACCGACCGGCTCGACCTCACCCGGGCCACGCAGGCGAACCTCTCGCCGGTGTGGGGGCTGGCCGTCGGGGCAGGGCTCACCGACGCCCTCGCCGAGCCGGGCGAAGCGCTCGGCGTCGTGCACGCCGAGGGGGTGGAGCACGCGGTCGAGCGGGTCGAGGAGCCGGCCAGGATCGCCGCCATCGCCGAGGTCGTCGGGGCCGCGGACGTCCTCATCGCCGACGGCCACCACCGCTACGGGGTTGCCCGGGCCTACCGCGACGAGGTCCGCGCCCGGACCGGGCGCACCGACACGGCGGCCGAGGACACCCTCGCCTTCGTCGGCGAACTCGTCGCCGACCAACTCGCGATCGAGGCGATCCATCGGATCGTGCGCGGCATACCGCTCGAGGCTTTGCAGCACGCGCTGGCCCGGGATTTCGAGCTCGTGCCCGGCGCGGGACCGGCGCGCGCGTCCCTGCTCGCCGAACTCCGCGCACGCGGTCGGTTGGCCCTGCTCACCCCCGACGGCGAGGCGACCTGGCTCGTGCCGCGCGAGAGCGCCTTCGCCGGGGTGCGGGAACTCGACGGGGCCCTGCTCGAGCACACCCTCGCCGGGACCGGGGCCCTCGTCGACTACCAGCACGGGGTGGATCAGGTGCGCGCGGAGCTCGCCAGGGGAGAGGCGACGGCCGCGGTGCTCATCCGACCCACGAGCCTGGCCGAGATCCAGCGGACGGCGGCCGAGGGGCTGCTCATGCCGCCGAAGTCGACCTTCTTCACCCCCAAGTTGAGGACCGGACTCGTCCTGCGCGGGCTCGACGAGCCTGCCTGACCGTCGACCGCCGCAATCGCGTGGCGCGGGTGGTTCAGTTCCGCGCCGCCGCGGTCGCCCCGCCGGCTCCTGCGGCTGCGTCGGGCTGGACGGCGGAACCGTGCGGGGTGGCGGACGACGACGGCACCCCCAGGCCGGACGCGGGGCCGATGGGCGCGCTCGCTGACGGAACGGCTCCGAGATCGGTGAGTACGTCGACCTGGGCCATGGTGCCAAAGACGATGACGACCGACCCGGCCGCGAGCACCGTCTCCGGCGGCGGGTGCGGGGCGAACGGCAGCCGCGGTCCGGGCCGGTAGGCGAGCACGCGCACACCCGAGGCGGCCTCCAGGTCGGCCTCGCCGAGGGTGCGTCCACACAGCGGCGATTCGGCGAGGATGCGCACCTGCTCGATCCGGAAGTCGAACTCCTCGTCGTGCATGACGACGTCGAGGAACTCCGCGACGTGGGCGTTGAGCGCGAAGGCGGCCATCCGGCGCCCACCGATGAGCTGCGGGTTGACGGCCCGCGTGGCCCCGGCGAGGACGAGCTTCTCCTTGGAGTCGACCGTGCGCGCCCGGGCGATGATGACGAGATCGGGGCGGATCGCCCTGGCCGAGAGCGTGAGGTAGACGGTGTCGGCGTCGGTCTCGAGGGTGGCGATGAGGGCGCGCGCCCGCTCGATGCCGGCCGCACGCAGGACCTCGTCCTGGGTGCAGTTGCCGATGAGATAAGGGTCCTCGAGGTGGATGACCCGCTCGGCCTCGGTGTCGACGACGACGACCTTGGCCCCGATGGCCTTGAGGTGCTCACGGGCCGATCGGCCCACGCGCCCGTGACCGCAGATGATCACGTGCCCGCTCATCGCGGTGATGCGCTTGTCCATCCGGCGCCTTTCGAAGTACCTGCGGACCTCGCCCTCGGTGATGGTCTCGACCATGACGGTGAGGTTGTAGAGCACCACCCCGACCCCGAGGGTGATGAGCACGATCGTGAACAGCTCGCCCGCAGTCGACAGCGGGCGGACCTCGCGGAAGCCCACGGTCGCCACGGTCGTCACCGTCTGGTAGAGCGCCTCGAGGAAGGTGAAGCCCAGGACCATGTAGCCGGCGACGCCGAGGATCGTCACCACGCCGATGGCCCCGATGGCGACGACGAAGCGGCGGATCGTGCTCACGGCGACAATTCAACAGCCTCCGGACCCTCCTGTCATGGACCTTGCGGGCAGCCCTCGGCCGCCGACCTGCGCTGGTGGCCGCTGTGGGTGCTTCTGGACCGCTCATGCGAGGGGCTGGGGCCCCGGTCCCGGATGTGATGTCATCGTGGCGTGGATTTCCTCGAGACCCTCCTTCCCGGTGTGGGCGTTCGTTACGACGCCACCACTGCCAGTGGTGCTCCCTTGGCCATCGTCGTCTCGCGCGACGGTGCGGCCGAACTGCTCGCCTATCGGACCGACGATCCGGACGCAGTGGCCCACCGGGTCGAGCTCACGGCCGACGAGGCCGGTGCAGTGGGCGAGTTGCTGGGTGCACCACGCGTGACCGCCCGCCTCGCCGACCTCACCCGGGAGGTCCCCGGGCTGCTCAGCGCTCGGGTCGAGATCACCCCCGGGAGTCGCTACGACGGGCGACGGCTGGGCGACAGCAAGGCCCGCACCCGGACCGGATGCTCTGTGGTCGCGATCGTGAGCGGTGACCAGGTACGCACCGCGCCCGGCCCTCTCGCGCGGCTGCAGGCGGGTGACGTGGTCGTGGCCATCGGCAGCCGCGCCGGTCTGGCCGAATTCGCGCACCTGCTGGCCATGTCACCCGAGGACGACCCGCTACCGGTGCCCGAGCCGACCGACGACGAGTGACCGTCGGCGATGGATCATCTCGGTCTGGTCTTCCTCGAACTCGGTGTCCTGCTGGTCGGAGTCTCGGTCCTGGGCCTGTTCGCCCGCCGGATCGGCCTGTCGCCCATCCCCTTCTACCTGCTCGCCGGGCTCGCCTTCGGCGACGGTGGCATCGCCCCGGTCTCGGCGTCGGATGGCTTCGTCGCCGTCGCGGCCGAGATCGGGGTGTTGTTGCTCATGCTCACCCTGGGGCTGGAGTTCTCGCCCCGCGAGTTGTCCGTGAGCCTTGCTCGACACCGACCCTCGGCCGTCGTCGACCTCCTGCTCAACCTCGTTCCCGGTCTGGCCATCGCGCTCCTGGCTCGATTGCCGTGGCCTGCTGCCGTCGCGATGGGCGGACTGGTCTGGGTCTCTTCCTCGGGCATCGTCGCCCAGCTGCTCGTCGACCTCGACCGTCTGGGAAACCGCGAGACGCCGGCGATCCTTTCCGTGCTCGTCCTCGAGGACCTCGCGATGGCGGTCTTCCTGCCGATCCTGCTCGTCGTCCTCGCCGGCGGCGGGCCGGGTCAGGCGCTCGCCGGCATCGTTCTCGCGGTTGGGGCGGTGTCGCTCGCACTGCTGGCGGCGACCAAGGCCTCCGATCGACTGGGCGCTCTGCTCAGCCATGACTCGGACGAACAGATCATGTTGCGGGTACTCGGTCTTACCCTGCTCGTGGCGGCCGCCACGCACCTGCTCGGCGCCAGCGCGGCCGTGGGCGCCTTCCTCGTCGGTATCGCCATCCCCGGACAGCTGGCAAGCCGGGCACGGCGCATCCTCGGCCCCCAGCGCGACCTCTTCGCCGCTATCTTCTTCGTCACCTTCGGCCTCACGACCGACCCGGCCAGCCTGCTGCCACACCTCGGCCTGGCCGCCGTCCTCGGCCTCGCCGGAATCCTGGGCAAGACTCTCACCGGCTGGTATGCCGCGTCCCGCGACGGGGTGGCCCGTCGCGGTCGCCTGCGAGCGGGACTCACCCTCGTGCCGCGTGGCGAGTTCTCGATCGTCATCGCCGGCCTGGCCGTGGGCGCCGGCTACCGCGAGGTCGGGCTCGTCGCGACGGCATACGTGCTCATCCTCGCCGTGCTCGGGCCGGTGCTGGCGAAGGTGAGCGATCAGATCGCCGGTCGGTTCCCCGGAGGGCTCCTCGGGTGAAGCTCGCGGCGGCTCGCTAGGCTCGCGACCGACACATCGTCGTGTACACGAGCGGGGAGGCCCCCATGACCGCACCTCGGACCCGTCGGGTCGTCATCGTCGGGGCCGGGCCCTCGGGGCTGTTCGCCGCTCAGGCACTCATGGGTCAGACCGACGTGCCGGTGAGCGTCGACCTGGTCGACCGGCTCCCGGCGCCCTATGGCCTGCTGCGTTACGGCGTCGCGCCCGACCACACGAGCATCAAATCGGTCGCGACTGCGCTCGCCCGCACCTTCGACCACGAGACGGTGCGCTTCTTCGGCAACGTCGAGTTCGGCCGGGACACCACGCGCGAGGAGTTGCTCGCGGCATACGACGCGGTCGTGTATGCCGCGGGAGCCAGCGAGGACACCCGGCTCGGCGTGGCGGGCGAAGACCTCGCCGGCAGCCGCTCGGCGCGGGAGTTCGTCGCCTGGTATTCCGGCCATCCCGATGCCCCGGCCCAGGACCTCACGGGGGTCTCCTCGGCGGCGGTCATCGGGGTCGGCAACGTCGCGGTCGACGTGGCCCGGATCCTCGCCAAAACGGCCGAGTCGCTCGAGGTCACGGACATGCCCGACGCGGTGCTCGCCGAGCTGCATCGGCACAGGTGCGACGACATCTGGGTGGTGGCCCGGCGCGGCCCGCAGCATGCCGCGTTCACGACCGTCGAGCTGCGCGAGCTCGTCCACACGCTGGGCCTGGCCGTCACGGTGACCCCGGACGCCTTCGACGGCATCGACGAGGCCGCCCTCGACCGGCGCACCCGGGCCAACGTCGAGATCCTCCGCGAGGCGGCGGCCACGGTCGTCGACAACCCCCGTCGTCGGCTGCACTTCGCCTTCTGGCGTCGCCCGGTGGCGATCGAGGGCGACGGGAGGGTCGAGGCGCTCGTCGTGGAGCGGACCCGGCTGGACGACTTCGGCAGGGTCGTCGGCACGGGCGAGCAGTCGCGGCTGCCCGTCCAGTTGGTCCTACGCTCGATCGGCTATCGGTCGGTGCCGCTGCCGGGGGTGCCCTTCGACGCCGGGCGCGGGGTCGTCGCCAACGTCGAGGGCCGGGTCGTCGACGCCGACGGCGCCGTGCAGCCGCGGGAGTACGTCGTCGGCTGGATCAAGCGGGGACCGGTCGGGGTGATCGGCACGAACAAGTCCGACGCCTCCCAGACAGTCCGTCACCTGCTGGCCGACCTCGCCGACCTCGCGGACCTCGGTGACGACCCGGAAGCCTCCGAGCCGACGGTCGACCTCGGCTCCGCGTTGGCCGCGCGCGGCGCGCGCGTGGCGACGCTCGCCGACTGGCGCACGATCGACGCGGCGGAGATCGCCCTCGGCGAGGGCAAGGGTCGGACGCGGACCAAGATCGCCACCTGGTCCGAGCTGCTCGACCTCTGCCGCGGCAGCTGATCCGGCGTCCGGTGCGGGCGCCGGGAGTGCGCCGGTGAACGTCCGGTGCGGGCGCCGGGCTCAGCCGAGCGGGTCCCCGCGGCGCCTAGGACAGAGCCATCCGCGGCTCGCCGGCGAGCAGCCCGCTGCCGGAGATCGTGCAGGTGCCGCCGCGCGGGGTGCCGCCGTTCCATACCTGCCGGACGCAGGATCGCTCGGCGAGCTGGCCCCAGTAGTTGGGGTGGAGGGACTCCTGCACGTAGTAGTTGCTGCCGAGGGTCGACACGGTGCGGATCTGGTCGATCCACTCGGACTTGTCGACGGCCCCGGCCTGGGTCCACGAGGTCAGCCCCTTCTCCTCGAGCAGGCCGACCGTGTTCTCGCACAGGCGGCGGCCGTTGAAGGCGCTCTGCAGTTCGAGGATCTTCGCCCCGGCGATGCCCGAGGCGGTCACCGCCGACTTCACCGTCGAGTTGATCGTCGGCAGCGCGGTGGCATTGGCCCAGTCGGCGTCCCGGTTCCAGAAGCCGCACCCGCCGGTGCTCTGCCGGGTGTAACCAGATTGGCTGTAGCGGAAGCCGGACGCCGGTGGGATCGGCGAGGGGTAGTCCTGCACGACGAGCGTCCAGGAGCCATCGGCATACCCCGCGTTGCGCATGGCCTGCCGGACATTGGTGAGGGCGGTGACGATCCGGCCGCGCACGGCGGTGACGTTGGTGGAGGTGAAGTTCGCCTTCACCGACGAGTCGTCGTAGCAATAGTCCGGCCACCACGAGGGTGAGGTGAGGAAGTCGGTCACGCACGACTGGACGATCGAGGCGAAGTTGAAGTCGTTGCCGCCGATGCTCACGACGACCATGCGGACGTTGTGTCCGGTGGCGAAGTCCTGCAGCATGCGGGCCTGCCCCCGGCGTCCGGAGCCACCGTCGTAGAAGTCGAGCCCGGGCTTGAAGTAGCCGCTCGAGTCGGTGTAAGTGCTCGTCTTCGCGCCGGAGCAGGCGAGGTCGACGCCGTTGACGCCGCCGCCGATGTAGGCGGACGCGGCCCAGCTGCGGTGGCAGCGCGCGATCTGCTCGGCCGTCCGGGCGGCGTTGTCGAAGTATGCCGTCGGGCCGAGCGCGTCGACGTAGGACGAGCTCACGTTGGAGTTGCCGGCCCATCGCCCGGCCTCGCCCGAGATGTAACTGTCGCCGAGCGAGGCCACCCACGGGGCACCCACGCCCGGACCGTCGGCGGCCGCGGGGGTCGCCGCAGCCACGGTGGCGACGGCGACAGCGCCGGCGAGCAGGCCGGCGGCGGCATAGCGCAGGCGGCGGCGGAGGCGGACGGGGAGTCGGTGCCCGTGCGGAACGGTGGTGGGCTCGGCCATGGCGGGGGTCTCCTGTCGACGCGGGCGACTTGTGCGGACGGCCCGCGTGCGCGGCCCCCTCGGCCGGGCCCCACTGTGGCACAGCCCGACCGCGTGTGGCAGCAGAACGGCGGAAGAACCTCGTCCTGGCCGGTCGGTCAGAGCAGGGCGCGGAAGGCGGCGACGTCCCCCGCCTGCCAATCGGTGTGGTCGTTGCGCCAGCCCTCGAGATGGTGCAAGAGCCGGTGCGAGTTGGCGGTCGCGTGGCCGCGCACGCGGCGGGGAGTAGCGTGAGGGCGGCCGCGAGCGCGGCATACCCTCATGCCCGTCGCCTTTCCGCGCACCCCACCCTAGAACCGGAGAGTATGCCGTGCCCGACGAGCCAGCCCCGGCGCCCACCGCGTTGCCCAGCAGGATGCCCAATGCGTTGTCCAGCACGATGCCCACCATGGCTGACCCCGCACCCTGGTGGAAGACCTCGGTGGTCTACCAGGTCTATCCGCGCAGTTTCGCGGACGGCGACGGCGACGGCATCGGCGACCTGCCGGGGCTCATCGCGCGGCTCGACCACATCCACGACCTCGGTGCGGACATCCTCTGGGTGTCGCCGTTCTATCCCTCGCCGCAGGCCGACAACGGCTATGACGTGAGCGACTACCAGGACGTCGACCCGCTCTTCGGCACGCTCGCCGACGTCGACCGGCTCATCGCCGAACTGCACGCACGGGGGATGAAGCTCGTCATCGACATCGTCGTCAACCACACGAGTGACGCGCATCCGTGGTTCGTCGAATCTCGTTCCAGCGCAGACAATCCCAAGCGCGACTGGTATTGGTGGCGTCCGCCACGTGAGGGCTTCGCGCTGGGTGATCCCGGGGCCGAGCCGACCGAGTGGCAGTCCTTCTTCAGCGGCTCCACCTGGGAGCCGGACGCACAGGCCGGCGCCTATTACCTGCACCTGTTCGAGCGGCGCCAACCCGACCTCAACTGGGAGAACCCGCAGGTGCGGGCCGCCGTCCACGAAATGTTGCGGTGGTGGCTCGACCGTGGCGTCGACGGTTTCCGTTTCGACGTCATCAACCTCGTGAGCAAGTCGATCGCCGCGGACGGATCCGGCTGGTTCTTCAACGGCCCCCGCATCCACGAATTCCTCCACGAAATGAACCGCGAGTCCTGGGCCGGTCGCCGGATTGCCGGGGGAGGGGCGGTCTTCACGGTCGGCGAGACCCCCAACGCCTCGGTCGAGGACGCGCGTCTCCATACCGACCCGACCCGCGGCGAGGTCGACATGGTCTTCCAGTTCGAGCACATGGGCGTCGACCACGGTCCCGGTGGTCGATACGACGTGCGCCCGGTCGACTGGGTGGCGATGAAGGAGGTCCTCGACCGTTGGCAGCGAGGCCTGGCCGAGGTCGGCTGGAACTCCCTCTATTGGTGCAACCACGACCAGCCGCGGCCGGTGTCGCGCTACGGCGCCGGCGACACGGCATACCGCGACTCCTCGGCGAAGGCGCTGGCGACCGTCCTGCATCTGCAGCGGGGGACGCCGTTCGTCTACCAGGGCGAGGAACTGGGGATGGCGAACTACCCCTTCACCTCGCTGGACCAGCTCGACGACGTCGAATCGCGCAACTGGGCGCGGGCGGCGCTTGCGCGGGGCGTCGACCCCGCGCAGGTGCTCGCCGCCGTCAACGTCCAGAGCCGCGACCATGCGCGCACACCCATGCAGTGGGATGCGGGGCCGCATGCGGGCTTCACGACGGGCACCCCGTGGTTGCCTGTCAACCCCGACCATGTGCGGGTCAACGCGGCCGCACAACGCGCAGACCCCGACTCGGTCCTGGCCCACTACCGGCGGCTCATTGCGCTGCGCCGCCAGCTTCCGGTCCTCGTCGACGGCCGGTTCGAGTTGCTCCTGCCCGACCACCCGCACGTGGTGGCCTTCACCCGGCGGCTGGGCTCCGAGGCGCTGCTCGTCGTTGCCAACCTCGGCTCCGAACCCGCCCAGGTCGAGCTTCCGGACTCGTGGGCCGACAGCACCGTCCTGCTCGCCTCCGGTATGCCGTCCGCCCCCCTCCCGTGGGGGCGGCTGGCTCCATGGGAGGCGCGGATCCACGCAAGCTGAACGCGGCCGATGGTGACCGCCTCGTCCGTCGACTCCCGATCGGACAGTCACGGTTCGTCGCGAGCCACGTGGGACTGTCGCTCTCACGGTGGAAGGGCGGCATCCCATGCGGAAGCGTCACAGTCCCAGCGGAAGCGTCACGGCCTCGAGCGGAAGGGCCGCCGCCCCATCGGTCAACCCCGCTTCTTCATTCGCGTGGGGGGTTTAGGTGGAAGTGGACGGTTTTGATTCCTGCGGGGGTGGTGGTGATGGTGTGGTGGTAGTGGGGGTCGTGGATGTGTCGGTGGTGTTGTCCGCAGAGGGGGATGGCGTGGTGGAGGTTGGTGTGGCCGCCGGTGGTCCAGGGGTGTTGGTGGTGTAGGTCGCACCAGGCGTAGG
>JAKPEG010000154.1 GCA_029552065.1 Actinomycetes bacterium
CCCAGCCGGGTGAGGTCCGAGCGCACGATGCCGGCGGTCTGCCCGAGGTAGTCCGATTCGACGATCTGGACCTGGGGGGTCGTGCTCGTCGGTGTCGTGCTCGTCGTCGAGCTTGCGCTCGTGCGCGTCGCGCTCTGGGTCTTCGTCACCGTGACGTTGACGACCGGGGGCGTGTTGGCACCGTTGAGCCCGGCCCACACGAGGTATGCCGCGACGAGCGCGACGACGAGCGGCAGCAGCCACCACAGCCAGGTCGCCCGCCGGCGCCCGGTGTCGGCAGCGAGGAATGCGGGTTGGTCGTCCTCGACGGGCCACCCGGGGATCGGCGAGTCGACGGGGACCGTCACCGGGCCGTAGACCGCGGTCGCTGCGGGCATGGCCTGGGTGGGTCCGATGTCGGTGATGGGGACGACGCTCGTGGCCGGGCTCGCGTGCGCGACCCCGCTCACCGGCATGCCGAGCAGGGCGGCGAGGGAGGCGGCGCTCGAGGGGCGCTCGGCCGGGTTCTTGGCCAGGCAGGCCTCGACGGCCGCGCGCAACGGGTCGGTGACATTGGCGGGCAGCGGCGGCGGGGGGTCGTTGACCTGGGCGAGGGCGGTGGCGACCGGGCTGCCGGCGTCGAAGGGCCGGACGCCGGTGAGCATCTCGTGGCCGACGACACCGAGGGCGTAGAGGTCCGTGGCCCCGGTGACGGGGCGACCGAGTGCCTGTTCGGGGGCGAGGTACTGGGGAGTGCCCATGACCTCGCCGGTGCGGGTGTGTCCGGCCCCGTCGACGGCGCGCGCGATGCCGAAGTCGGTGAGCTTCACCTGCCCCTCGGGGGTGACCAGGACGTTGGCCGGCTTGACGTCGCGGTGGACGACCCCCGCCTCGTGCGCCGCGGCGAGGGCGAGCGCGCACTGACCGAGGATCATCCGGACCTGCTCGGGCGGCATCGGCCCGTCGGCGATGAGCTGGGACAGCGGCCGCCCCGGCACGAGCTCCATGACGAGGTATGCCGTGCCGTCGTCCTCGCCGTAGTCGAAGACCGCGGCGATGTTGGGGTGGGTGAGTCCGGCGGAGTGGCGGGCCTCGTCCCGGAAGCGGGCCGCGAAGGACCCCTCCTCGTGTGCGGGCACGCGCAGCACCTTGACGGCGACGGTCCGGCCGAGGACGGTGTCGGTGGCACGCCACACGTCGCCCATCCCGCCGGCCGCGATGACCTCGGCGAGGACGTAGCGACCGCCGAGGCGAGTGCCCGGGCTGGGGATCATCTCTTCATCACCGCTTCCATGACGGCCTTGGCGATGGGTCCGGCCGTCCGGGCACCGCTGGCCTCGAGACCGTCGTCGCCGCCGTCTTCGACGACGACGGCGACGGCGACCTGGGGATCGTCTGCTGGGGCGAACGCCGTGAACCATGCGTGGTTGGGCGAGCTGTTCCCCTGCTCGGCGGTGCCGGACTTCCCGGCGACCTGCACGCCGGAGATGGCCACCGGGCGTCCCGTGCCGTTGTCGACGACGCCGACCATCATCGTCGTGAGCGCGGCGGCCACCTCGGGGGTGATCGCCTCGGACAGCTGCGTGGGTTGGCTCTGGTCGAGGATGTCGAGGTTGGCGCCCACCACCTTGTCGACGAGGTAGGGGCGCATGACGACACCCTTGTTCGCGATCGCCGCGCTGACCATGGCGATCTGCAGGGGGGTGACCCGTACGTCGTACTGGCCGATCGCCGCCTGGGCGGTCTGTGGGGTGTTGAGCGAGGCGGGGACGACGCTCGGGGTCACCCGCATGGGGATGCGCAGGTTCTCGCCGAAGCCGAAGCGCTGTGCCTGGGCCCGCAGGGCGTCGGCCCCGATCCGCATGCCGAGCCAGCCGAAGGCGGTGTTGCAGGAAATCTCGAGCGCGTGCTGGAGGGTGGTCTGGTCACCGGGTCCGCACGGCTTGTTGTCGTGGTTGGGCAGACCGACGCTGGTCTGCGGCAGGTCGAGCTTGGCCGGCCCGGGCAGCACCGAGCTCGGGGTGTAGGCCCCGCTGGAGAGGGCCGCCGCAGCGGTGACGAGCTTGAAGGTCGAGCCGGGCGGGTAGAGGGCGCCGGCGATCGCCCGGTCGGCCAGCGGTCGGGTCGGGTCGTCGTTGAGCGACTTCCAGGCGGTGGTGACAGCCTCGAGGTCGTGCGAGGCGAGGGTGTTGGGGTCGTATTCGGGCTTGCTCACGAGGGCGAGGACCGCGCCGGTCTTGGGGTTGAGCGCGACGACCGCCCCGCGCTGGCCGCCCAGGGCCTTGCTCGCGGCATCCTGCGCTTTGGGGTTGAGGGTGAGCGAGAGTGAGGCGCCGGTCGCCTGTCGGCCGCTGAGCAGGTCGGCCACCCGACGGTAGAACAGGGCGTCGGAGGAGCCGGAGAGCAGGCCGTTGGCGGCCCCCTCGAGCCCGCCGGCGGCTCCGTAGAGGTAGGAGTAGTAGCCGGTCACGTGGGAGTAGAGCGGCCCTTGGGGGTAGCTGCGCAAGTAGGCGAGCTCGCCCTGGCTGGGCGTCGACTTGGCGATCGCGCTCTCGCCGACGAGGAGCAGGCCGCGGGGCTTGGAGTATTCGTCGAGCAGGGTCCGCTTGTTGTCGGCCCGTGCCCGCAGCGCCGGGGCCTGGACGAACTGGACGAGGGTCGAGGACACGAGCAGCGCGGCGAACAGGAGGGCGACGACGCGCGAGAGCCGCAGGATCGGTGTGTTCACGGGCGCGCCACCGCCTCGGTGACGGGGCGACGCGCCTGGTCGGAGATGCGCAGGAGCAGGGCCACGATCGACCAGTTGGCGAGCAGGGCCGAGCCGCCGAGGGACATGAACGGGGTGGTGAGCCCAGTGAGCGGGATGACCCGGGTGACCCCGCCGATGACGACGAAGACCTGGAGGGCGACCGAGAAGGCCAGGCCGATCGCGAGCAGCTTGCCGAAGCCGTCGCGCACGCCGAGGGCGGTGCGCAGACCCCGCTCGACGAACAGCATGTAGAGCAGGAGGATCGCGATGGTGCCGAAGAGCCCGAGCTCCTCCCCGAGGCTGGGGAAGATGAAGTCGCTGTTGGCGAAGGACGTGAGCCACGGGCGGCCCCGACCGAGACCGGTGCCGAAGAGCCCACCGGCGGCCATCCCCATGAGCCCCTTGCCGAGCTGGTCGGACTGTCCCTCGGCAAAGGGGTTGAGCCACAGCGCGACCCGCTTCTGCACGTGCGGGAAGAGCAGGTATGCCGCGTAGGTGCCGGCCGCGAACAGGGCCAGGCCGATGGCGATCCACGAGACCCGCTCGGTGGCGACGTAGAGCATGGCGACGAACAGGCCGAAGAAGAGCAGCGAGGAGCCCAGGTCCTTCTCGAAGACGAGGACCGCGACGCTCACGAGCCAGGCGAGCAGGATGGGGCCGAGGTCGCGCCCGCGAGGGAAGGTGAAGCCGAGGAACTGGCGGCCGGCGAGGGAGAGGACGTCGCGGGTCTGCACGAGATAGCCGGCGAAGAAGATCGTGAGGACGATCTTCGCGATCTCGCCCGGTTGGAAGCTCAGCGGGCCGAGGCTGATCCAGATCCGCGAGCCGTAGATCTCCGTGCCGAGGATCGGCAGCAGGGGCAGCAGGAGCAGCACGATGCCGCCGGCCATCGCCGTGTAGGTGTAGCGCCGCAGGGAGCGGTGGTCGGTGAGCACCCAGAGGACGGCGGCCGCCACGACGACCGAGACACCGGTCCACACGAGCTGGCGGAAGGCGTCGCCGTCGAGCCCCTCGCGGCCGCCGGCCAGGTCGAGCCGGTGGATCATCACGAGCCCGAGTCCGTTGAGCAGCAGGGCGATCGGCAGCAGCAGCGGGTCGGCGGAGGGGGCGCGCCAGCGCAGGACGAGGTGGAAGAGCACGGCGAGGGCGACGAGCCCCCCGGTGACGGCGCTGAGTCCGGCGGGCAGCGAGTCGCGGTTGCCCAGGTCGGTCGTCACCCAGGCGAGGACGACCACGCCGATCGCGAAGAGGACGAGCAGCAGCTCGGTGTTGCGACCCTGCCGTGGGGAGATGGTCTCGACGGTCGTCGTCATGGCGATCCCAGTCCCAGACCGGGCAGGTTCGCAGGTGGCTGTGGGACCGGCTGCACGGTGACGGTCGGCCCGACGGCCCCCTGGATCGTCACCGTCACGTATGCCGTGCGGAGACTCCCGCCGCCGGTGGGCCCGCTCAAGGCGGTCGGCCCCGTGGTCGAGGTGGCGTCGCCGGGGCTCGAGGTCGTCGTCGGCGTGCCCACAGGGGTCGACGTGCCGCACGGCGTGCCGGTCGCGTTCTGCAGCTGGCATTCGGCGGCGACCACGCGCAGCAGGGTCACCCGGTCGCGGGCCTCGGTGAGGTCGGAGACGAGGATGCCCGCCCGGACCGAATCCTGGTAGTGCTGGGGCAGATCGGCGACGAGCACATCGCTGCGCTCGGCGACCTGGGAGAGGTGGATGGGGCCGAGGGTCTGCGGGACGCCGCGATAGACCGCGACGAGGTCGCCGTCGGCCGCGAGGTAGTAGCGGCCCTGGGTCCATTGGTAACCGGCGATCCCCCCGCCGACGACGAACACGGCGGCCGCCGCGGCGAGCCCGGATCGGCGCAGCCAGAGGGTGCGCGGGGACACCCGGGCCTCGGCGAGGGTGAGCCGTTCGTCGTGGTCGTCCTCCTGGCCGGCGGCCTCGCCGCTGGCCTCGCGGGTGAGCGCCGCGGCCTTCTCCGCCGGGCTCACCGGGATGGCCCGGGTGCGGGTGCGGCCGCGGCGGATCGCCGCGGCACCGACGACCTGGGGCACCACCGGCGGGTCGGTGTCGTCGCTGTCGACGACGTCGGCCACGACGACGGTGACGTTGTCGCGGGTGCTCGCGCGCAGCGCGACCTCGATGCACCGCTCGGCGGCCTCGTCGGGGGTCGCGGCCTCGGCGAGGATCTCGCCGACGACGTCGGAACCGACGAAGTCGGTGAGTCCGTCGGAGCACAACAGGTAGCGGTCGCCGACGAGCAGCTCGCGGATGGACAGGTCCGGCTCGTCGTCGGGGTGACCGGTCATCACCCGGGTGACGAGCGAGCGCTGCGGGTGGTGCTGGGCCTCGTCGGGGGTGATCCGGTGCTCGTCGAGCAGGCGCTGGACGAAGGAATGGTCCTTGGTGATCTGGCTGAACGTGCCCTCGCGCAGCAGGTAGGCACGGGAGTCGCCTATGTGGGCCATCGCGAGCTTGTTGCCGGCCCGCAGCATGGCGATCGTCGTCGAGCCCATCCCGGCGAGGTCGCTGTCGGCCTGCATCGCCTCGCGCAGCCGGGCGTTGGCGTCGTGCAGCTCCGCCTCGAGCACCCGCAGGGCCTGCTCGCCGGACAGGCCCTCCTCGTCGAGCGGGGCGAGCGCCCCGACGATCATCGAGCTCGCCACGTCGCCCGCGGCATGCCCGCCCATCCCGTCGGCGAGCACGAGCAGGTGCGGACCGGCATACCCGCTGTCCTCGTTGCGCCCCTTGGGGCCCAGGCCGAGGTGGGTGCGGGCGGCGTAGCGCAGCGCGATCGACATCAGGCTTGGAACTCCAGCACGGTGCGGCCGATGCGCAGGATGCTGCCGATCGTCACCGGCTGGGCGCTGGTGAGTCGGGCCCCGCCGAGGAAGGTGCCGTTGGTCGAGCCGAGGTCCTCGACCCACCAGCCGCCGTCGCGCTGGAAGAGTCGCGCATGCCGGCCGCTGGCGAAGTCGTCGTCGAGGACGAGTGCCGACTCGGGGTTGCGGCCGATGATCATGCCGGTCGAGGTGAGCGGGATGGTCGTGCCCGCGAGCCGCCCCTCGGTGACGACGAGCATCGTCGGTATGCCGCGTGCGCTGGGCGTCCCCGGTCGGGCGGCGGCGACGGCTGCGCGCTGCTGGGCGCGGGCCTGCGCCTTGGCCACCGAGCGCTCCTTGCGGCGGGATACCCGGGTGCCGTAGAGGTCCGCGCGCAGGACACCGACGACGGCGAAGACGAACATCCAAAGCAGGGCCAGCAGACCGAGGCGCAGGACCGTGAGCGTGAGCTCGCTCACCGGCTCACCTCTTCCCGGCGCGGAAGGTCATCGACGTGCGCCCGATGGTGATGCTGTCACCGTCCTGCAGGCGGGTGCTCGTGATCCGCTCGCCGTTGACGAAGGTGCCGTTCGTGGAGGCGAGGTCGCGGACGCTCGAGACGAGGTGGGGGCCGTCGTGGGTGACCCGGATCTCGGTGTGCCGGCGGGAGATTCCCGGGTCGTCGAGGATGACGTCGGCGGCCGGGTCGCGCCCGACAACGGTGTGGGCACCCAGCAGTGGATAGCGCTCGCCGTCGATGTCGAGCCAGGGCCGCTGGGCCGGGTTGACCCGTGGTGGGGGGCTCACCGGGGGAGCCGGGGCTGCGGGCGGTTGGACCGGCCCCTGCACGGGGTCCGGGGTGGCGAGACGCTCGGCCCAGGGGATGATCTCTGGGTCGGCACTCGGGGCGTGGACCGGGGAGCCGACCGGGGCATGGACGGGGGACACGGCCGGTCCGCTCGCGGACGGGACCGGGGCGTCGGGTGACGGGAACTCGGGGAGGGGACCGTCCGGCATACCGGCGCCGGAGGCGACCGAGCGCTTGGAGGTCGAGGGGTGGACCCGGAAGACGCCGGTCTCGAGGTCCTGGGCCTGCTCGAAGCGGACCTCGATCGGCCCGCCGGGGGTGTAGGCCTGGGTCTCGGCGTGCTCCTGCGCCGCGGCGATGAGATCGTCGGAGATGGCGTCGGAGTATTCGTCGTAGCGAGCGAAATCGCTCGGCGCGAGGTCGACCGTGAAGAGGTTGGGCACCATCGTGCGGCCGTGCCCGAGCGGCGTCGCGCGCTCGTCCATGGCCCGGCGCAGTGCGCTGGCCACCTCGACCGGCGCGACCTCGGCCTTGAACGCCTTGGCGAAGGCCCGGTTGACGGTCCGCTCGATGCCCTTCTCGACCTTGTCGAACAGTCCCACGACGCCTCCTTCCCGCTCGTCGGCGCCCGTTCGGCGCGTCCCTGCATGGTATCGGCAGCCCGCTGCGCGGTCCCTCAGGCGCGAATGCCCTCGGCCGGCGGAGGTGGCGTCAGCCCTGCCGGCCCCGCGCCGGTCGGGTTCGGGTTTGCCCTCGCGGGTGGACGCGGGGCACACTTACTCCTCGCACACGCGCAAGTGGCGGAACGGCAGACGCGCTGGCTTCAGGTGCCAGTGTCCGCAAGGACGTGGGGGTTCAAATCCCCCCTTGCGCACTCGTTGATCCTTCAATCAGTCGGGAGCCCCGGACCATCAGGCCCGGGGCTTCGTGCTGTTGTCGGTGGCTGATGAGACTCTCTTCGGCTGGCCATTTCCGAGTCAGCCACAGTCGACAGGGGATTTCTCATGCCAACGACACCAGCCCGGCACGGCTCGCAGATTCCGGGCCCTATGGCCGCTGAACCCGCCGCGGCCGGACCGCCGCCCGAAGCCGTCTTCATGGCCGCACGGCGGATCGCCCGATCCGTGTGGCTCCCGGTAATCGGAGGGTGGGTGCCAGCCGCCTCGTCGTGGTGGGGCATCGGACTTGTTGACGACCATGCGTGGACCGCCCAGCTCCGTGGCGGGCTGAGCCCGAGCCTGCTGCCGGCCGTGGCAGCGACGCTGGCGGTTCTCGCATCGCTGGCTGCGACCCTTCACTCTCGCGTGCGCGATGCGGCGACAGCGTTGGGCGAGACCAGCGACGAAGAGACCGCGGAGGCGCTGGCCCGATTCGGATTCCTGCGGACCGCGGTGGCAGCGACGTCGGTGTTGCTTGGCCTTGCGGGTGCAGCTGGCGTCTTGGTGGCGTGGTGGCTCGGGACCGGCCGGGTCACGGCAGCGGCGGCATACGTGGTCGTCCTTTTCGGGTGCGTCCAACTCGCCGACACGATGGTGGAGGGCGGAGCCCATCGCGAGGCAGAGGTCATCGCGCACCGGCAATACCGTCGAGCCCGGCGTGCGGCCGCGCTGGACGCATGGCGTGCCGTGGCCGACCGGCCCGCCCGGTGGCCGGAGGCGCTCGCTGTGGTCGCCTTCGGCTGCCTGGGGTCGATGGTGTGCGTGGTCCTCGGGGGCGAGAGCCCCAGCGGTCACACCGTCCTGGCGTCCCTTCTCGGATCCACTGTCTGGGTCGCCATCTCGTATGCCGCGGCGACTGCCGCGCTGGTGGGGATCGCCGGGGCGCGTGGGGCGGTCACCGTCGGCTACCTCGTGTTCGTGCTCTGGCAGGTTCCACTGGCCATCGGCCTCACGGTGGTGGACCCGGTGGAGCACGCGACCTTGTCCACTGCCCGATGGATCGTCGTTCCACTCGCCATTTGCACGCTGGCGCTGGTGGGCAGCGCCCTGTGGGCCCTCGGTGCGCCGTCGGGCTCGCGCGCGGTCGCCCGGCCGCGCCGGGCGCCGCTGCTGGCCCCTCTCGTCGTCCGGGCGCTGGAGTGGTCTCCCCGCTCGCGCCGAGCACGTGAGGTCGGACGGCTGCGCACGGCATACCGACGGGCGGCCGGGCTGAGCCCACGCGAGTCAGGGGCACCGGAGGCGGGCCCTCGTGGGTAGCCTCGCGCGTGTGATCACCGGTGAGCTCAAGAGCAAGATCGACCGCATCTGGGACGCGTTCTGGTCCGGAGGGATCAGCAACCCGATCGAGGTCATCGAGCAGATCACCTACCTGCTGTTCATCCGCCGCCTCGACGAGCTGCAGACCCTCAAGGAGAACCGGGCCCGGCGCTTCAAGGAGCCGGTGGTCGACCCGACCTTCCTGCCCGGTCAGGAACATCTGCGCTGGAGCCACTTCAAGAACGACGACGCGGCGGTGATGTTCAAGGTCGTCGGGGAGCAGGTGTTCCCCTTCTTGCGTGAGGACCTGGGCAAGGGCTCGACGTACGCCGAGCACATGAAGGACGCCCGCTTCACCATCCCCACCCCGGCGCTGCTGTCCAAGGTCGTCGACATGCTCGACGACGTCCCGATGACCGATCGCGACACCAACGGCGACCTCTACGAATACATGCTCGGCAAGATCGCCACGGCCGGTCAGAACGGCCAGTTCCGCACCCCGCGTCACATCATCCGACTCATGGTCGCGATGACGGCTCCGACCCCGACCGACGAGATCGTCGACCCGGCGTGCGGCACGGCCGGATTCCTCGTGGCCGCCTCCGAGCACCTGCGCGAGACCCACCCGTCGGTGATGACCGACGCCGCCCAGCGTCGGCACTTCAACCGTTCGATGTTCCACGGCTACGACTTCGACAGCACCATGCTGCGCATCGGCAGCATGAACATGCTGCCCCACGGCGTCGAGGCCCCCGACATCCGCTATCGCGACTCACTGTCCAAGGACGGTGACGTCGACGAGGAGCGCTTCACCCTGGTGTTGGCCAATCCGCCCTTCGCCGGCAGCCTCGACTACGAGGCGGCGAGCAAGACGCT
>JAKPEG010000189.1 GCA_029552065.1 Actinomycetes bacterium
CGCACGATGTTGTTGTCGGGCTGCTGGGCGGTCAGGCTGACCCCGGCGGTCTGGGTGTGGAACCGCAGCCACTGGGCTCGCGCGGTGGTCGCGCCGTAGACGTCGCGCAGCCAGCGCGCCCAGATCCGCCGCGCGGCCCGGAACTTGGCGATCTCCTCGAAGAAGTCCACGTGCGCGTCGAAGAAGAACGACAGCCCGGGCGCGAAGGTCTCGATGTCCAGCCCGCGGGAGAGCCCGAGCTCGACATAGCCGAAGCCGTCGGCCAGGGTGAAGGCGAGTTCCTGCGCCGCCGTGGCCCCCGCCTCGCGGATGTGGTAGCCCGACACCGACAGCGGCTTGTAGGCCGGGATCCGCTCGGAGCAGAACTCCATGAGGTCACCGATGAGCCGCAGGTGCGGCTCCGGGGCGAAGAGCCACTCCTTCTGGGCGATGTACTCCTTGAAGATGTCGGTCTGCAGCGTCCCGTCGAGGGTGGAGATGTCGACCCCCTGACGCTCGGCGGCAACGAGGTACATGCAGAAGACCGGGACGGCCGGTCCGCTGATCGTCATCGAGGTCGTCACGTCGCCGAGCGGGATGTCGCCGAAGAGCACGTCCATGTCGGCTGCCGAGTCGATCGCCACCCCGCAGTGTCCGACCTCGCCGAGGCTGTGCGGGTCGTCGGAGTCGCGCCCCATGAGCGTGGGCATGTCGAAGGCCACCGAGAGCCCGCCCCCACCCCGGGCGAGGATCATCCGGTAGCGCTCGTTGGTCTGCTGGGCATTGCCGAAGCCAGCGAACTGCCGGATCGTCCACGTGCGCCCTCGGTAGCCGGTCGGGTAGAGACCGCGGGTGAAGGGGAACTCCCCGGGCCAGCCGATCCGCTCGAGCCGCTCCCGTTCGGCCGCCGAGCCCGGCTCGGGTATGCCGTGCAGCCCCGGCCCGTAGACGGGGGCGAGCGGCATACCCGAGAGGGTGGTGAAGTCGGCGTCGCGCACCTGGCCGCGAGCCACCGCCTGGTCGTAGCGGGCCTGCCAACGGTCGGCGCCCGGGAGGTCGCGGTGAGTCTGCTCCATGACGCGATGGTACCCGCGAGCCGACGACTTTACTAGGACGTCCTAGTACTTTCCCCGACGAGGTCGCCGAAGTCCCCGCGCGCCACTCGCACCCTGCGCAGCAGGTCGAAGAGCCGGTCGAGTTCGCCGGTGGACAGCATCGCGAGCCCGAAACCGCGGTCGACCAGGTCGGCCGTCGCCGCCTCCATCACCTCGCGCCCACGGTCCGTGATGGCCGCGAGCGTGCCTCGCCCGTCGCGCGGATTGGGCAGCCGCTCGACGAGCCCGGCCGCCGCCAGCCGTTGCACCGTGTTGGTCGCCGAGGTGGGGTGCACCATGAGCCGCTCGCCGACCTTGCTCATCGGCAGCCGTCCCTGCCCGGTGAAGGCGAGCAGGACGAGCACCTCGTAGCGGGCGAAGGTGAGCCCGTGCGGCGCGAGAATCGCGTCGAAGTCGGCGAGCAGCGCCTGCTGCACCCGCATGATCGAGGTCGCCGCCGCCATCGCCGGCACCTGCGAGTCCTCGCCCCAGCGGGCGCGCCACAGGTCCGCCGCGCGCTGGATCGGGTCGAAGGGCAGAGCCACAGGCGACAAGTATGCCGCCCTCCCCGACCACCGTCAGACTCGGCAGCCGGCTGCCGATGCCAGCCACCGCGAACCCCAGGTTGCGGGGGGACTGCGCGTATCTCACTGCCCGCCAACCCCTCCTCCCCCGGGAACCGCCCCACGCGACACACCTCGCAGCTCTCACGGGGTGACCTGAGGACCGGAGGAAAGGCATGACTCGGGCCCCGGACGCCCAGACGCGGGACGCGGGACGCGACGACCGTCGCCGAACCGCGCGCCACGGCCGATGCAAGCCTGGCTCTCTTGCTCCAATGCCACCTCGCCCGTGCCGGCGGCACCTGGTCGGTCCAGGTCGATGACGCCTGGGCGCACGCCCGTGCAGCCGGCCGCTGCCGATCCAGGGTTGGAAGCTCGAACACGCCAACCTCGTCATCTACGCCGACGGCCGCAGCATCCACACCGGCCGGCATGGCGAGCTGGTCGACGCGTGCGGCTCCTATCGTGAGCTCGTCGACTATGCCGCGCTTCGCTGAGCAGCGGCGCGACCCGACGGACCTCAGCCCTGCGCGAGATGTGCCTCGACCCGGGCGACCTTGCCGTCGAGCTCGCCGGTGTGCCCGGGGCGGATGTCGGCCTTGAGCACCAGGCTCACCCGCGGCGCTTGCGCCGCGAGCAGGTCGACGGCGGCCTTTACGACGCCCATGCACTCGTCCCATTCGCCCTCGATGGTCGTAAACATCGCGTCGGTGCGGTTGGGCAGCCCGCAGGCGCGCACGAGCCGCACGACCTCGGCGATCGCGCGACTGTAGGAGCCGTCGTGGTCGGGTGCGGACGGTGCGACGGAGAAGGCGACGAGCATGAGCACACCGTATGCCGTCCGGCCTCCTTCCGCCTCGGGTCGCCGCCTTCCACCTCGGGTCGCCGCCGCTCTGCCGAACGTGCGCCGTGGCGCACGTTCGGCATAGCGGCGAGCGAGGAAGGGTGAGGAGAACCGGCCGACGGATCAGGCGCTCAGGCAACCGGCAGCTTTCGCCACCGCGTAGGGAAAGCCGGGCATGGTCCCGCGCCGGCCTGGGGTGGCAGTAGGCGTTCCACGACTGCGATCCGACGATCTCGTCGACGCGCTGGCCGAAGTACGTCTGCACGGTGCGGACCCGCGCATCCGTCCTGCTGCCGAAGACACCGTCGACGACGAGCAGGAGTTGCCCCTCGCCCGATCAGTCGTCGAGCGGGCAGCCGAGCACGACGATGCTGCGGGCCCGCACGGTGACGGTGTCACCCGGCCCGAAGACGTCGCCCGTGGCCGCTGCCGCACCCGGATCTGCCGCGGCGGACCCGGGCACGGCAGGTCCGGGCACGGCGGGTCCGGTCCCAGCCGACGCGCCAGGGGCTGCCGGCGGCGCAGGAGCAGCCACGGGGGCCGCCGGGGCCGGAACGACCGACGCGCCGACAAGCAGGGAAGGCACCGGAGCCGGGTTGATCGTGGCGACCGTGGCCACCGCGGCAGGGGATGGCTCCGGACTGGCCGTGTCGATCTCGACGAACCACTGGTCGCCGTAGGCGTCGGCGGGCACGACGAAGTCGATCGACTCGTAGTGGGCGTTGAACAATACGAGGAAGGAGTCGTCCCGGATCGGGCCACCTCGACGGTCGGTCTCGGGGATCGCCTTGCCGTTGAGGAAGACCATGAGGCTCTTGGCATAGCCGTTGGTCCACGCGGCCTCGTCCATGTGCGCACCGTCGGGTTCGAACCACGCGATGTCGCCGAGCTCGCTCTCGCCGCCGTGGTCGGCGCTGCCGGCGAAGAAGCGCCGCCGACGGAAGACCGGGTGGTCGGCGCGTAGCCGGACCAGGCGCCGGGCGAAGTCGAGCAGCGCGCTGCGCTCCGGGGTGAGGGTCCAGTCCACCCACGAGAGCGCGTTGTCCTGGCAGTAGACGTTGTTGTTTCCCTGCTGGGTGCGGCCCAACTCGTCGCCGTGGGCGATCATCGGCACGCCTTGGGAGAGCAGCAGGGTAGCGAGCAGGTTGCGCTGCTGCTGGCCGCGCAGGGCGAGGATCGCCGGATCGTCGGTCGGGCCTTCGGCCCCGCAGTTCCACGAGCGGTTGTGGCTCTCCCCGTCGCGGTTGCCCTCGCCGTTGGCCTCGTTGTGCTTCTCGTTGTAGGACACGAGGTCGCGCAGGGTGAAGCCGTCGTGGGCGACGACGAAGTTCACCGAGGCCATCGGGCGACGACCCGAATGGGCGTAGAGGTCGGAGGATCCGGTGAAC
>JAKPEG010000237.1 GCA_029552065.1 Actinomycetes bacterium
CTTCGACCGGCGGATGGGGCTCACCGCTGAGGAGAGGCGTGAGTACCGCCACCTGTTCGGCGACCCGTGGGTGCTCGTGTAAACACTGCTGGGGCACACCAGCCCGGAAACGACCCGCAACATGTCGGGTTCGAGATAGAGCATCGAGGTGATCGGCGTGCCCAGGTCGTAGGTCTCGTCCCAGGCCAGTCCGCTGGTCATCCGCATGAGTTGGTCGACGGTGATCGTTTTGCGGTCGTCGGTCCATTCCGGGCGCAGGGCCGCGTCGGTGACCTTGACCGTGCCCTGGGCCACCAGCCGTCCGACGATGAGGTTGGTGACGCTCTTGGCCATCGACCAGCCCAATTGCCTTGTCGTGGCATCGAATCCGGTGGCATAGCGCTCGCCCACCAGCTTGCCGTCCTTGAGCACGACGATCGCGCGGGTGCCGAGGATCTCCTTCGCGGTCGGGTCGAGATCATCCCCGTATGCCGTGGCCAAGGCCGCGTCGATGGCCGGGTTGGGGGCGGGGCTGGGAGCCGTGGCCAAGGGATTGCGGGAGGCGTCGACCCTCGTCGTCACGCGATCGCTCACCGTGCCGCCGATCGTGCAGCCGGTGTCGGAGCGATAGCTCGCCGTCTGCCGCGCCAGCACCCCGAGCACCGTCGAATTCACCTCGCTCCCATCGGAATTGGGCGAGGTCCGCAGGTAGGGCACGAGCGGGTTGGGCGGCAGATCGGTGCGCTCGCCGACCTGACGGCCCGCGATGCCCGCCACCGCGCAGGCGTTGTGCGCGGCATACCCGGTGCCAGTGAGCAGGAGCGGTTTGGCGTAGAGGTAACCACCCACGAGGGCAACGAGCACGAAGGCCAGCAACCCGAAACCGATCCGGCGTGCGATCCGCCAGCCCCGCCGTCCACGTGTCATGGCCCGGACCCTATCCACCATCGACGTCCGGCGGGCATAGTGGAGGACATGCGCGCGATCTGGAACGGGACGGTCATCGCCGAGAGCGACGACACCGTCGTCGTCGAGGGCAACCACTACTTCCCGGCCGACTCGGTGCGCCACGACGTCCTGCGCCCGTCGGCCACGCACACGATCTGCCCCTGGAAGGGCACGGCGTCCTACTACTCCATCGAGGTCGACGGCCAGGTCAACACGGACGCCGCCTGGTACTACCCCGACACGCTGCCGGCCGCCGACTCGATCAAGGGCCGCGTCGCCTTCTGGAAGGGCGTCACCGTCGAGCGCGGTTGAGCGCGTCGCGCACCCCGGACTCCGGCGCCCCGAGCACGGGATCGCGGCGAGTCAGCAGGTCCCACACCGTCTTCCAGGCGGCCCCGCGCTCGCGGAACTCGCCCCACCGCCAGGTCGCGCCATTGCTCAACGGCTCGACCGACCAGTCGCCGACGGCCTCGGCGTCCAGCCCCAGCGCCCGGCAGGTCGCCACCGCCCGCGGCACGTGATAGCCCTGCGAGACGACCAGCAGCCGGTCGACGCCGAAGATCCGCTGCGCCCGTGCACACGAGTCGTAGGTGTCGCGGCCGGCGAAGTCGAGCACGATCCGCCAGGCCGCCACGCCCTGGCCGACGAGGTAGTCGCGCATCGCCGTCGGTTCGTCGTAGTCCTCGGTGCGGTTGTCGCCCGACACGAGGATCACCTGTGTTTTGCCGGCGTCGAGCAGCGCCTTGGCGACATCGAGCCGCGCGGCGAGGTAGGGGGACGGACGCCCACTCGGGGTCAGCCCCGCGCCGAGCACGAGGGTCACGTCCGCTGACGGCGCGTCGGCCAGGCGGTGCACGTGCCCGTCCGATTGCCGCATCACCCACAGCCACGGCAGGTATGCCGTGAGCCCACCGACCGCGAGCAGTGTCACCGCCCAGCGCAGCACCCGCCGCCGGCGACGCGGCGATGGCGCTCGCGGGCCCCGGGCGGGGTCAGGGTTCTCGGACATCGACGCCACCCTAAGCGAACCAACACCAACTCTCCCCGCTCTACTTTGCCGTGAACGCCTCGAATAGGGCAGGCTCGCAAGCGGGGGCCGAACGACGAGCCCCGCACGACCCGGAGGCGCGCCATGACGGCATACCCACATCTGCTTGCACCCCTCGACCTGGGCTTCACGACGCTGCGGAACCGCGCGATCATGGGCTCGATGCACGTCGGCCTCGAAGAGGTGCCGGGGGGTTTCGACCGCATGGCGGCCTTCTATGCCGAGCGTGCGCGCGGCGGGGTCGGGCTCATCGTCACCGGCGGATTCGCACCCAACGACGCCGGGCGGGTCCTCTATGGCGCGGCCATGATGAGCACGCCCGAGGAGGCCGATGCCCACCGGGTCGTCACCTCGGCGGTTCACGAGGCGGGCGGCAAGATCGCGCTGCAGATCCTGCACGCCGGCCGGTATGCCGCGCACCCCAACGCCGTCGGTCCGAGCCCGATCCAGGCGCCGATCTCGCCGATCACCCCGCGAGAGTTGAGCGGCTCGGAGGTCGTGCAGACCATCGCCGACTTCGCTCGCTGCGCGGCGCTGGCCCAGTCTGCGGGCTACGACGGCGTCGAGATCATGGGGTCGGAGGGCTACCTGCTCAACCAGTTCCTCGTGACCCGCACCAACCAGCGCACCGACGAGTGGGGCGGTGAGTATGCCGCGCGGATGCGCTTCCCCGTCGAGGTCGTGCGGGCCGTGCGCCAGGCGGTCGGGCCGGATTTCATCGTCATCTATCGGCTCTCGATGCTCGATCTCGTCGAGGACGGCTCGACCTTCGACGAGGTTGTCCAGTTGGCCAAGGCCGTCGAAGCGGCCGGCGCAACGATCATCAACACCGGCATCGGCTGGCACGAGGCCCGCATCCCGACGATCGCGACGAGTGTGCCGCGCGGGGCCTTCACCTGGGTGACCCGCAAGCTCAAGGGTCAGGTGTCGCTGCCGCTCGTGACGACCAACCGGATCAACATGCCCGAGGTCGCCGAGGAGGTCCTGGCCCGGGGCGATGCCGACCTCGTGTCGATGGCGCGCCCGTTCCTCGCCGACTCGGACTTCATGGCCAAAGCCGCTGCGGGACAAGCAGATCGGATCAACACGTGCATCGCCTGCAATCAGGCCTGTCTCGACCACACCTTCAGCGGCAAGATGACCTCCTGTCTGGTCAACCCGCGCGCTTGCCACGAGACCGAGTTGGTCATTGTGCCGGCTGAGACCGCGCGCCGGGTGGCCGTCGTCGGCGGTGGGCCCGCGGGGCTGGCCTGCGCGACCACGGCTGCGCGTCGAGGTCACCAGGTCGTGCTCTTTGAAGCGGCCGACCAGATCGGCGGTCAGTTCAACCTGGCCAAGCAGATCCCCGGCAAAGAGGAGTTCGAGGAGACGCTGCGCTACTTCCGCGGTGAGCTCGAGGCGACCGGGGTGGACGTGCGGCTCGGGGTCCGGGTCGGGGCCGCCGACCTGTTGCCCGGCGGGGTCAGCCCGGAGGGCTTCGATGTCGTCGTGCTCGCCACCGGCGTCGTGCCGCGGGTGCCCGAGGTAGAAGGCGTGGATCACCCCAAGGTCGTGTCCTACCTCGACGTGCTGCGCGACAAGGCTCCGGTCGGGGCGACGGTCGCGATCATGGGCGCGGGTGGCATCGGCTTCGATGTCGCCGAATTCCTCACCCACAGTGGGCCGTCGACCTCGCTCGACCCGCAGGCGTGGGCCGCGGAGTGGGGCGTCGACACGGCATACCGGCAGGCGGGCGGGCTGACCGAGCCGCAGGAGGAGCCGCCGGCGCGCAAGGTCTACCTGCTGCAGCGCAAGGACTCCAAGGTCGGCGCGGGCCTGGGCCGCACCACCGGCTGGATCCACCGCACCGTGCTCAAGAACCGCGGCGTGGTCTTCATCGCGGGCGCGGTCTACGAGCGGATCGACGACACCGGCCTGCACGTGCGGGTCGGGGAGCGCTCGACGGTGCTGCCGGTCGACACCATTGTCCTGGCCACCGGGCAAGAGCCGATGCGCGACCTGTATGCCGTGCTGCAGGAGTCGGGTGCCGACGTGCGGCTCATCGGCGGTGCCGATGTCGCAGCCGAGCTCGACGCGAAGCGGGCCATCAAGCAGGGCACCGAGGTCGCCGTCTCGATCTGAGGACGCGGTTCAGCGCGAGTTTGGTAGGTGCCCGAAGCGGCGAGCGGCGCGGCGGCGAGCGGGCGGCGAGCGGCACGGCATACCGGAGCCGTTGGGCGCGCGGTCTGTGCCGACGGTGGACGGGCTCTTGCCCAGGTGCGGGTGGCGGGTTCTACTGAGCCATGGCTCAGGGGCGCAGCGGGACCGGCGACGTGGATCGCCCGGGAGCTCGGACGCGCTTCCTCGAGACCGGGGCGTCGACCGGAGTGCGGTCAGTGGTCGCCGAGTCGTGGGTGCGCTCGTCGGCCGCGGGAGTGGACCCCGACCAACACCTCGCGCCGGTGGTCCTCGACGGATCGAGCCTGGTTGACTATCGATCGGCGCATCCGCTGTCGGCGGTGTTCCCGTTGCTCTACGACGTGCTCGGGCGCGCCGCGGTCGACTGCGACTGCGTCATGGCGGTCGGTGACGCCGAGGGCAAGTTGCTGTGGGTGAGCGGCCCGCGCGATGTCATGCGGCGGGCCGAGCGGATCCATTTCGTCGAAGGCTCGGTGTGGGACGAGGGCAGCGCGGGCACCAACGCGCCCGGCATGGCGCTGCACCTCGACACGCCGAGCCAGGTGCACTCGGCCGAGCACTTCAACCGGCTCATCTCGTCGTGGAGTTGCGCGGCGGCGCCGATCCATGACCCGACGACCGGCGCGATCCTCGGGCTGGTCGACATCACTGGCGGCCCCGACGTCGCGACCCCGCAGACCATGGCGATGGTGCGGGCCGCGGCGCGGATGGCCGAGTCGGAGCTGGCTCGCATCGCAGCCTCCGGTGGCGGCCCGAAACGCCTCTGGGTGCCCGAGTCCAGCGACTCGCGGCCGGCCGACGTGCTGCGGTTGCAGGGGCTCGGGCTACCCGACCTCATCGCGACCATCGGCACGCGGACGCTGCGCCTGTCGCGGCGGCACAGCGACATCCTCGCCGTGCTCGTCGACCACCCGGCCGGCCTCACCGCCGAACAGCTCGAAATCGAGGTGTATGCCGCCGACGTGCACTCCTCGACGATGCGCGCCGAGATGACCAGGCTGCGGTCGCTGCTCGGTGATCAGGTCGTGCAGTCGCGGCCCTACCGCCTGGTCGTCGACGCCCAGTGCGACTGGAAG
>JAKPEG010000178.1 GCA_029552065.1 Actinomycetes bacterium
CGCGTCGTGTGAGTTCACGGTCACTCAGTGGATCGCTGGGGACTACGGGACCGATCACGTCAACGTGTTCACCGCCATCGCGAGCGACAACGAGGGCAACGCGGACACGGCAACCGATGACGCGACCGTGACCTTCACGGACGTGCTTCCGGCGATCACGGTCATCAAGTCGGCGAACCCGACCTCGGTGCCGGAGACCGGTGCGAATGTCACGTACACCTTCCAGGTCCTGAACACGACGACCGAGCCGGTCACCATCACGGCGCTGTCGGACGACAAGTTCGGAACATTGGCCGGGGACGATGACTGCCAGGTCGGCGCGGTGCTCGGTGCCAACGCTTCCTGCACCTTCAGCCTCACTAAGTGGGTGGCTGGGGACGCTCCCAACAGCCACGTCAACGTGTTCACCGCCACGGTGAAGGACGACGAGGGCAACACGGGTTCGGCCACGGACGATGCCACGGTGGTCTTCACCGACGTCCTGCCTTCGCTCACGGTCACCAAGACGGCGAGCACGAGCTCGGTCAACTTCCTCGGCGGCAGTGTGACCTTCACCTTCACGGTGTGGAACACGTCGAAGGAAGCGGCGACACTTACGTCGCTGACCGACACGGTGTTCGGCAACCTGAGTGGCAAGGGCACGTGCTCGGTCCCGCAGACGCTCGCAGCCAGCGACGCGGTCAGCGGTGGCGCAGACACCTACACATGCACCTACACCACCACGCTGAAGGGCACGCTCAACCAGAACGGCCCGGGCTACGTCAACCACTACAACGTGGTCACCGGCACGGTCACCGACGATGACAACAACAGCGCGTCGGCGAGCGATGACGAGACGGTGACCTTCACGTGGTGGGGTCGCACCCCGGGCTACTGGAAGAACTGGCCGGGGCAGTGGCCGACCTTCTCCATCACCAACTGGCAGAACAAGACCGTTGCAGTGACGACGAAGACTCTGGTACGCAGCGTCTTCAACGTGCCGACGAGCTACACGTGCATCAAGAGCACGGACACGCTCATGACGGCACTGTCTTACCAGGGTGGTGGCACCGACTGCGGCGCGGCTCAGAACCTGCTCCGCGCGGCGGTATCCGGATTGCTCAACGAGGCGTACTACGGGGCTGAGTACCCGGCGTTCGACTCGGTCAACGCGCTCATCAACGCGGTCAACGCTGCGCTCAACAGCGGCAGCCGGCAGCTGATGATCGACCTGATGATCTACCTCAACTACTACAACAATGGCGATCACGGCACCGACCCCAGGCCCGGCGTCTGATATCACGTGACCGCTCAACCCGGTGACGGGGAGTCGACAGACTCCCCGTCACCGGGGCGTTCAGGCCCTGAGGGCTTGGTCGCCGCACCGCATACCCGAGTGTCGGGGAGGGGAAGTAGGGTCGGAGGGTGACCACGGCCCTGTACCGGCGCTACCGCCCCGAGACGTTCGCCGACGTCATCGGGCAGGAGCACGTGACCGAGCCGCTCATGCAGGCGCTGCGCACGGGTCGGGTCGGGCATGCCTACCTGTTCAGCGGGCCGCGCGGCTGCGGCAAGACGACGAGCGCGCGCATCCTCGCCCGGTGCCTCAACTGTGAGCAGGGCCCCACCCCGACGCCCTGCGGCACGTGCGACTCATGCGTCGCTCTCGCGCGCGGCGGCCCGGGCTCGGTCGACGTCATCGAGATCGACGCGGCGAGCCACGGCGGCGTCGACGACGCCCGCGACCTGCGCGAGCGGGCCGCCTACGGGCCGGCGCAGAGCAGATTCAAGGTCTACATCATCGACGAGGCGCACATGGTCACCCCGCAGGGCTTCAACGCCCTGCTCAAGATCGTCGAAGAGCCCCCCGAGCACGTGAAGTTCGTCTTCGCGACGACCGAGCCGGAGAAGGTCATCGGCACCATCCGCTCGCGCACCCACCACTACCCCTTCCGGTTGGTGCCCCCCGCCAAGCTCACCGCCTACCTCGAGCGGCTCTGCGAGCAGGAGCGGGTGACCGTGGCGCCGGGAGTGCTCGGTTTCGTCACCCGCGCGGGCGGCGGGTCGGTCCGCGACTCGCTGTCCGTCCTCGACCAGCTCATCGCGGGATCGGGCGACGAAGGCCTCACCTACGAAGGGGCCGCTTCTCTCCTCGGATTCACCGGGGTCGAGTTGCTCGACGCGACGATCGACGCGCTGGCCGCTCGCGACGCCGCAGGTGTCTTCGCTCAAGTCGACAAGGTCGTCGAATCCGGTCACGACCCGCGGCGGTTCGCGATGGACCTGCTCGAGCGGCTCCGCGACCTCATCATCGTCGCCGCCATCCCCGACGGCGCCGCTTCGGTCCTTCGTGGGGTGCCCGAGGACCAGCTCGACCGGATGCGCGGCCAACAGGCCAGGTTCGGACCGGGGGCGCTGTCACGCGCGGCCGACATCGTCAATGCGGGCGTCACCGAAATGACCGGTGCCACGGCGCCTCGGTTGCAGCTCGAGCTCATCTGTGCCCGCATCCTTCTGCCGGCTGCCTCAGGCGAGTCCGGCTACGCCGCCCGGCTGGACCGGCTCGAGCGGCGCCTCGAACTCGGCGCAGGGCCCGCATCGCCCGCCATGCCAACCATGACACCCGAGCGGAAACGCTCGCCGGCCGCTCCGCCCGTAGGGACGCCTGCCCCCGCAGGGACGCCTCCGCCCGCGACGGCAGCCCCGGCCGCGCCGTCACCTGACGCTACGGGAGCCTCCGCTGCCCCGCAGGCTCCCGCCGGACCTGCGGCTGTCCCAGCCAGCATGCCGCCGACGCAGCCGGCACAGACGTCGCCCTCAGCCTCGTCGGGTCCCGCGACCGGACACGTCGACGTCGCGGCGGTCCGCCGGGTCTGGCCCGAGGTCCTCGGCCGGGTCTTCCACATGCGCCGGGCGACGTGGACCTTCCTCTCCTCCCACGCCCAGGTGCTCGACTACGACGGCGACCGGCTCGTCCTGGGCATCGCGACGGTCGGCCTCACCCAGACCTTCCGACAGGGCAATCACGCCGAGCTCGTGCGCCAGGCACTCATCGAGGAGATCGGCCTCGACGCGCGGGTCGAAGGCGTCCCCATGCCTGAGGAGAGCGGAGCCGGGGGGGCGGCCGCGCCGGGGCCGCCCTCGCCGGCCCCAGCGCCACCGACCCCCGCACCCGCGTCCGATCGCGCGGTGCCCTCCTCCGACGCCGCGCCGGCCCGCTTCGAGGCCGCCGGTCCGCCGGCCGGCAACCCCGAGCGTGCCCCCGCGGCGCCTCCGGTCGACCCTCCCGAACCGCCGTTCGTCGCCGACACCCCGCGCGCCGATCCCGCTCATGCAGACCCCGGCCATGCCTCCGCCCTGGCCCCGCCGGCCCGTCCATCGGCCGCCCCCGCCGTGCGCGCCGAGTTGGCCCGGGCCAAGGAGGCGACCCGCCGCTCCCTCGATGACCGGCACCATGCAGCCGAGGGCTCCGGCCCGAGGTCGGCCGACGCGCGGCATACCGCGTCGGGGCCTCCGCGAGGATCGGCGGCACCCGAGGACGAGGTGAGCCGGGACGACGAGGACGTCGAGGGTGCCGAGGCCGGCCAGGCCGTCGTCGAACGCCTGCTCGGTGCCCGGGTGGTCCGGGAGATCGAGGACTGAGCGCGGCCGGGTGACTCGCCGCCCACTACGGTGGGCGCATGCTCTACCGGGTCGGCTCGCTCGCGCTCAAGCCGCTGGCCCACGTTCTCTACCGGCCGACCGTGACCGGGGTCGAGAACGTCCCCCGCGACGGCGGGGTGATCCTCGCGAGCAACCACCTGTCCTTCGTCGACTCGATCGCGATCCCACTCACCGCACCGCGCAAGGTGAGCTTCCTGGCCAAGTCGGAGTACTTCACCGGCTCCGGGCTCACCGGCATCGTCACTCGCGCCTTCTTCGAGAGCGTCGGCGCGATCCCGGTCGACCGCAACTCCTCACGGGCCGCTCAGGAATCGCTCGATCTCGCCCTCGAGGTGCTCCGGGAGGGGCGGGCCTTCGGGATCTACCCCGAGGGCACCCGCTCGCGTGACGGCCGACTGCATCGTGGGCGCACCGGCGTCGCCTGGCTCGCCCTCACCGCGGGTGTCCCGGTGGTGCCGGTCGGCCTGCGCGGCACTGCCGAGATCCAGCCGGTCGGCTCGTCCTGGCCGCGGATCGCCCGGGTGTCGGTGAGTTTCGGGCCGGCCATCCAGCCGGACGCCTACCGCGGTATGCCGCAGGGCCGGGCGCGCCGCGAACTCACCGACGCGGTGATGGCTGCGATCGCGGCCCTCACCGGTCAGGAGCGGGCCGACAGCTACAACGAGCTTCCTGCCGACGGCGAGGACTGAGCGTCGGTGCCCGGCTGGGCGCCGTGGCGCCCGGCATGCGTCCACCTAGAGTGCAGCCATGAACCTCGCCGACCGGATCCGCGGTGGCCTGCTCGGCCTGCTCGTCGGGGACGCGCTCGGCGTGCCCTACGAATTCCACCCCGCACACGGCATACCGCCGCGGGAGGAGATCGACTTCGTGCCGCCCCCGGGCTTCGACCGGGCCCATCGCGGGGTGCCTCCGGGCACATGGTCGGACGACGGGGCGCAGGCGCTCGTCCTGCTCGAATCCCTCCTGCGGGTGGGCCGACTCGACCTCGACGACGTCGGCCGCGGTCTCGTGCGCTGGGCCGACGAGGGCTGGTATGCCGTCGACCGGCACGTCTTCGACATCGGGGTCCAGACCAGTCACGCAGTGGCGGCCCTGCGCGCCGGAGTGCCCGCCGCGCTCGCCGGCCCGAGCGACGTCCACGCCAACGGCAACGGCTCGCTCATGCGCGTGTTGCCCCTCGCGCTCTGGCACCTCGGCTCCGACGCCGAGCTGGTCGCCGACGCCTTCGCCCAGTCGGCCGTCACCCACGGGCATGTGCGCAGCCAGGTGTGCGGCGCGCTCTACTGCTTGTTCGCCCGACGACTCCTGCTCGGTATGCCGCCCGCCGCCGCCTGGTCCGCCGCCTGGGCGGCCTTCGAGCAGGTCCACCCCGAGGGGACGCCGGAACACACCGAACTCACGAGCGCCGTCTTCCCGACCGGCGCGGCATACCAGGTCCGGGGCGGGGGCTACGTGGTCGAGTCGATCCGGGCTGCCGTCGCCCTCGTCACCGCGGGCGGTCCGGGCCCGGTGGACTTCGCGCGCGTCGTGACCGGGGCGATCGCCCTCGGCGACGACACGGACACGACGGCGTGCATCGCCGGTGGGCTCGCGGGGATCGTCGTCGGGGAGGGCGGCATACCGCGGCGGTGGCTCGATGCCCTGCGGGGGCGAGAACTCGTCGAGCCACTGCTCGATCAGCTCGTCGCCCGGCGCGTCGTCCCCGCGTGCGGCACCGTGGGCGACACCCGAGGCACGTAGGCTGACGCCCGTGTACGAGGGCATCGTCCAGGATCTCATCGACGAGCTCGGCAGGCTGCCGGGCATCGGTCCCAAGAGTGCCCAGCGGATCGCCTTCCACCTCGTCCAGGCCGACCCCGCCGATGTCACCCGGCTCGTCCAGGTGCTCGCCGAGGTCAAGGACAAGATCCGGTTCTGCGAGCTCTGCGGCAATGTCGCCGAGGCGGCCCGCTGTCGCATCTGTGCCGACCCACGTCGCGACCAGACCGGCATCTGCGTGGTCGAGGAGCCCAAGGACGTCGCCGCCATCGAGCGCACCCGAGAGTTCCGCGGGCTCTACCACGTGCTCGGCGGCGCGATCAGCCCGATGGACGGGATCGGGCCCGAGGACCTGCGCATCCGCGAACTCGTCGCACGGCTGGCCGACGGGACCGTGACCGAGGTGATCATCGCGACCGACCCCAACATCGCCGGCGAGGCAACCGCTACCTATCTCACGCGCACGCTGGTGCCGCTCGGCGTGCGCGTGACGAGGCTCGCATCCGGCCTGCCGGTGGGTGGGGACCTGGAATACGCTGACGAGGTGACCTTGGGACGGGCCTTCGAGGGGCGGCGAGCCGTCCATGCCTGAGCCGTCCGCTCCCGCCACGTCGACAGCCCCCACGGTGGCCACGGGGGCGCGCGGGGGTGCGGAGGTCCAGGCACTGGCCGCGGAATCCGCGGTCGAGGCGCGGACCTATCTCGCGGCCGTCACCGAGGTCGCCTCCGGTTCGTCGCCGGACATCGCCATCCCCGTGCTCCTGCTCGCCACTTCGCAGCTGCTGCTCATGGGGTCGCGGCTGGGCGCGTTGCAGGACATCGTCCTGGACGAGCGCTTCGAGGCCGATCCCGGGCCGGACGTCGACCTCGAGCCCGTGCGGGACAGCCTCGCCAACCTCTTCGAAGGGCTGGACGACTACGCCGACGTCGTCGACCCGGTGACCCGGGCCGAGCTCACCACCGGATCGTTGTCCAACGACGTCACCGAAATCTGCCTGGCGCTCTCCCATGGACTGAGCCACTACGACGCGCACCGCGAGGTGGAGGCGTTGTGGTGGTGGCAGTTCTCCTATCTGTCGACCTGGGGTGAGCGCGCGGCGGCGTCCCTGCGCGTGCTCCAGTCGATCCTCGGCCACCTGCGACTCGACGCGGACGACGATCTCGTCGCGGATGCGGAGTTCGACGCGCTGCATCCCTAGAACGAATCGCGGTTGGACACCCACTGGTGGAACAGGAGGACACCGGGTGGTTCAGGTCATCTACTGTCGCGGAGCCGCGCTCGGCTGGTCGGCGATCGATCGGCTGGCGGCCCTCGCGGGGGACTTCTTCGACTCGCCGGTCCTCACCCTGCAGCCGGGCCGGGCCGCTCGCCTGAAGGGGGCGGCGCTCAGTCTCCTGCCCCGACCGCGGTCCTCGGAGGCATATCTGTTCATCGCGGCCCAGCCGCAGCACCTGGCAGCCGTGGGCGACCTCGGGTCCATCGTCGGACGCAGGGGCCACGTGTGCGCGTGGGTGATCGACTCCTTCTGGACCGAGCGCCTGCCTCCGACCATCGCGTGGTCCCGGCCGGTCGACAGCTTCTACATCACGGACGCGGAGCTCGTCGGCCACTACCGTCGCGCGACCCGCCGACCGGTCCACTGGCTCCCCTGGGGTGCGGACGTCGTGGGGATGCCGGACGCCTCCGGCCCGCGCCCCGTGGACGTCCTGCGCCTCGGGCGTCAGCCGGTGCAATGGGAGGACGACGAATCGATCGGGACGCTCATGGCCGCGCGCGACCTCGCCTACCGCGGCCGCCCGCCCCTCTTCGAGGATCCCGTGCGCAACCAGGCGGAGGTGGTCGATGCGGTGAGTGGCGCCAAGTTCGTCGTCGCCTTCGGCAACATCTCCGCACCGGACCTATACACCCATCCCCGTCACGAATACCTCACCGGCCGTTGGACCGAGGCGCTCGCAGCGGGAGCCTCGGTGGTCGGCATCCCGCCCAACTGCGTCGCCACGCGGGAGCTGCTCTGGCCGGAGGGGCTGGTCACCCTGCCCACGACCGACATGCGGGGCAACCTCGACCTGGTCACCGAGGCGGTCGCAGGATGGTCCCCTGCGCAGGCGGTTCGCAACCAGCGGCTGGCCCTGGCCCGGCTGGACTGGCGGCGCCGCCTCCTGCGGGTGGCACGGGATCTGGGCGTCTCGCCGGCGGGCGCAGATCGCGCGAGGGCGGTCCTGAGCGGGCGGCTGGCCTCAGCGGGCTGAGCGGATCCACCCGGGGCGAAGGGGCGGGAGCGACGCCTCCGGCCGGATGGCGAGACCGACGTCTCGCGCGCTGGCGAGTGGGACGGCATACCCGCGACGGCGACTAGACTCGGGCGCCCGCACAATCGCCTCCCGGGAGCACGTCGTGAGCGTCATCGTCCAGAAGTACGGTGGGTCGTCGGTGTCTGATGCCGACGGCGTCAAGCGCGTCGCCCGCAGGATCGTCGAGACCAAGCGGGCCGGACACGACGTCTGCGTCGTCGTCTCGGCGATGGGCGACACCACCGACGAACTGCTCGATCTTGCGCAGAAGGTGAGCCCCAATCCGCCCGGGCGCGAGATGGACATGCTCCTCACCGCGGGGGAGCGCATCTCGATGGCCCTGCTCGCCATGGCGATCGCCGACCTCGGCATGGAAGCCCGTTCGTTCACGGGCTCGCAGGCAGGCGTGATCACCGACGCCGTCCACGGCAAGGCGCGGATCCTCGACGTCACTCCCGGCCGGATCAGCCAGGCACTTGCCGATGGGCACATCGCCATCGTGGCCGGCTTCCAAGGTGTGAGCCAGGACAGCAAGGACATCACGACCCTCGGGCGTGGCGGCTCGGACACCACGGCCGTCGCCCTCGCCGCGGCGCTGCGCGCCGATGTCTGCGAGATCTACACCGACGTCGACGGCGTCTTCACCGCCGACCCGCGGATCCTGCCCGCGGCGCGCAAGCTGTCCGTCCTCTCGAGCGAGGAGATGCTCGACCTGGCCGCCAACGGCTCCAAGATCCTCCACCTGCGGTGCGTCGAATACGGGCGGCGGCACGGCATACCCATCCACGTCCGGTCCTCGTGGTCTCGCCACGAGGGCACGTGGATCCTCGAGAACCCCTACGGCCCAGGGAGCGACATGGAAGCCCCGATCATCACCGGCATCGCCCACGACCGCAGCGAGGCCAAGGTCACCGTCGTCGGCGTCCCCGACGAGCTCGGCAAGGCCGCCGACATCTTCACCGTGGTCGCCGATGCCGGCATCAACATCGACATGATCGTCCAGAACGTCTCGGCCGCCGCGACCGGACGCACGGACATCTCCTTCACGCTCCCGGCTGCCGACGGCGCCCGGGCGATGTCGGCCTTGCAGGGAGCGCGTACGCTCATCGGTTTCGAGGAACTGCGCTACCACGACCAGATCGGCAAGCTCTCCCTCGTCGGCGCGGGCATGCGCACCAACACCGGTGTCTCGGCGACCTTCTTCAAGGCCCTCGCCGAGGCCGGCATCAACGTCGAGATGATCTCGACCTCGGA
>JAKPEG010000212.1 GCA_029552065.1 Actinomycetes bacterium
TTTTTTTCAAGCAGAAGACGGCATACGAGATGAAGATCCTGTCCATCCAGTCGCACGTGGCCTTCGGTCATGCGGGCAACTCCGCGGCTGTCTTCCCGTTGCAGCGGCTGGGCCACGACGTCTATCCGGTGCTGACCGTGACGTTCTCCAACCACACCGGTTATGGGGCAACGCGCGGCCCGCTGATCGCGCCCGCGGACGTCGCCGAGGTCATCCTGGGCGTCGAGGAGCGCGGGGCGTTCGCCGAGTTGGATGCCGTGCTGTCCGGCTACATGGGGGCCGAGACCATGGGCGCGGTCGTTCTCGATGCCGTCGACCGGGTGCGGGCTGCGCGCTCGGCCGCCGGGCGCCCCGCCGCGGTCTACTGCTGCGACCCCGTCATGGGCGATGTCGGGCGCGGCTTCTTCGTGCGCGAGGGCATCCCGGAGTTCCTGCGCGACTCGGTCGTGCCGAGTGCCGACGTGGTGACGCCCAACCAGTTCGAGTTGGAATTCCTTGCCGGGCGGACGATTTCGACTGAGGCCGACCTCCTCGACGCGGTCGCCGCGGTGCGCGCGACCGGCCCCTCGACGGTTCTCGTGACGAGCGTGCTGACCGAGCAGACCCCCGCCGGGTCGATCCAGATGGCCTGCGTCAGCGACGACGGAGCCTGGATCGTCACCACGCCGATGCTCGACATGGCGGTCCGCGGCGGCGGCGATGCCACGGCCGCGATCTTCCTCGCGCACTTCCTCACCGAGGGACCACGAGTTGCGTTGTCCCGCACCGCAGCCAGCATGTATGCCGTGCTCGAAGCCACCCACAAGGGCGGCTTCGACGAGATGCGCCTCATTGCGGAGCAAGACTCGATTGCCCACCCTGTCGAGGTCTTCGAGGTCCGCAGCCTGGGCTGACCGGCCCACGAGTCCCGTGCGGGCGCGAAGGTGACAGGCCCCCGCAAGGTGAGCGGGCGGCATACCGTGGAGGCAGTCCTTAGCAGACGAAAGGTGAGCGATGCCGATCGTGTTCGTCCACGGCGTGGCCGTGCGAGACCCCGACGACCCGCAGTATGCCGCCGCGCAACGCCTGACCCGCGGGGCCGACTGGACCGTTGTCGAGGCCGCGTTGCGTGAGCATGTCGCGCCTGCGGTGCGGCCCTCGGCGCCGGAGCGGGTCGCGCTCATTCGGGTCTATTGGGGTGACCTCGGGGCGCAGCCGACCGAGGTGGTTGAGGGACCGCCGCTGACCCTGCGCGAGGTCGAGTCGCCCGCGGCACTGACGCCGGATGAGCTCGGAGAAGCGTTGCAGCGCATGCTTTTCGAGAAGCTGCCGCCGGCCCAGTGGCCCGCGGTTGTCGACGCCGTGTGGGCGACCGTGGCCGACCCGGCGATCCGCGCACAACTGGCCGCGCGGTCGCCGAAGCGGCAGGCGTCGTGGCTGGTGAAGCAGGTCCGCGCGCGGCTCGTCGAGACGGCCCCCGAGCTCTCGCGCGCGTTCGGCCAGGCGGGCGCCGACCTCGCCGCGGCCGGTCGGCGCAACATCCGGTGGGCGATGGGTGGGGTGCGTCGGCCGCTGGAGGAGTTGGTGCCGGTCTTCGTCGGCGACGTGCTGCGCTACCTCGACGGGCGTGGGGTGCCGGGGGCGCCTGGGCCGATCGTGCAGCGGGTGCTGGCGGGGTTGGCCGAGGCGCGCGACGCCGAGTGCGGCGCCGGCGAGCCGCTCGTCGTGCTGACGCACAGCATGGGCGGGCAGTTGGTCTACGACGCACTGACCGCCTACGCGGACGAGGTCCCTGGAGGTATGCCGCGCGTCGACCTCTGGTGCGCGAGTGCGTCGCAGATCGGCTTGTTCGCGGAGTTGGGGATGTTTGTGGCCGAAGGGCCGCCGTCGGTGGTGGGGGTGCCTGCCGATCGGTTGGGCTATCTGTGGAACGCCTGGAGCTCGTCGGACGTGTTGAGTTTCCGCGCGGAGGGCTGGGTGGCTGGGGCGCACGACACGGACTTCACCTTCTCCGGGTCGCTCGGGGCCAACCACATGTCCTACCTGACCGATCCGACCTTCTATCGGACCTTGGCGGCGAAGGTCCGGGCGCACTGTCGATCGGCACCGGCGCGACACGGACTAGCGCAGTATGGGGAAATCTCGGACTGACGCTAGACAGCGGCATACAGTCCGATCATGGACCCGATCCGCAACCCCTATGCGCCTGGGGCTGGGCAGCGGCCGCCCGAGTTGGCCGG
>JAKPEG010000017.1 GCA_029552065.1 Actinomycetes bacterium
GACTGCGGCGGGGCGAGCCGGGATTCCTGGTTGAGGATGGCGAGCTCGAGCGCCCGGGATCGGGGCGCCGGAGCGATGCCGAGTTCGTCGTCGAGCACGTCGCGCAGCCGCCGGTAGGCGCTCAGGGCGTCGGCCTGACGTCCGCTGCGATAGAGGGCGAGCATGAGCTGGCGGGTCCGGCGTTCCCGCAGCGGGGCGAGCGCGACGAGGGCGGCAGCCTCCGCGGCAACCTGGACGTGCTGGCCGAGGGCGAGCCGCACGTCGACGAGTTCCTCCTCGAGGCCCTCGCGGACCTGGTCGATGCGCTCGGCCTCGATCCGCAGTTCCTCGTCCTCGACGATCTCCCCGAAGGGGCGTCCGCGCAGGAGGGCGAGCGCAGCCTCGACGTCCTGCAGCCGTCGGGCAAGGCCGGCGGGGTCTCGGGCAGCGAGCGCCTCGGCTCGGATCGGCATCGCGAGCGGGTCCTCGCCCGCATCCCCGGCGGCCCGGGCGTGGTCGGCACGCCCCAGCCGGGCGACGATCTCGTCGAAGTCCTGCAGGTCGGTGCGGACGATCCGGGGGTCCAGGCGATAGCCGCCGCGCATCTTGGGCAGGGCGTCGAGGTCGTCGATGCTCACGAGCTGGCGCACCTTGCCGACCTGCACCCGCAGGGCTGCGGCCACCGTGGGGGGCGCGCCGCGTCGCCAGATCCGCGCGATGAGCTCGTCTGCGGTGAGCAGCCGCCCCGGGCGCAGGGCGAGCAGGGCGAGCGCGAGCGCCTGCTGGTGGCTCGTCACGAGGCTGACGACGCCTTCGCGAACGACCTGCACGGGGCCGAGAAGCTCGACCCGCACCGCTGCGGTCTCGCGCACCATGCGGCCGTCCCCTTGCCGTGTCCGATTCTGGGGGCAGAATACCCGCCCTTTGCGTTCCCTTTACCTTTCCTCGGCAATCTATGTTCCGGTACTCAAGGCCAGGGGCACCACCCGGACGGGTCGGTCACACGGGCACGAGTTCCAGCCCAGGGGAGAGGCCGGCCCGGCCGCAGGGGGGCCGGGCCTGTCTCGCCTGGTCACGACTTCTCGTGACCTTGGCGAAGCACGGCCCCCCCGGTGCCCCGAATCTCAGGCGGGTGCGGCGGCTGCCTCCTGCTCGCTCACCGCGATCGAGTCGAGCGGGAGGATCGGATAGAGCGGCGGCTCCTGCTCGGGGGTGAGCGCAGTCGGGCCGTAGATCCACGCGGCATACGTGTAGTCGTAGGTGTCCCGCGCGCGCAGGATCGCGTTGCGCTGCAGCCGCTTCGTCCCGCCGTGGTGCCACAGCTCACCCCACACGCGGCCGGTCGACAGCACCCGTCGGCAGTGCTCGGGACGCACCGCGTTGTATGCCGTGAGGGCGCTGTCCCAGTCGATGCCGGTGCCGCCGTCGGCGGTCCGCTGCACCTGCTGGGCTCCGACGTGCTCGGCGAGCACCCACCCGTCCTCGATCGCCATGATCGCGCCCTGGGCCATGTATTGCAGCGGCGGGTGTGCGGAATCGCCGAGCAGGGCGATCCTCCCGTGGACCCAGTTGAGGATGGGGTTACGGTCGAACATCCGCCACCACCGGTCGCGCCACATGAGCGGCAGGCCGAGCTGGATGGGCTCGCACATTCCCTCGAATGCGGCGTCGAGTTCGTCCGGCGTGCCCCAGTCCTCTTCGCCCGCCACGGCCTTGGGCGACTGGAAGACAGCCACCTGGTTGAACATCTCCCCGCCCCGCAGGGGATATTGCACGAAATGGCAGCGCGGACCGACGTAAACGACGACGTCGGTCTCGGACACCTGGTTGGAGCGGACCTTGTCGATCGTCACGGCGCCGCGGTAGGCGACGTAGGAGGAGTTGACCGGCTCGTCGTCGACGAGCAGCTTGCGCGCGACCGAGTGCATGCCGTCGGCGGCGATGACGACCTCGGCCTCCTCCTCGTGCCCGTCGGCGAAGATCGCCTTCGCGCCGCGGTCGGTGTTCTCGTAGCCCACGCACCGCTGGTCGTTGAGCAACTCGACGCCGGCCCGCTGGCAGGCCCGCAGGAAGATCCCGTGCAGGTCGCTGCGGTGGATGACCATGTAGGGGAAGCCGTAGGTCTTCTCCAGGTCGGCGAGATCGAGCCGGGTGAGCTCCTGCCCGTCGACGGCGTCCTTCATGATCATGTTGGCCGGGACGACGCCGAGGGTCTTGGCTTCGTCGAGCAGACCGTAGTCGTCGAGGATGCGGGTGCAGTTGGGGGCGATCTGCAGGCCGGCGCCCACCTCGCCGAACTGGGCGGCGCTCTCGAGGAGGCGGACGCGAAGCCCCTTGCGGGACAAGGCGAGCGCGCAGCTCAAGCCGCCGATGCCGCCCCCGACGACGACGACGTCGGGACGCTGGGACGTGGTCTCGCTCATGGTGACTCCTCGAGGTGGATCGGTCCGCCGGTCACAGCCAGGCGGGAAGTGTGGGGATGGTCGTGGGCTGGTCGGCGCGGCTCGCGCGCAGCCCCTGCTCGCCGCCACGACCGGCGAGGTATGCCGTGCAGTCGGCGAGTGCGCCGAAGACGAGGACCGGCGGGCCGCTCTCGGTGCCGGGCAGGGTCCACGTGACGCCGTCGGCGTCCACGGGCCAGACCTGCACCTCGGGCGAGTCGGCGAGGGGCGCCTGGCGGCGCTTGCCGACGATGTCGTGGCCGAGCTCGCGCAGGAAGGCGACCGGCAGGTCGGCGAAGCCGAGCCCTGTGCCCAGGTCGACGGCGTGGACGAGCACCTCGCGGGCGCGCATCCACGGGGTCTCCCAGGCCGGCACCGTGCGACCCTGGGCGGTGACGACCTCGACGGCCCATTGCGCCTCGGTGAGGCCGGCCATCGCCTCGGCGAGCGAGGCGGCGGACCGGTCGAACCACGCGGCGAGATCGACCCCGGGCAGCGTGCTGCCGGCCTCGATGTCGGCCACGCGCTGCTCGGGCGAGGAATACATCGGGGTCCGGACGCCGGTGGCCGCCCAGTGCACGAGGTTGCCGACGGCGTCGCCGTTGGCCGCGAGGTGGGCGGCGAGATGCTTGCGCGTCCACCCCGGCAGCAGGCTCGGCGCTGCGAAGGACTCCTCGTCGAGACCGCCGAGAGCGCCCTGGCACAGGAGCGTGCCCTGCTCGACCCAGCGGCGGGCGTCGGCGAGCGTCCTGGCCATCAGGCGCCCTCGGGGACGACCCGGTTGACCAGCCGCCCGATGCCCTCGATCTCGGTGACGACGAGCTCGCCGCCCTGCAGGTAGCGCGGGGGCTTGCGCGCGTGCCCGACGCCACCGGGGGTGCCGGTGGCGATGAGGTCGCCGGGGCGCAGCCGGACCATCGTCGAGATGTACTCGACGAGCGCGACCGGGTCGAAGAGCAGGTCGCCGGTGTTGTCGGCCTGCATCGTCTCGCCGTCGACCTCGCAGCGCACCGCGAGCGTCGGGCGCACCCCGCCGGGCAGCTCGTCGGGGGTGACCAGGACGGGGCCGACCGGGGTCGAGCTGTCCCAGTTCTTGCCCTGGAGCCATTCGCGGGTGCGGAACTGCCAGTCGCGGCAGGTGATGTCGTTGAGCACGGTGAAGCCGGCGATCGCAGCCTCCGCCTGGGCGGTCGTGGCCCGGCGCACCGGCGCACCGATGACGACCGCGAGTTCGACCTCCCAGTCGAACTCGCCGGTCTCGACCGGCCGGCGGATGTCGTCGGTGGCCCCGATGAGGGTGTCGGCGAACTTCGCGAAGAGGGTGGGCCAGGCCGGCAGGTCGCGGCCCATCTCGGTGATGTGGGTCTTGTAGTTGAGCCCCACGCAGACCACCTTGCTCGGCTCGCTCACGAGCGTCGCGTATGCCGCGTCCGCGGCGGCGTGGGTGGGTCCGGTGGCGTCGGCGGCCACCTCGCGCCAGTCGGGCAGGGCGAGCAGGGCGCCGACGTCGGGCAGGCCGACCTCGACGAGGGTGTCGCCGTCGACCCGGACCGCTGCGGTCCGTCCTCCGGCCAGGCGGATCGTCGCGAGCTTCATCGTGCGTCCTCCACTCGGGTGCGAGCCAGGGCGAGCCGCTCGAAGATCGGCGCGTCGCTGAACTGGAATAGGTCGAGGGCTCCGGAGTCGGAGTCGGTGCTGCCGGCCTCGGAGGTGATCGTGAGCGGCTGCCACGAGGGGACGACGAACAGGTCGCCGCGGTTGACCGTCCAGCTGAACGACCCCACGGTGACGACACCCGAGCCGTCGAAGACCGTGTAGACCGAGGAGCCGGTGTCCCGCCGGGTCGCGGTCTGGGTGCCGCGGGTGATCCGGTGGAACTGGGTGCGGATGGTCTGGGTGATGTCGCCGGCGGTCGTCGGGTTGAGGAAGCGGATGGCCGCGTGGCCAGGCTCGACGGTGACCGCGTAGCCCTCGCGCTCGAGCTCGAGCTGGTCGGTGAGGGCGGCGTCGGTGTCCTCCCAGCGGTAGCACAGCAGTGGCGAGCCGGCCGTGGCGCCGATCTGGGAGAGCGGGGCGATGCCCGGGTGACCCCAGAGGCGCTGCGAGCGGGAGCGCTCGGGGGTGGTCATCTCCGCCTGGGTCATCTCCTCGCGCCCGTAGTCGAAGAAGGTGCTCTCGATCATGTACTGGAACGGGATGTCCAGGCCGTCGACCCAGGCCATCGGCTTCTCGGCCGCGTTGTGGTGGCCGTGCCAGTTCCACTGGAACTGGGGGAGGAAGTCGCCGCGGTTCATCGGGACCGGGTCCCCCTCGACGATCGTCCACACGCCCTCGCCCTCGACGACGAAGCGGAAGGCGTTCTGGGTGTGCCGGTGCTCGGGGGCATTCTCGCCGGGCAGGAGGTACTGGATGGCCGCCCAGAGCGTCGGCGTGGCATAGGGCCGCCCGCCGAGGCTCGGGTTGGCCAGCGCGATCGCGCGGCGCTCACCGCCGCGACCGACCGGGACGAGGTCGCCCGCGACGCCGGCCAGCTCGAGCAGCTTGGACCACTCCCACAGGTGCGGCTGGGCCTTGGACTTGGGCTCCGGCGGCATGAGGTCGCCGATCTCGGTCCACAGCGGGACGAGCAGCTCCTTCTCGAAGCCGCGGTAGAGCTCCTCCAACTCGGGGGTGACCGGGGGCTGGCCGGGCCCGTCGACGGCGACCAGGCTGACGGGGGAGAGGGGTGGCGATGTCGGCGGCTGATTCACGGTGGCCTCCTGGCTGCGGTGTGGACAGGTCCGGGCTGGATTCCTCGGCAACTATGGCCAGACTCGCGCCTCGGGCATTCGCAGAACAGTGGATTCTGTCTAGCAGAACGGCATACGCTCGCGGTGTGACCCGGGACATGAAGACCCGCCCGTCCTATGCGATCGCAAGCGTCGACCACGCGCTGCGCCTCGCGACGATCCTCCAGCTCGAAGGGGCGATCGGAGTGGCCGAGGCGGCGCAGCGGCTCGGTGTTGCCCGTTCGACGGCGCACCGGTTGCTCGCCATGCTCGTCTACCGCGACTTCGCCCGGCAGGACGACGCCCGGACCTATCGGGTCGGCCCGGTGCTCGAACTGGCGACCCACTCGCACTCACAGACGGCTCGGCTGCGGGAACTCGCGCTCGAGCCGATGGGGGTGCTCGTCGACGTGCTCGACGAGACCGCCAACCTCGTCGTCCGGACGGGTGACACCGCGCGCTTCATCGCCGCCGTGGAATGCCGTCAGGCGCTGCGGGTGGGCAACCGCGAGGGGATGGTCTTCCCGGTCCATCGGGTGTCGGGCGGGCTCGTCCTGCTCGCCGACCTCTCCGACGAGGAGGTCGAGGCGCTCTATGCCCCCGAGAGGTTCACCGATCGGCCGGACGACCGGCCCGACCTGTTCCGGCTGCGGCACGACCTCGCCCGGGTGCGCGCCAGCGGGCTCGCGGTCAACCAGGGGCGCTCGGAGCGGGGCGTGGTCGCGATCGGCCGCGCCGTGCGGGACAGCACCGGTCGGGCCCTCGCGGGCATCACGATCTCCATGCCGAGCGTGCGCTACCAACCCGCAGACCTACCCCGTATCGATGCAGCCCTGCGTGCCTGCGCGGAGGGCATCGCCGCGCGGCTCTGAGGCAGCCGTCGCGCCGGCATACCCCTGCCGAACGGTCCGCCGGGCTCGCGCGAGTGGCGCAGGGGGGAGAGGGGGGCGCCCGGAGTGGCACCGCCGAGGACAGACCTGAGGTCCTGATTTCCTGAGAGTGTGCACTGCCAGGAGGTGCACACTCTCAGGAAGTCACTACCCCTCCATTCCGCTCCGGAAGCTCCCTCCGCGCGTCGCTGGAGAGCGCACGCCGATCGGTGTGGTCACACCGGTGACCGGTCAGCGGCGCAACCGGGCGAGGTCCTCGGGGCTGTCGACGTCGCCGACGACGCCGCCGCCGGCCGGTATGCCGCGCACCTCCAGCGGCCGCAGCAACGCGCCGAGTGCTGCGCCCGTGGGGTTCCCGAGGGCGCGGGCCGCTCGCCCCAGCGCGTCGGCGCGATAGAGGCCGACCAGCCATTGCGGCCGACCGGCCGGGTCGAGCAGGCACCAGCCCTCCGGCGCGCGCTCGGCGGGCGGGTGCGAATCGACGCCGGCCAGGAGCGCGGCGACGGCCGCCTCGGGCGCCGCGAGATCGCAGGCGAGGAGCAGGACGAACGGGGCACCGATGCTCCCGGCGGCGTCGGCGGCGACGCCGGCGACGGCGGCCTCGCGGTCACCGAGCTGCTCGAGGGCGACGAGCCCGGCCACCACGGCCGCGGCGGGCCCGCCGTGGGCGGGCTCCTCCCGGGTCTGGAGGACGCCGGGGGGCGTCCCGTCCGGCAGGGCGTGCGCGCCGACGACGACGACGCTCTCCGCGCCGTGGCAGGCGGCGAGCGCTCCGGCTAGCAGCGAACGCCCGCCGACGACGAGGGCGCCCTTGTCGGCGCCGCCGAGCCGGGTGCCGCGGCCGCCGGCAAGCACGATCGCGACATGTCCGGGGGCCGCGGTAGCCATCGTCACCTCCGGGAATGCCCGTCGCACCGGCCTCGTTCAGTGGAGGCAGCATACCCACCGGGGGTATGCTGTGCGGGTCACCTCCCAGCGAAGGAGCATCGATGAGCACCCAGTCCTTCCAGGTCGACGGGATGACCTGCGGGCACTGCGCCAACCACGTCCGCGGCGAGCTCGAAGCCGTGAGCGGCGTCTCCGGGGTCGAGGTCGACCTCGTCGCCGGCGGCACCTCGACCGTCACCGTCGAAGCCGACCGCGAGCTGTCCGACGCCGAGATCACCGCAGCCCTCGAGGAGGCCGGCAACTACACGCTCGCCGGGCGCTGAGTCCGCACGGACCCGGCAGTCGGCGGCCGTGATCTGCCCACCAGCCATGGCCGACACCCAGACCGAGTTGCTCGTCGGGGGTATGACCTGCGCCTCCTGTTCGGCGCGGGTGGAGAAGAAGCTCGGCAAGCTCACCGGGGTCACGGCCGCGGTGAACTACGCGACCGGCAAGGCGTTAGTCATCCACCCCGTCGACGTCGATCTTGCCGACCTCGTGGCCGCCGTCGAGTCGGCCGGCTACTCCGCCGAGCCGGCCGTGCCGCCGGTGGTCGGCGGCAGCCCCGACGGCGCGACCTTGTCCGACGAACGGGAGGACGAGCACACCCGGGCGCTGTGGCGCCGCCTCGTCCTGGCCGTCGGACTCACCATCCCGGTCGTCTTCGTCTCGATGGTCCCCGCGGCCCAGCCGCACGGCTGGCCCTGGCTCGTGCTGGCCCTCACCACCCCCGTCGTCACCTGGTGCGCCTGGCCGTTCCACCGGGCGGCCGCCGTCAACCTGCGCCACGGGGCGACGACGATGGACACCCTCGTCTCGGGAGGTGTGCTCGCGGCATACCTCTGGTCGGTGTGGATGCTGCTCGCCCACGGCGAGCACGGTCACTTCTACTTCGAGACGGCCGCGGCGATCACGACCTTCCTCCTGCTCGGGCGCTTTCTCGAGGCGCGGGCCAAGCGCCGCTCCGGTGCCGCCCTGCGGGCGCTGCTGGACCTGGGCGCGAAAGACGTGTCCGTCCTGCGCGCGGGCGTCGAGAGCCGCATCCCGATCGCCCAGCTGCGGGTCGGCGACCTATTCGTCGTGCGCCCGGGCGAGCGGGTCGCCACCGACGGAGTGGTGCTCGAGGGGGCCTCCGCCGTCGACGCGTCGTTGCTCACCGGGGAATCGGTGCCGGTCGAGGTCGTCGTGGGTGACGAGGTCACCGGCGCGACCGTCAACACCTCCGGCCGCCTCGTCGTGCGCGCCGACCGGGTCGGCGCCGACACCCAACTCGCCCAGATGGCGCGTCTCGTCGAGGCCGCTCAGTCGGGCAAGGCGACGGTGCAGCGGCTGGCCGACCGGGTCTCGGGCATCTTCGTCCCGGTCGTCATCGGCCTGGCTCTGATCACCCTGCTCGGGTGGCTGCTCACCGGCCACGACGTCGAGTCGGCCTTCGTCGCCGCCGTCGCCGTCCTCGTCATCGCCTGCCCGTGCGCGCTCGGCCTGGCCACCCCCACCGCGCTCATGGTGGGCACCGGCCGGGGCGCGCAACTCGGCATCCTCATCAAGGGCCCTCAGGTGCTCGAGTCGACCCGTGCCGTGGACACCGTCGTCCTGGACAAGACCGGCACGGTGACGACCGGGCGGATGACCGTCCTGGACGTCGTCGCCGCCGAAGGCGAGTCCACCTATCGGGTGCTCGCGCTCGCCGGCGCGGTGGAAGCCGCCTCGGAGCATCCGATCGCCCGCGCCGTCGCCCAGGCAGCGGGGGATCGACTCGCACCCGTGACCGACTTCCGTAACCACGAGGGGCGGGGGGTGAGCGGCCGGGTCGACGGGCTCGACGTGCGGGTCGGACGCGCCGACTTCCTCGCCGATGCCGATGCCGACGCCGGCCTCGGCCCCGCGCGACTGCCGGCCACGCTCGTCGCCGCCGCCGAAGCGGCCCAGGCGCAGGGGCGCACGCCGGTCTGGGTCGCCTGGGAGGGTGCCGTGCGCGGCGTCGTCGTCGTCGCCGACGGGCTCAAGCCGACTTCGGCCAGGGCCGTCGCGCTGCTGCGCGGTCTCGGGCTGCGCCCGATCCTGCTCACGGGGGACAACGCGAAGGCGGCCGTCGCGGTGGCCCGCGCGGCCGGCATACCCGACGTGGACGTACGCGCCGACGTGCTGCCCGCGGGGAAGGTCGAGGCGGTGGCCGAGCTTCAGCGACAGGGCAGGGTCGTCGCGATGGTGGGCGACGGGGTCAACGACGCCGCGGCGCTCGCCCAGGCCGACCTGGGGATCGCGATCGGCACCGGCAGCGACGTGGCGATCGAGGCTTCCGACCTCACCCTCGTCCGCGGGGACCTGCTCGCGGCGGTCGACGCGATCCGGCTCTCCCGGGCCACGCTCGCGACGATCAAGGGCAACCTCTTCTGGGCCTTCGCCTACAACGTCGCCGCGATCCCGCTCGCGGCATTCGGGCTGCTCACGCCGATGATCGCGGGTGCGGCGATGGCCTTCTCGTCGGTCTTCGTCGTCACGAACTCGCTGCGGCTGCGCCGCTTCCGGCCGGTCGATCGGGGCTGACCCGCAGCGGGTCTCGGGGCGAGAACGTTGGTTAGGCTGTGACATGCGATGGCCTCACGGGGTGCTCACAGCCGCCGTCCTCCCACTTCTGCTCGCCGCCTGTGCCGGATCGAGCGGTTCGGTGACCGGTGGCACCGGTTCGGTGACCGGTGGCACCGGTTCGCCGACCACGGGTTCGACGCCCGCGACCGGATCGGCAAGCTCGGCGACTCCCACCTCCCCGCCCACGGGGGCGGCCCCGCCGACGTCGATCGACCCGCGCACCGACGTCATCCGCCCGAGCGACGCCCCGCCCAAACCCCCGGCGACCATGCCCCCCGTGCCCCCCACGGCCGGGGTCGATCCAGCCCTCCAGTCCTACGTCGACCTCGCGAAGGCCGACCTGGCCGCCCGCGTCCAGTTGCCGGTCGGCGGCACCATCGACGTCCTCACCGCGATGGTCGTCACCTGGCCGGATGCCTCGTTGGGCTGCCCCAAGCCGGGGATGGCCTATGCACAGGTGCTGGTGGACGGTTCTCTCATCGTGCTGCGGGCAGGCGACAAGGACTACGCCTATCACGCCGGTGGGAGCACAAAACCCTTCCTGTGTGAAAACTGATTCGTCCCTGTGCCTCCCCACAGGAGGATTTGAGGTCTAGCCTCGTCCCGGGTCTCGTGTGTGTGCGCGAACTCACCCGTGAGGCCCTCCCACCTCATCCACAGAAGGGACGACGTGCTATGGCACGACGCATGGCAATGACGGGCGCGCTCGCGCTCGCTGCCGCGGGTCTGCCTCTCATCGGGGTAGCGACGCAGGACGCCGCAGCCGCCGCAAGGGGCTCGACGAAGACGTACATCGTCGTCATGAAGGCCGACCCGCTCGTGCGGGCAGTCGGCACCGAACGCCTGGGATCCGCCGAGGCGAAGGCCAAGGGTGGCTCGCTCAAGGACAGCCACGCCGTGGCAGTCGCGGGCGCGGGGATACCCGCCTCGGCGAAGCGTGCGGACTTCACCACCGCGCTCAACGGCTTCAGCGTCGAGGCCACCAAGGATGAGGCTGCCAAGCTCGAGAAGCAGTCCGGCGTCGCCCTGGTCATGCCCGACGAGATGCGTCACATCCAGCGAGACGACTCCGACCAGCGCTACGCCTCGATGCGTTTCGGCGCCAACGGCCTCTACGAATTCCTCGGTCTCACCGGCCGGTCGGATGCCTGGGCCAAGGGGATGACCGGCGCCGGGGTGACCGTGGGTGTCATCGACACGGGCATCTGGCCCGAGCACCCGAGCTTCGCCGACGACGGCAGCTACCCCGCGCACGAGCCCCTCGCCACGACCGACACCGGCGGCAAGGCGCGCTCGGCGTGCGCCTTCGGCAACACCGCGTTCAACCCCGACGACACCGCGTTCACCTGCAACAACAAGCTCGTCGGCGCGCGTGAATTCCTCGACAGCTACAAGCGCAATACGGGGCTGGAGAGCTACGAGTTCGACTCCGCCCGCGACAACGAGGGACACGGCACCCACACCGCATCGACCGCGGCGGGAAATGCAGGCGTCCCCACGCAGATCTTCGGTGTGCCCAAGGGCGTGACCTCCGGGATCGCCCCGCGCGCGCAGATCATCGCCTACAAGGCATTGGGCGATCTCGGCGGCTACACGAGCGACCTCGTCGCGGCGATCGACCAGGCGGTCGAGGACAAGGTCGACGTCATCAACTACTCCATCGGTGGTGGCGCGCAGACCGTGAGCGGCGACACGCTCGCCTTCCTCTTCGCGGCCGACGCCGGTGTCTTCTCGGCCGTGTCGGCCGGCAACAGCGGCCCGGGTGCCAAGACCATCGGCGGTCCCGCGGACGTTCCGTGGGTGACGGCCGTCGGAGCCAACACCCAGCCGACCTTCTACCAGGGTGCGGTCGTCGCCGGCGGGCTCGTCCTGCGCGGCGCGTCCGTCACCCGTGGCACCTGGCCGGCGAAGTTCGTCGACGCGGCCAACGCCGGCGGTGAACTCTGCCTCGAGGGCACCCTCGACCCGACGAAGGTCAACGGCGCGATCGTCCTGTGCAAGCGAGGCGGCAACGGCCGGATCGCCAAGAGCGCCGAGGTCGCGCGCGCCGGTGGCGCGGGCATGGTGCTCTACAACGCCGTCGACGTCGACACCCTGTTCAGCGACAACTTCTTCGTCCCGACGGTCATGCTCGACAACACGCCGGGCCTGCAGTTGAAGTCGTGGATCGCCAAGCAGCGCAACCCGATCGGCCTGTTGGTCAACCTCGGTGTGGGCACGGCACCGTTCTACTCGCCCACGATGGCCTACTTCTCCTCGCGCGGGGAGAACCCGACCGCCGGTGACATCATCAAGCCCGACGTCACCGCACCCGGAGTGCAGATCCTCGCCGGCAACACGCCCAAGCCTTCGCCGGGCAGCCAGCCGGCCGGGGAGCTCTTCCAGGCCATCGCCGGCACCTCGATGTCCAGCCCGGTCGTCGCCGGTTCCTACGCCCTGCTCAAGCAGGCGCATCCGGACTGGTCGGCAGCGGCAGCCAAGTCGGCACTCATGACGACGGCATACACGCGGGTCCGGGACAACGACCGGGTGAGCCAGGCAGGTCCCTTCGCCATGGGTGCGGGGATGGCCTATCTCGGCGAGCCGGGAAGCAAGGGTTCGGCCTTCCAACCGGGCCTGGTCTACGACGCCGGCTTCTACGAATACCTCGGCTTCCTCTGCGCCGAGGGCCGTGAGGCCTTCGGCAACCCCGCCGCGACCTGTGCGGCGCTCGCGGGGATGGGCGTGCCGACCAGGGCGGCCGACCTCAACCTCGCCTCCATCGGCGTCGAGGCGGTGCCGGGGGCGACCACCGTCACCCGCACCGTCACGTCGGTGGCGAACCGACCGGTGACCTACCGGGCCTCGGTACAGGCGCCGGAGGGCTACACCGTCACGGTGACGCCCTCGTCGCTCACCCTCGCCCCGGGCGCCTCCGCTTCCTTCACGGTCACCCTCACCTCGAGCGCGAGCGTGCCGCTGGGGCAGTGGCGGTCCGGTGCGCTCACCTGGGTCGGCGGCGACTACCGCGCCCGCAGCCCGCTCGCGGTCAAGGCGGTGCCCATCGCGGCGCCCGCCTCGGTCACCGGCACGGGCACTTCGGGCTCGGCGTCGATCCCGGTCCAGTTCGGGTTCTCCGGCCCCTACACCGCCACGGCGGGCGGCCTCGTCCCGGCCACCCACACGACCGGCACCGTCGCGCAGGACCCGGACCAGACCTATCCCAGCCCCGACGACGGGGCCGGGGTCGTGAGCCTGCCGTTCACCCTCTCCGGGGTGGGCCTGGCCCGATGGGCGCTCGAGCTGCCGGGTGACACCGACCTCGACCTGTTCCTCCTGGGTCCGGGCGGCAACCTGATCGCGGTGAGCGGCAACTCCGGCACGCACGAGCAGATCGATCTCGTCGCGCCGGCCGACGGCAACTACACCCTCGTCGTGCACGGCTGGGGTGTCGGTGCCACGCCGGTCGACTTCGACGTGCGCAGCTGGCTGGTGCCGCTCTCCGGCGGACCGGGGAACTTCGCCGTGACCAGCGGCGGCTCGAGCACGGCGACCGTCGGTGGAACCACCACGGTGGGCGTCGAGTGGACGGGGCTCACCGCTGGTGAGAGCTACCTCGGGACCGTGACCCACCGCAACGGGACCACCGTGCTGGCCAGGACGGTCGTCGCCGTCACCGGCTGATCCCTCACGCGCGGCGGCATACCCCTGCAGGGGTATGCCGCCGCGTCGCGTCCTGTGTCATCCCTCTCCCGCCCATCCCTGCGGCGACCCCTCTCCCGCTCCGGCCGCGCCCGGGCCACCCCTCCCGCTCGGGCCGTGCCCGGGCTAGCCTCGGGTCCATGACGATCCCTTGCCTCACCGTCGGTTCCGGCGACCACCACGTCTTCGTCCTGCACGGTTGGTTCGGCTCGGCCGACGGCTGGGGACTGTTCCCCACCTACCTCGACGGCGAGCGGTTCAGCTACCACTTCACCGACAACCGGGGCTACGGCGCCCGGATGGCCGAGACCGGCGACTACACCCTCGACGAGGTCGCCGGCGACGTCCTCGCCCTGGCCGACTCCCTCGGCGTGCGCAGCTTCTCGCTCGTCGGACACTCGATGGGCGGCGCGGAGGTGCTGCGGGTGCTCGCCCTCGCGCCCGACCGGGTCCGCAAGATCGTCGCGATCACCCCGGTCGGCGCCGAGCCCACCCCGCTCGACGAGGCGGGCCACGATCTCTTCTACGGCGCGCCCGAGGACCCGGCCAAGCGCTTCGGGATCATCGACTTCACGACCGGCAACCGCAACACCGCCACCTGGGTGCAGTCGGTCGTCGACCACTCGCTCAGCCATTCGACGGTCGAGGGTTTCCGCGGTGCGCTCGTCGCGTGGGTCACGCCCGACTTCCTCAGCGAGGTCGCCGGGCTGCCGCACCCGATCCTCGTCATCCCGGGGGAGCACGACCCGGCGCTCGGGGAGGCGACCGTCCGGCAGACCTACGCGCCGCACTTCCCCCACGCCCAGATCGAGGTCATGCCCAACGCCGGGCACTACCCCATGTTCGAGACACCGGTCCAGCTCGCGACGGTGATCGAGCGCTTCCTCGCCGGCTGACGTGCCGGGCGACCCAGCCGGCTCGACCGTGGACCGGGAGGCCGTCGCGGGACGCGTGCGGGCGGCATACGCGCGGCTCACCGACGGCGACCGCGCGGCGACCCGGCTCGTCCACGACCCGGCGACCTATGTCGGCGGCGTGCCGTATGCCGCCCTCGCGCGGCTGCGCGACGGGCACGGCGTCGTACCGGTTGCCGAGCCGGAGCTGCCCGGCTGGCCCGAGGGGACCGGCTATTGGCTGGTCCTGCGCCATGCCGACGTCGACCGGGTGCTCAAGGATCCGGCGACCTTCTCGTCGTCGCTCGGCGGCACCCAGATGCGCGATCCGCGCACGGCCGAGGACCTCGCCTACGTCCGACGGATGATGCTCAACATGGACCCGCCCGAGCACTCGCGGCTGCGTCGGTTGTTGGCGAAGTCGTTCACCCCCAAGGCGATCGGCGCGCTCGAGGGTCAGGTGCGCGGGCACGTCGACGGGATCGTCGACCGGATGCTGGACGGCGGGTCTCAGGGTGCAGCTCTCGGTGCCTCGCACGGTGCGTGCGACTTCGCCAAGGATGTGTCGGCCGACCTCCCGCTGCTCACCCTCGCCGACGTCATGGGGGTGCCGCCACCGGACCGATGGCTCATGTTCGACTGGGCCAACCGGGTGATCGGCTGGCAGGACCCCGACTACCGGGTGTCGGCCTCCTTCGACCCGGCGGGGGCGACCGAACTGGGGCGGGCGGCATACACGCTGCGCCCCCAGCCCGGGCCGGACGGGCTCATGCCCGACCCGCGCAGCCGGGCGGGGATGCCCGACCTCTATGCCTACGCTCACGCCCTCGGCACTCTGCGACGCGAACAACCCGGCGAGGACGTGATGTCGATCCTCATGGCCCAGCGCGACGACGTCGGTGGCCAGGGCGGCGAGGCCGGTGGTGGCGGTGCCGTGTCGGTTGCCGAGTTCGAGAACCTCTTCTGGCTCTTCGCGGTCGCCGGCAACGAGACGACCCGCAACGGTATGCCGGGTGGTCTCGTCGGTCTGCTCGGCGACCCGGGTGCGCAGCAGGCGCTGCGGGCCGGGCCGGAGGGCATACCGAATGCGGTCGAGGAGATGCTGCGCTGGTGGACGCCGGTGATGACCTTCCGGCGCACCGCCACGCGCGAGGTTCAGCTGTCCGGGGTGACCCTGCAGCGCGGCGACAAGGTCGTCGTGTCCTTCGCCTCGGCCAACCGCGATCCGGAGCTCTTCGCCGACCCCGACGTCTTCGACATCGAGCGGGCCAACGCTCGGCGGCACCTCGCCTTCGGCGCCGGACCGCACGTATGCCTGGGCGCGTGGCTCGCCCGGTCGATGATGACGACGATGTTCACCCAATTGTTGGGACGCACGTCCTGGCTCGAGCCGGCGGGCGAGCCGGTGTGGCTGCAGAGCAACTTCCAGCGCGGGGTCAAACGGCTGCCGATCACCTGGCGGGCCTGAGCCCCGCCGGACGACCCGCCACCCTGCTCGCCGCCACCCCGGACCAGGGCTTCGCAGAACGTGAGACTGTGCACCGGTGGGCGGTGCACAGTCTCACGAAACGTGCACCCCCGGTGCCTGTCCGCGCCCCGGTGGTGCGACCTCGCGAACGACCTCGCGCAGGCGGCAGGGCCGCAGGGTCAGGGACCGGTGCCGCCGCCTAAGCGTCGGCGTGCTCATGCCCACCCAGTAACTCGCGCGGCGGCATACCCTTGCGGGCATGACCGAGGCGACGACCCAACACCTGGCGGACACGGATACCCGGATGGCCGAGCCGACCACCTTCCCTCTGCCCACCGACCGGGAGAGTGTGTGGGAGGCCGACCGCGCCCACGTCTTCCACTCGTGGTCCGCGCAGGGCGTCATCTCCCCGTTGCCGGTGGCCCGTGCCCAGGGCAGCCGATTCTGGGACTTCGACGGCAAGGGTTACCTCGACTTCTCCAGCGGCCTGGTCCACGCGAACATCGGCTACCAGCACCCGAAGCTCGTCGCCGCGATCCAGGAACAGGTCGGCCGGATGTCCACGCTCGCACCCGGATTCGCGGTCGACGTGCGCTCGGAAGCGGCCCGGCTCATCGCGAGCAAGGCCCCGGAGGGGCTCGAGATCGTCTTCTTCACGAACGGCGGTGCGGAGGCCACCGAGAACGCCATCCGGATGGCCCGCCTGCACACCGGGCGACACAAGGTGCTCGCGGCCTACCGCTCCTATCACGGCGCGACGGCCGGTGCGCTCACGATGACCGGCGACCCGCGGCGCATCCCCAGCGAGCCGGGCCTGCCGGGGATCGTCCACTTCTGGGGTCCCTATCCCTATCGCTCGGCCTTCCACTCGGGCAGCCCGGAGGAGGAGACCCAGCGCGCCCTCGCCCACGTGCGCGACACGATCATGGTCGAAGGCCCGGGCTCGGTCGCGGCGATCATCCTCGAGACCGTCGTCGGCACCAACGGCGTCCTCGTGCCGCCGCCGGGCTACCTCGCGGGCATCCGGGCGATCTGCGACGAGCTGGGCATCGTCATGATCGCCGACGAGGTGATGGCCGGCTTCGCCCGCTGCGGCGAGTGGTTCGCGGTCGACCACTGGGGCATCACCCCCGACCTCATCACCTTTGCCAAGGGTGTGAACTCCGGCTACGTGCCGCTCGGCGGAGTCGTCATCTCCCGGGCGATCGCCGAGACCTTCCGTGAGCGGGTCTACCCCGGTGGGCTCACCTATTCGGGCCACCCGCTCGCCTGTGCGTCGGCCGTCGCCTCGATCCGGATCTTCGAGGAGGAGGGGATCGTCGAGCACGCCCGGATGCTCGGGACCGACGTCATCGGCCCCGAGCTCGAGCGGATCGCGGCCCGCCATCCCAGCGTGGGGGAGGTGCGCGGGCTGGGTGCTATGTGGGCGATCGAGTTGGTGCGCGACCGGCATACCCGTGAGCCGCTCGTCCCCTACAACGCGACGGGCGCGGCAGCGGCGCCGATGACCCAGTTCGCCGTCGCCTGCAAGGAACGCGGCCTCTGGCCGTTCGTCCACTTCAACCGCACCCACGTCGTGCCGCCCTGCACGACGAGCGTCGAGGAGGTCCGCGAGGGACTCGCGATCCTCGACGAGGCCCTCACGGTGGCCGACGCCCACAGCGTCGGCTGACACTCGGGCCGGCCGCACCACGCGGGCGGCGTGCGTGCGGCAGGATGGTGCGGTGCCCAGTCCCGCCCGGCAACCGACCGCCGTCGAGGTGATCGAACCGCCCATGGGCGAGCGGGTGCGGCGCGCCTCGGACGTCTACTTGCTTCTCGGGTATGCCGTGCTCGCGGCCGTGGCGATCACCCTCGCCGACCTCGCGGTCGGCACGGCGGACGCCCTCGAGGCCGACCTCACCGTGGCGACCGGGGGGTTGCCGCGCCTCGTGCTCCAGCTCTTCTCCTGGGTCGCCGGCGTCGGCGTGCTCATCCTGCCGGTCGGCGTCTGCATCGACCTGCTCATGCGTCGGCGCGCGTGGCAGCTCATCCACGCCCTCATCGCCGCCGGGGTCGCCGCGGGCCTGGCCGTGCTCATCAAGACCCTCATCCTCGACAACCAGCTCACCCAGATCCTTGCGGCGCTCACCCGACCGGCTCGCACGACCGGTCGGACGAACCCGCTCGACGTGCTCATCGTGGCCCTCGTGGCCCTCGTCGTCGTCGCGAACATCTCGGGGCGGCGATGGCTGGCCACGCTCGCCCCGCTGGTCATCGGGTCGCTCATCGTCACCGGCTTCCTCGCCGGTGCCATCACCGGGCTCGCCCTGCTGTGCTCCTTCCTGCTCGGGGCGATCGTCGGGCACGCGACCCGCTTCGCCTTCGGCACTGCGAGCACCCGGGCTCCGGGGACGGCGATCGCCCGTGAGCTCGTCGCGGCAGGCACCCCGCTACGCACCCTCGAACTCGTCGACGGCTACGAGGACGGCGCGCGGCTTTACCGCGGGGAGACCCCGCACGGCGACGTGGACGTCCTCGTCTTCGACCGGGACACCTTCGGCCTGGCCTCCGGGCGTCGCCTGCTGAACCGGCTTCGCCTGCGGGGAGCGACGGCCCGGGCCCCCGCGCTCACCCTGCGCGCGGCTCTGGAACATCGTGGGCTGCAGGCTCTCGCCCTGCGCTGGGCTGGGGTCTGGGCTCCCTTCCCGGTCGCCGTCTGTGAGGTCGACGGCGCTTCGGCAGCCATCGCCCTCACCCGCGTCGAAGGACGATCGCTGCGTGAGATCGGCGATGAGCTCACGCTCGAGCAGGCACAGGCGGTCCTGCGACTGGCCGCGGCGCTGCAGGACCATCGGATCGCCTTCCGCGGTTTCACCCGTGACACCCTCGTCGTCCTCCCGGACGGTGCCGCGGGAGTGACCTCGGTCGGCGACGGGGACGTCGGCGGTGACGACATCTCGCGGCGCACCGACATGGCCCAGGTGATGGTCATGCTCTCCCTCGCGCTCGGTCCCGAGCGAGCGGTCGAGGTGGCCGTGGCCGAGATCGGCGCCCCGCGGGTCTCGCGGACCCTGCCGTTGCTGCAACCCCTCGCGCTCGGGCGGGACCTGCGCGCGGCGGCCAAGGAGCGCAAGGGCCTGCTCGACGACTTGCGCGACCGGGTCGTCAACCTCGACGGCGGGCGCGACCAACCGGCCCTCATCGAGCTGCGCCGCGTGACGATCAAGGGTCTGCTCACCCTCGTGGGTGCTGCCGTCGCGGCATACATCGTCCTACCGCAACTCGCCCAGGTCGACTTCGGGTCGGTCTTCGCACGCGCGCAGTGGCCGTGGGCGCTCGGGTCCCTCGTCGCGGCGATCCTCACGTTCGTCGGCGCCTCGCTCGTGCTCACCGGGTCGGTGCCGACGAAGCTGCGCTTCTCGCGGACCTACATGACCCAGCTCGCGGTGGCCTTCAGCGGGCTCGTCGCGCCCGCGGCGATCGGCAACATCGCGCTCAACACCCGCTACCTCCAGCGCGCCGGGGTGCCCGCCGGCGTGGCCGGGGCGAGCGTGGGCCTGGCCCAGGTCTTCCAGTTCACCAGCTACGCCACCCTGCTCGGGGTGAGCGGCGTCCTGGCCGGCACGGGTCCCCAGTCGGCCTTCCAACCCCCGGCGAAGCTCGTCGCCGCGGTCCCCGTCGTCCTGCTCGTCGGGTTGGGTCTTTTCGCCGTGCCGCGGGTGCGTCGATTCTTCGCGCAGCGGGTCGTGCCGCAGCTGCGCCAGGTGTTGCCACAGGTGCTCGCGGTCTTCCAACGGCCCCGCAAGCTCGCCGAACTCTTCGGCGGGGCGTTGCTGCTCGACGCGTCCTTCGTCGCCTCGCTTTATTGCGCGACGCGTGCCTTCGGCGCCGAACCCCCGCTTGCCGCGGTCGCCGTGGTCTACTTCGCCGGAGCGATCATCGGGTCGGCGGTGCCGACGCCCGGTGGACTCGGTGGCATCGAGGCCGCCCTCGCGCTCGGCCTCAGCCAACTCGGAGTGGACAGCGGCACCGCGGTGTCGGCGGTCATCCTCTACCGGCTCTGCACGTATTGGCTGCCCATCCCCTTCGGCTGGTGGTCGCTCAACCGGCTCACCGCGATCGACGCGATATGAGGGGGCTTGCCGCCGTGCGCCCGTGGGCAGTCCGGCCGCGGGAGGGACCAGGGGTGGCGAATTGATGAGAGTGTGCACCGCCCAGCGGTGCACACTCTCACGAAGTTGGGACCCCCTGTTTCGGGTGACGACCGGGTCGTCGACCGACTCGGCCGCGGGGTCGTCGACCGACTCGGCAGCTGGGTCGCGACCTGCCGCGGTTGGTCACTCGCCGGGCAGGGCCTTGCGGACGACCAACCTCGTCCAGGCGCCGACGTAGATCCGGTCGTCGGCTTCGAGCTCCCGTTTGGGGCCAACCGGGATCGGGTCCTCGGGCAACGGCTCGTCGATGCCGCCCACGAAGGTGCCGTTGGCCGAGCCGAGGTCCTCGACGAACCACCGCGTGCCGTCGGTCGTGAGCTGGGCATGCCGCCGGCTCACGCCGCTGTCGCTCGTGCAGTCGACGTCGGGATGGATGTTCTTGCTCGCCGACACCCGGCCCACGAGGGCACTGCGCACGCTGAGCGGAACGATCGTCGGCAACCCCGGCGAGGGCATCGGCTCCTCGGCGTCCTGCACGGCATACCAGTCGGGGTCGATCCAGACCTCGACGACCCAACCGGGTTCGATCGCCGGGGGGACGCCGGTGCCGGCGTACGGGGCTGCCGGCGCGGCAGCTGGCTCGGGACTGCCCTGCGGCGACGGTATGCCGCCCACCTCACCTGCCCCGGGCGCCTCGGGTGCATTCGCCGCGTCGGGTGTCTCGGGCGCAGCCGAGGCGGTCGCGGCACCGCGCGGCATCGCGCCGGTGGTGAAGTCGTAGCCGCAGGCCTCGCAGAAGAGCGACTCGGGTGAGTTGTCGGTCGCGCAGTTGGGACAGGTCTGGACCGCGGGGGACGCACCGGACGGGGGAGTCGGGGCGGACGGGGCAAGCGTGCCCGAGAGGGCCGGGGCGGCCACCTCGGGGTCGAGGCCGAGTGAGCCGCCCGCCGACTCGCTCGGTTGGGCGGCCGGCCGGGCGGACAAGTCGATCGCGGCGCCGCAGGTGTCGCAATAGTCCTGCGCCTGCGACGGGTGGCCGTTGGGGCAGACGACGCTCACTTCTTGATCCTCCGGGTCTTGGTCGACGCCGTGTCCAGCGCCATCTCGTCGAGCTTCTCCACGGCCTTCTTCAGCCGCACGGTGCCGGTCTCGGCGTTGTCGATGTCGACGACCTTCTTGAGCCGGGAGGTCATCTCCTCGTCGCCGGTCTGGGCCGCCAGCTGGACGGCCCGCCCGAGCTTGCGGGTCGCGTCGGCCTCGTTGCCCTCGGCCTTGGCCGCGAGCCCGTCCTGGATGGCCGCGGCGAGCTCGGCCTGGCCGGTGTAACGAGCCACCTGGTCGTCGATCCGGGTGGTGAGCGCCTCGTCGCTCGACCACGTGGCCTTCACGAGGGCTTGGGCCTGGACGACGTCGCGGACGACCACCTGCACGCGCGAGGCCAACTGCTCCTGACCGATGGTCTTGGCCGGCAGCCGCACCGCCACGTGGTAGTCCCGGGTCTCGTCGGCCCAGGCCCCCGTCGGGAAGGCCGCCGTCAGCGGGTTGACCATGGTCCGCTTGGCGGTGATGTCCTCGAGGTTGGGGGCCACCTGCTTGACGAAGAGGACCTGACCTCCCTGGGGCGCCCACACCCGCAGGTCGACCTGCGCGACGCCGCGGGCCATCGAGGCCCGGATGAGCTTCTCGAACTCGTCGGCCATCCGGTCGGGTGTGGGGATGAGGTCGACGGTGCCGAGCAGGGCCGAGGCGATCCGCCGCGCCTCGTCGATCCGCCACCGGTCGCCCAGGCCGCGCACGTCGCACTGGTAGAAGCCGGTGGAGGCCTGGATCGCCCAGGTCAACTGCTCGGGCGTCTCGTGCTCGTTCGTGCCGTCGGTGAGCAAGATGGCATGCCGCTGCACCACCTGAGGGACGGTGAGGAACACCTCGCGGGCCTTGGTGAGCCAGGTGCCCATCGCCGTGCCGCCGTCGGCCCGGAACATCTGGACGGCGTTGATCGCCTCCTGGCGGGTCCGCGCGTCCATCCGCACCATCTGCTGCACGCCGTATGCCGGGTAGACGAGGGTCCCGACATGGTTGCCGGCGATCACGGCGAACCACGTGCCGTCGGTGATCTCGTTGAGGGCCACGGTCGCGGCATACCGGCCCTGGGCGATCCCGTTGGCGCCCATCGAGCCAGAGGTGTCGACGATGAGGATCTCGGCCGACTCGCCGCCGGCGAGCCCCGACGGATCGGGCTGCCCCGCACCCGAGCAGGTCACCCGGACGATCGCGTGGACGTCGGTGCCCCCGTCGGGCAGGAACTCGTTTTGGAAGACCTCAGTCGTGAACTGTGCCATCGGGGGCGACCTCTCCGTCGGGTTTCGGCGCTGCGCTAGTCGAGGCTATGTCACCGTCCGGAGCCACGGGCGCCGGGGACGCCGTCGAGGCCAAGGGAGCCGTGCCCCCGGACCGGACGAGGGCGACGGTGATGTTGTCGTGGCCGCCCGCGGCATTGGCGAAGTCGACGAGCGACTGGGCGAGCGCGGCGGGGCGGCGGCCCTGCTCGCCCAGACCCGCGGTGCGCTCGGCCACGAGGGTCCTCAGGTCCGCCGGTTCGGAGCAGTAGTTCCAGAGCCCGTCGCTGCACACGAGCAGCCAACCGTCCTCGTCGAGGCGCACCGATGCCGTGTGGGGGGTGAGGTCGTCGGGGGAGTCGATCCCCAGCCAGCGGGTGATCGCATGGGCGTGGGCGCCGGTCTCGGCCTCCTTGCGCGGCATACCCTCGCGGATCTGCTCGGCGGCGAAGGAGTCGTCCGCGCCCAGCTGCACCGGGGTCGAGGCGGGGTCGTCGGGCAGCCAATAGGCACGACTGTCGCCGACATTGCCGACGACGGCCAGGCCCTCGCTCACGAGCGCGGCGACGAACGTGCACGACGGCGGGGTGGGGTCGGTCGGGTCGGGGGTGTTCTCGACGACCGCCGCTCGTGCGGCGACGACCGCCTCACCGAGCCGGCGCTCGATCGCGGCCCGGACCGCGTCGGGCAGCCCCATGGCCCGCGGCACCGGGTCGTCGAGGACCTCCCGGGCCGCGCGCGCGGCGGCGAGGCTGGCGACGTCGGAATTGGTGGAGTTGGAGACCCCGTCGCAGACGACGAGGACGTCGTGGGCGAGCGGCTGGGTGCCTGCGAGCAATGCCATCGCATCCTCGTTGCGTTGCTTGCGCGCGCCGATGTCGCACACGCCCCCGAGCCATTCGGCCGGCGACTCGGCGAAGTGGTCGCGGGGGTTGGGTTGCTTGGCCCCGCAGGTATCGCAGTAGCCGTCGGCGAAATGGCCCTGGCCACACTCGGTGCAGCCGTCCGAGCCGGAGTCGACGGCCAGCGCCGCGCTGGAGCCGCTCACCGGCCCGGTCCAGCCGATGTCGAGCGGCGACTCGTCCCCGGCCGCGGCGCTCTGCGGCCGCACGGGCGCCTGACGCACCTGGGACTCCACCCGGGCCACGTGCGGGTCGGACGAGGCGGACGGCAGCACCGCCGTGGTGCCGGATGACCCCGCCGGCGCAGCGGTTTCGAGGGTGGTCCCGGCGGCAGCCGCCTGGGCGGAGCGTGCGCCGGGAGAGCCGGGCGGCACCGGCGCGGGACTCGCGAGCCCGGTGAAGTCGTGGCCGCACGCCTCGCAGAAGCTGGCATCCGCCTCGCGGGCGGCCCCGCAGACGGGGCAGCGGGTCAGCGCATCGTCCACGGTCGCACCTCGTTGGCTCGGTCGACCAGCGCCACCCGCGCGGCCGGATCGGTCGTGAGCGCCGCCTGACGGCGCAGCGCCTCCTCGAGGCCCTGACGGACCCCCCGCACGGTGCCCGCGTGACCGGCGATCTGGATCCCCGGCTCCGGCTTCGCACCGGGCGACTGCAGCCAGGCGAGGGCGTTGTCGAAGACGGTGACGGTGAGCGCCGCCTTGTCGATCGGCTCGATCGACACCTTGTCGACGCTGCGCAGGGCGTCGGCGAGGGTGGCGAGCCCGCCGCCGGCACCGGCGAGGATCTCGGCGCGGCGCTGGCGGGCCGGGGCATAGGCGCGCGAGGTGGCCGGGACGAGGTCGAGGGCCGCGACCGCCTCCTCGACCTTCCCCTCGGCCAGCCGGATGCGTTCCATGCCGAAGGCACCTACCGGGGTGTATGCCGCGTCGGTCCGCGCGCACACGGCATACATGCTCTCGGCGACGGAGGTCTCGCCGGAGCGTTCGCAGGCGACCGCGAGGGCGAGCTTGGGGGCGAGCTCGCCGGGGACCTGGCCGTAGACGGCGTTGAAGGCGGCCTGGGCGCCGGCGTGGTCGCCCTGGGACAGCGCCCGCAGGCCCTGCATCCACACGGCGCGCCACTCCCACGGGTCCTCGCGCAGCAACTGTTCGGTGGCCGCGTCGACGACACCGGTGTCGCGCCGGTCGAGCCCGGCGCGCGCGGTCGCGAGGAGGACCTCGGCCGTCTGCGGCTGCGCCGCGCGCAGGGCGTCGAGGCGCTCGTGGGGCTTCATCACCGCGACATCGCGCAGCAGGGCCGCTTGAGGGTCGTGCGGGTCGGGCCGCAGCCCGGGCAGCGCCCACCACTCGGGCATGTCGGCCACGCTCTGCGGCTCCTCGAAGAGCAGCGAGGTCGCCGAAGAGGGAGCCCGGCCGCCAGGAGTGCTCGCCGCTGAGCTGGCGTCTTGGGCCACCACCTCGCGCAGGACGCCGAGCAACTGCACCCGCAGCTCGTCGGCCGAGGCGAAGCGGTCGTCGGGGGACTTCGCGCAGGCCTTGAGGAGCAGCCGGTAGAACGAGTCGTAGCGCTGGAAGATCGGCGTGGACTCCACCGGCGGAAGCGAGTCGACGTAGGTCGTCTGGTAGCCGCGGAACTCCATCGTGAGCACGACGAGGGTGCGCCCGATCGTGTAGATGTCCGAGGCCACCGAGACGCCCTGCTCGGCGACCTCGGGGGCCTGATAGCCCACGGTCCCGAAGATCGCCGAGTCCTGGTCGTCGATCCGCCGGACTCCGCCCAGGTCGATGAGCTTGAGGTCGTCGCCCACCTGGATGACGTTGTCGGGCTTGAAGTCGCAATAGGCGAGGCCGAGATCGTGCAGGTACTGGAAGGCCGGAAGGATCTCGACGATGTAGGCGATCGCCTGGTCGACCGGGATGGGGTCGTAGCGGCCGGCCTTGCGCATCCGCTGCTTGAGCAGCGCCTTGAGCGAGGTGCCGCCGACGTATTCCATGACGATGTAGCCGGCACCCTCGTGGGTGACGAAGTTGTAGATCTCGACGATGAGCGGGTGCTCGACCTGGGCGAGGAAGCGCTGCTCGGCGATGGCGGCCGCGAGCGCGTCGGGGTCCCCGGAGTTGAGCAGGCCCTTGAGCACGACCCAGCGGCCCGAGACGTTGCGGTCGCGGGCGAGGTAGATCCAGCCCAGGCCGCCGTGGGCGAGGCAGCCGGCGACCTCGTACTGGCCGGCGACGAGATCCCCGGCCTTCAGCTTGGGCTCGAACGAGAAGGGCTGACGGCACTTGGGGCAGAAGCCGGTCGTGCGGCCCGGCCGATCGGGCGTCGAACGGCCCACCTTCGCCCCGCAGTTGGGGCAGAAGCGCTTGTCCTCGGGGACGACCGGGTCTTTCATCACCGCGTTGGCGGCGTCGATCGCCGGGATCGGGGGGATGGTGGTGAGGCCGGCCCCGAGTCGGGCCGAGCGCATTCGCTGACTCGTCGAGGACAGCCGCCGGGTCGCCCGGCTGCCGCTCTGGCGGGCGCGGGCGGAGCCGATGGCGGTCGCCGAGAGCCGATTGCTCGCGGTCTGCCGGGTGACCGACGAGGGCGACGACGCCTCGGCGGCCGGGTCGTCGTCGGCGGAGGCCCCGCACACGTCGCAGTAGCCGTCCTGGATCGTCCCGGTGCAACCCGGCTCGTCGCAGGGGGTTCCGTCGGGCACGCTCGAGGCGCGCAGCTGCTGGGGGCGCGCCGGCGGGGTGAGTGGTTCCTCCTCGGACGTGGGCGCGGCCGAGGGCGCCTCGGTGGGGAGCGCGCCCGACGCGGCGGAGGGGGTCGCGGCGGCCGGGTCGGGCGGCATACCGCACACGTCGCAGTAGCCGTCGACGATCGTCCCGCCGCACCCCGGCTGGGTGCAGGGCTGGCTCGGGCTCATCGGGTGGTTCCCTTCGGCGGTGGCGAGGCGAGGCCGGCGGCCAGGGCCTGGTATGCCGCGAGCAACGCACGTGCGCGCCGCAGGTCGGTGGGTCGGGTGGCGAGAACGGCGTCGATCCGTTCGCGCAGCCGGTCGAGGTCGGGGTCGGCGCCGAGCCCGGAGGCCCGCAGCTGGGCCCCGAGTGCTCCGGCAAGACCGACGACCTCGTCGCGTTCGGCGAGGGCCGCACCGTATGCCGTGTGGACGAGGGTGAGCGCGCGGGAGACGGCATCGAGCCGCACGAGGTAGGCATCCACCTCCCTCGGGGTGCTGGGCACCGGGCCAAGGGCGCGCACGTCCGGCACGGCCAGGCGGGGCGCCTGCACGACCGAGGCGACACACTGCGCGACGAGGGCCTGGACGGCGTCGTGGCGCGCGACGAGCTCCTCGCGTTGCTGGGTCGCGCGGGCCGCGTCGCGGGCGTCGTCGAGCCGCTCGCCCGCCCCGACGATGAGGTCGCGCTCGGCGCCGGCCGCCTCGAGTTCGAGCGGCGCGAGCAGCCCGCCGACGTCGGCCCCGCGCTTGGCCCGGTCGGTGACGTCGACGAGGCGCTGTTCGAGCCGGGTGAGCAGGGTGCGTGCGGCCTCGCGGTCGGCCCCCGCGGGCACCAGCCCGACCTGGTCGCGGATCCGCTCGATCGTCGCGCGCACGTCCTTGAGTCGGGTCCCCACCTCGGCACCCGACGGTTCGAGGGACAGCCGGGCGCGCAGGGAGGAGGTCATCGCATCGGAGAGCCGGCAGGCCTCGGGCAGCGAGAGCGAGAGCGCCCCGGAGGTCGCCGGTGAGATCGTCGCCGCGGCCGAGCCGGGGGCGACGTCCAGCCGGCCCCAGATGAGCGTGGAGAGCCGGGCGGCCTCGGTCGGACCGACCCGCCCCGAGTCGAAGGTGACGACGAGCAGGTCGTAGCGGTCGGAGATCGCCTTCCACAGGGCCATCGAGACGAGCATGTCGCGGCTGAACGAGTCCCGCTCACTCGAGGACAGCGCGGCCGAGTCGAGGGCGTCGAGCTCGGCCCGGCGCTGGTCGCGCCACACGCCCAGGTCGCGTAGGTAGGCGAACGCCTCGTTGACCCCGACCGGGCTGCCGAGCCGTCCGGGAGCTTCCGGCGCGGCGGTCCCGGGCAGCGTGCCGGCCGAGCCCGGGGTCGACGGCGGTGGGTCGATGGACAGGCTCACGGGCGCCTCCGTGTCCCCGGCCTGCGCGCAGATGCCCTCACTGTGCCCACGGGTGCGCCTCAGGCCCGCCCGTATGCCGCCGCCGGCGGCGTGGGTGCCGGGCCGAGGGGTCCGGCGAGCCACCGGTCGTAGACGGCCTTCCACCGACCGTCGGCCTTCATGTCCTCGAGCAGCCGGTTGGCGTATTGGACGAAGACCTTGTCGCCGGTGGTGAAGCCCAGTCCGTAGGGTTCGGCCGTGATCGCCTGCTGGCCGGCGGGAACCACCGCGTAGGGGTCCTGCGCGGCCAGGCCGGCGAGTACGGTGTCGTCGCCGGTAATCGCGTCGACCTGGCCCTGCTGGAAGAGCTGCAGGCAGCCGGTGTGCGTGGCGGCCGAGACGGCGACGGCGCCCTTGGGGACGAAGCTCGCGAGCTTGTCCATGCTCGTCGTGCCGGTCGGGGCGCAGACCCGGGCCTTGGCCGTCGCCAGTGCGTCGAGGGTGCTCGCGGTCATTCCCTTGCGGACGAGGACCTTCTGGCCCGCGTGGTAGTACTCCGCCGAGAAGGCGATCGACTGCCAGCGGGTGCACGTCATCGTCATGTTGCGGGCGACGACGTCGAGGCTGCCGTCCTGCAGCTTGGGCAGCCGTTGGGCCGCGGTGATGACGACGAGCTGCACCTTGCTGGCGTCGCCGAGGATGGCCTTGGCGAGTTCGTGGACGAGGTCGATGTCGAAGCCCTCGATCACCCCGGTCTGGGCGTTGCGGGCACCGAGCAGGAGGGTGTCGGCCGACACCCCGGCGATGAGGTAGCCCCGCTTCTTGATCTCGGCGATCCGCGGCGAGTTCACCCCCGCGAGGCTCGAGAGGGCGGCATACGTCTGGGTGGCCGTGGCAGGGTCGCAGGCGGGCGCGGAGGTCGCGGGTGTCGACGTCGTCGCGGTGCTGGCCGCCGTCGACGAGGTGGCGGCCGTGGTCGGATAGGGGCTCAGCGGCGTCGTCGCATAACTGCTGCCGACCGAGCAGCCGGCGAGCGCGAGGACGAGCGTGAGCAGGACGGCGAGCAGGTAGACGCGACCGGGCACGGCGGCTCTCATCGGTATTCCTCCAGTCGGCGGCTCATCCCGCGGGTGGCCAGGCCGGAACCGACCAGCCCCAGCCCGAGCAGGGCCAAGGCCGTCCCGCGTGCACCCGTGATCGGGGCCCGCACGTCGGCGGAGAGCGCGCTCAGGAAGCCGTCGAGCGCGCTCGCCGACGCCTTCTCGAAGGCGGCGAAGGACGTGCGCGGACCCTTGGCCGCGTCGGTCGCGAGCACGACCGCGCCGTCCCAGTCGCCCACGTCGTCGGCCGCGCGGACCTCCGCGTGCGCCCTCTCGTATGCCGCCCACGCCGTCTTGAGTGCGGCTGCGGAGCCCGACCCGCCTCGCCAGGACAGGGTGGCGAGGCCGTCGAGGTGGGCGTTGACGGTGACGTCGGCGGCCTTCCAGTCCGGCTCGCGCTTGGCCCCGGCCTGGCCCCGAGCGATCAGCCCGAGGCTCTCGTTGGCGCGGGCGTCGAAGGCGGCGGTGCGGGCGACCGTGAGGACCCGGGTGCCCTCGAAGGCCGAACCCGAGACCCGCCGGACATCGGAGCCGATGCTGGCCAGGACGCTCACCCCGGCGATGAGGCCGGCAAGGACGGCCGCCGTCGCGCTCGCGAGTCCGACGTTGACGTAGCGGTGCGTGCGGCGGGCGAGCCACACACCGACCAGGACGAGGACGGCGGTGGCCAGGACGCCGACGACGACGAGGACGACTGCGGAACTCGCGGCGGCGAACTCGGCCCGGGCCCGGTCCGTGTCGGCCTGGAGCAGGGCGTCGAGGATCGGCCGGGCCTTCGTGCGCAGCGTGTCGCTCGCGTTGGTGATGTAGGCCTGACCGACGGGCAGGCCCTGGCGGTTGTAGGCCCGGGCCTGCTGGACGAGGGAGACGTAGTCGGCGGCCACGACGTTGAGCGCGGCCAGCGCCTCGCCGTCGGCCGGCTGAGACTGGGCCGCGAGGGCGATCGTCGAGGCCACCCGCGCCATCGCGGCGTCGTAGTCGGCCCGTTGTGCCGGGTCCTCGAGTCCACCGACGAGGAAGGCGTTGGTCGCGTCGGCGTCCGCTCGCAGCAGGTCGGCGTAGATCGCCTGGACCCGCACGACCTGTTCGGTGGCGGCACCGGCCCGGTCGAGCGCCTGGCCGGCCGACCAGAGGGTCCACGCGCCGACGACACCGAAGACGACCGAGGCGAGGGCGGCGAGGGCGGCGAGCAGGCGCATCCGGCCGGGCGTGCCCTCGAATCGGTCGTGCAGCCAGGCCCGGGCCCGCGATCTGGGTGCGGTGGCGGGCGTGTTGGGGCGGCCGGCGGGAGCGGGAGTGGGCGGCGCCGGACGCACGGACGGCGCGGACGCTCGGGGTGGCGCCGGCGCGGCCGAGGACTGGCTCATAGCGGTGCTCCTTGGTCGGTGCGTTCGGGGGCCGACGAATCGGCCGGCACATCCCCGAGGTCGGCCGGGTCGGCCGGGTCGGCCGGGTCGACGAGGTCGGCCGGGTCGGACGGGTCGACGAGGTCGGCCGGGTCGGCCGAGTCGGCGAAGTCCTCGGCGAGCAGTTCGCGCAGATGTTCGGGGGTGGCTTCGGCCGCGTCGCGCAGCCGCCAGGCCTGTCGTCCGATCGCCTCCTCGAGGGCGTTGCGGGCGAACCGACCGTTGCCGAAGGCCGGTCCGCGGGCCTGCCCGGCCAGCTGCCGACGGAAGCGCGCCTCGGCCGGCGGGGTCACCGTGTAGTCGGTGGCCTCGGCGAGTTTGTGGAGGATGGCGACGAGTTCGTCGTCGGTGTAGTCCTCGAACTCGATGACCGTCTTGAACCGGCTGGCCAGGCCCGGGTTCTGGGCGATGAAGGCGACCATCGGGTCGGGATATCCGGCGACGATGACGACGAGGTCGTCGCGGTGGTCCTCCATCTCCTTCACGAGCGTGTTGATGGCCTCCTGGCCGTATTGGTCGCCGGAGAGGGCGTAGGCCTCGTCGACGAACAGCACTCCGCCGTAGGCCTTCGCACACACTTCGGCCGTCTTCATCGCGGTCTGGCCGAGGTAGCCGGCGACGAGCTCGGACCGGTCGACCTCGACGAGTTGTCCGCCGGGCAGCAGCCCGAGGGCGCGGTAGATGCCTCCGACCATCCGGGCGACCGTCGTCTTGCCGGTGCCCGGGTTGCCGACGAAGACGAGGTGCCGGGTGATCTCGGCGCTCTTGAGCCCCGCCTCGCGGCGGCGCTTGTCGACGGTGAGCATGGCGACCTGCTGGTGCACCTCGCGTTTGACCCGTTCGAGCCCGATCATGGCGTCGAGCTCGCCGAGCAGCTCCGCGACCGACTTCGCCGGCGGGGGCGGCGGGGACGCGGGAGACGGGGGCGGGCTCGAAGGCTCGTCCGCTGCCGGCACGCCAGGCTGGGGCGGGGCGTCGGGGGACCGGGTCGACCCGGCTGCCTCGGGGCCGTTCGGCAGTCCCGGCGGCGTCGGCAGCCCGGGCCATTGGACGGGCGCGAGCGTGGGCGTCGGGAAGGTGACCGAGGGCGGCATACCGACGCTCGGGGACACCGTGCGCGGGTTGGCCGCGCCGAGCTGCGCCGCCGCGGCCACTGCGGCGTTGCCGGTGACCCGCAGGGTCGGCTCCCCGAGCGCGCAGGCCGCCGAGGCAACCTCGGCGAGGGCTCGCGCGTATGCCGTGGCCTCACCCGAGCCGGCGGCGACCAGCTCGCTCAGCACGGTCGTCGGCGCCCCACGGAACTTGCGGCCACGGGAGGCGGCGTCGAAGAAGGCCGCGTTCGCCTGGGCGAGTGGGGGATTCGGCGCGTCGCCGTGGGCCGCGGCCCAGTCGGCGGCCGCGCCGGGGGCGGACTCGGCGATCGCCGCGGCGAAGACGAGGCCCTCGTCCCGGGCGCGCTGCTCGGCGACGCCCGCTCGGGCGGCGACCTGCGCGAGGGTGTCGATGGCGCTGGACAACTGGCTCATCGGGCCGACCTCCCCGGCGGCGGTTGCAGTCGGATGTCGGGCGTCGAAGGCGCCGAGGGTGCCGACGGCGCCGCCGGAACCTCGGGCATCGGCGGCAGCGGCGAGCCGGGGTCGACCCGCAGGACCCCCCCGGTCGAGGCGTGCCCGAACTTCTCCTGGAGGAAGCGGCCGTGCACGACCAGGGCCTCGGCGTCGGCCCGGTTGATCGCGTCGAAGACCTTGTCCATCGTGCGCCCGAGCAGGTCGAGCTGGTCGACGAGGATCATCAGCGGCGTCTTGCCCTTGTCGACCGGCCGGGTGTCGGCCCACTGTCGCGGCAGCCGTAGGTAGCCGCCGATGGCCTCGGGCAGGTAGTCGGTCGCGGTCGCCATCACGTTGTATGCCGCGGGGCTGCCGGATCCGAGGCGGTCGAGCCGGGGCACAGTGTCACGGACGATCGAGGTCACCCGGCCCAATCGCACGAGCACCGGCGGCGGCACCCGACCCTCGCGGGCGAGGGACTCCACCCGGTCGACGGCCGCGAGCAGGTCGGTGCTCGTCGGCACGCGCGCGAGTTCGACCCGTGGCTCCTGCTCCTGCGAGCCGAAGCCGAACCACTCGCCGATTCCCATGGTTGCCGATTGTCCCCCGCTCGTGTCCTACGCGCTCTCGTGGTCGTCCCTGAACCGCCCCTGAGGCCTCCCTGAGCCCGGGGCCACCTCCGTGGCTCACCGCCCGAGGTCGAGCGAGCCCATCTGGACGTTGGGGTTGACCCGGTTGGCCCGCTCGAGGTAGCTGCGCGACTTGACCACCTCGGTCTCGAGAGTGCCGATGGTCGCCGCCATGTTGTCCAGGGCCGCGACCTTGAACGAGTCGATCGCGTCCATCGTCTGGTAGATGTTCGCGAAGGCGTTCTGCAGCTGCTCGATGCCGATCGTCGCGCTCGCGGCCTGCTCCTGGATGCGCACCGAGTTGTCGCGCAACATCTCCGAGGTCGACTGGATGAGGCCGCTCGTCGTCGTGTTGAGCGCGGTGATCTGGTCGAGGACGAGCTTCTGGTTGCCCAGCGCCTGGGCGACGATGACCGCCGTGCGCAGCGCCGACACGGTCGTCGTCGAGGCGCGGTCGACGCCCTTGATGAGCTCGATGTTGTTCTTGATGGTGATGTCGATGGCGAGGTAGTTCTGGATCGACACCGCCAGCTGGGTGAGCAGGTCCTGGTGCTTCTGGCGTACGTAGAACAGGACGTCTTGCTTGAGGGCGCTGGCCTTGTCGGGGTCGGTGGCCTCGACGGTGGCGATCTGGGCCGCGAGCTTGGCGTCGAGTCGTTCGGCGATGTAGACGTACTGGTTGAGCCGACCCATCGAATCCCAGAGGTTCTGCTTCTCCAGGTTGAGCGCGACGTTGTCCCGCTGCAACTCGTCCTGGCCCTGACGCAGCGACTGGAGGATCGCGTCGAGGTGGCTCTGGGCCGACTGGTACTTGCGGAAGTAGTCGGTCACCTTGTCCCCGAAGGGGATCATCCCGAGGACCTTCTTCACCCCGGTCGCCTGGCTGGGGTCGAGGTCCTCGACGGTGCGGCGCAGCTCGAGCAAGGTCTTGCCGACCCGGCCGCCCTCGGCGAGCCCGCCCTCCTGCATCGCCTTGATCGGGGTCTTGAGCAGCCGGTTGCTCGACTCCGCGGCCCGGCGGATGTCGTCGTCGCCCATGAGGCGCACGTCGTTGGCCTTCGCCTCGAACTGCGGGGACTTGGGCGCGGCGGTGAGCAGCGTCTGCAGGTAGCTCTCGACCTTGGCATCCAACCCGGGTAGGGCCGACTCCGGCACGGCCGGGGCCATCCGAGGCGCGGCCGTCGTCGAGATCGGCGTCGCGGCCGCCGCCGGCGGATCGAGCCGGAGGCTGTCACTCGCGGCCGGCGGTGCGAGTGGTTGCACTGCCATGCCCGCGGCGCCCCCGGCACCGCCGGTGCCCGCGTCCTGCATCCCCGAGGGCTGCTGGGTCATCTGCTCTCCCTGTCTCCTGAGGTCGGCGTCCGCTGGCGTCGACCGGCTGCGGCGGCGGGACGTGGTTCGTGCCCACGGGCCGCCCGACGTACAGACGTGCGGCAAATCTACGCGGTTCCCGGAACCGCCGGTATGCCGCTACCGGCTGAGCACCGAGGAGACGAGCATGTATGCCGCGACGAGCAGGAGCAGGATCGCGAAGGCCCGGGAGAGCCGCTCGGGGGAGGTCCGCCGGCCCAGGGCTCCACCGACGAGGGCACCGACGACCGCTGCGGCGGTGAACGTGCCGACGATCGACCAGTCGAGGTCGACGCCGTCGCCGATCCGGGACAGGAAGGCGGTCGTGCTGTTGAGCGCGATGACGAGCAGCGAGGTGCCCACGGCGTGCCGGACGGGGTAGTGCAGGACGAGGGTGAGCGCGGGAACGATCGCGAAGCCCCCGCCGACGCCGAAGAAGCCGGTGAGCGCGCCGATCGCCACGCCGATCGCCGCGATCCGGGCGGCGTGGGCGGCGGACCACTGCCGGTGGGGCACGTCCTGCCCGTCGCCCGTCTGGACGCCCGCATGGCGCAGCATGAGGGCCGCGACGACGGCGAGCAGGCTCGCGAGCAGGACCACGAGCACCGACGGCGAGACGGCCGCCGAGGCGCGGCTGCCGAGGTAGGTCCCCGCACTGCCGACGACGGCGAGTAGCACCGCGTCGGCGACCTGGACGGTGCCGTGCCGCAACTGACCGGCCACCGACACGAGGGCGCTCACTCCGACGATGACGAGGGAGGCCGTCGTCGCGGTGTGCGGTTCGAGGTGGAGCAGGTAGATGAGGACGGGGATCGTGAGGATCGCTCCGCCCCCGCCGAGCGCACCCATCACCACGCCACTCACCACTCCGAGCGGGATGGCGAGCCACGACACGGGGACTGTCCTACGTCATGAGGTGGGTGCCGGGCAAGTCACACGCGCGTCGTCGGCCGCTCGTCGGTGTCGCGGGGGCCGGGCCGACGGATTTTCACCCGGCCGGGCCAGCGTGTAGCCTTTCGGACGCACCACGGGGAGGGGCCTCGCGCCTCCCCGTGCCCCAATAGCTCAGTCGGCAGAGCGTTTCCATGGTAAGGAAAAGGTCTAGGGTTCGATTCCCTATTGGGGCTCTCGGTCGACACGACCACGCGCGTGTCGGCTACCTGGCGGGATAGCTCAGTTGGTCAGAGCGCACGACTCATAATCGTGAGGTCGCGGGATCGAGCCCCGCTCCCGCTACCACCGGGCACCCAGCCTGGCCCGACGGCATACGACCGCGATTGGGCGTATGCCGGGCGAGCGCGTATCCTTGAGCGTTGCCCGCGCGCGTCGCCGCAACACACCCGAGCCCGTTCCAGCAGTGAGGTAGCACCGTGGCCAGCAAGACGACCGACATCCGGCCGAAGATCACCCTGGCCTGCACCGAGTGCAAGGACCGCAACTACATCACGAAGAAGAACCGGCGCAACGACCCCGACCGGCTCGCGATGAACAAGTTCTGCCCCAAGTGCGGCAAGCACACGGAGCACCGCGAGACCCGCTGACCCCTGGCGGTCGCCCCGTTTCCCAGCCGCGTCGGAGGCTCCGACGCCCTCGACGCGCGTGCGCGGACCACGGTCCGGGCACGCGCGTTCTCTCGTGTCCCGCATCACCGGCGAAGGTCCCTTGACACGCACGACACGCGGGTATTGGATGATCTTTTGCGTCGACTCAAGTGAACTGCTAACCTTGGTTTCGTTAACAGAAGGTGAACGACGTCGAAGGGGACGCCGAGTCGCCGCCGCACCAGCCGTGGCCAACCAGGCCGCGACGCCAGTTCCAAGGGGGAACACCCATGCGTAAGCTCCTGCGTCTGTACCGCAAGGACTACCAGGCCCTGCCCTGCATCTCGGGCCTCGCGCTCCTGCAGCCGCGCCAGGACTGAGTCCGGCGCAGCCACATCTCGGCCTCCCGTCGCTGCGGCGACGGGAGGCCGAGCGCTTTCCGGGAGGCTCGCCGTGACCCGGCGCGGCGCAGGCCCTAGGCTGGCGGCATGCCGGTCACCGCAGACCTCGTCGGGCGCAGCTACCCGCCCACCAAGCCCTATGTCGTGAGCGCGGCCAAGATCAAGGAGTTCGCCGAGGCCGTCGGCTCTACCGACCCCGTCCACACCGAGCGCGACGTCGCTCAGGGCCGGGGATACCGCGACGTCGTCGCGCCGCCCACCTTCGCCGTCCTCATCGCCCAACAGGCCGAGATGCAGTTCATCCACGATCCCGAAGCGGGGATCGACTTCGGGCGGGTGGTCCACGGGGAGGAGACCTTCGTCCACCACCGGCCGCTCGTGGCCGGCGACGAGATCGTCGCGCGGACGATCGTCGACTCGGTGAAGGAGGCCGGCGGCAACCAGATGATCGTCACCCGGACCGAGCTGGCCGCGGGCGAGGAACTCGTCTGCACCGCCCTGTCGACCGTGGTCGTGCGAGGAGGACAGTGATGGCGGGCATCCGGACCTTCGACCAGGTGCGGGTCGGCGACGAACTGCCGCGCAAGCAGGTGCACGTCGACCGCGCGACCCTCGTGCAATACGCGGGTGCGAGCCTCGACCGCAACCGGATCCACTGGGACGAGCGTTTCGCCACGAAGGTGGGACTGCCCAACGTCATCGCCCACGGCATGTGGACGATGGGCGCGGCGGTCACCGTCGTGAGCGAGTGGTGCGGCGATGCCGGTCGCATCGTCCGCTACGGCACCCGGTTCACCCGGCCGGTCGTCGTCCCCTACGAGACGGGGGCCGACGTCGTCTTCAGCGGCACGGTCACCGCTCTCGACGTGCAGTCGCGCCAGGCGACGGTCGAGATCAGTGCCACCTGCGGCGAGGACAAGGTCCTGGGCAAGGCGACCGCCGTCGTCGCCCTCGCGTGAACCGAGCGCCCATCCCGTTCGCCCCGGCCCGGCACGGGTCGCGCTGACGTGCAGGAGAGCTTCGACGCGCCGCTGGCGCCGCTCACGACCATGCGCGTCGGCGGCCCGGCCCGGCGGTTGGTCACCGTCGAGGGGATGGACGACCTCGTCGACGCGGTCCGCGCGACCGACGACGCGGACGAGCCGCTGCTCGTCCTCGGCGGCGGCTCCAACGTCGTCGTCGCCGACGCCGGCTTCCCGGGCACCGTCGTGCACGTCGCGACCCGGGGGATCCGGGTGGAGTCGCGTGACGCCTGCTCGGGGGTGACCGTGCGGATCGCGGCGGGTGAGGCGTGGGACGCGGTCGTCGCGCAGGCGGTGGCCGACGGGTGGGTCGGCATCGAGGCGCTGTCCGGCATCCCGGGTTCCGTGGGTGCCACCCCGGTGCAGAACGTCGGGGCCTACGGGCAGGAGATCGCCGACACCCTCGCGCAGGTCCGGGTCTGGGACCGTCGGCGCGCGGTCGTGCGGACGCTGGCCGCGGCCGAGTGCGCTTTCGGTTATCGGGATTCGCTGCTCAAGCGGTCGGCCGGACGTTTCGTGGTCCTCGAGGTCGTCCTCCAGTTGCGTGAGGGCACCCTGTCGACGCCGCTGCGCTACGGCGACCTGGCCTCGTCGGTCGGCGTCGCCGAGGACGGGCGTGCCCCGCTGGCCGACGTGCGCGCCGCCGTCCTGGCTCAACGGCGGCGACGGGGCATGGTGCTCGACCCCGACGATCACGACACGTGGAGTTGCGGCTCGTTCTTCACCAATCCGGTCCTGCCGTCCGACGAGGGTGATCGACTGCGCGCTCGCGTGGCCGCCCGGATCGGCACCGAGGCGGCCGCGGGCATGCCGTCCTGGCCCGCCCCCGACGGCGGGGTGAAGCTCAGTGCTGCGTGGCTCATCGAACGGGCCGGCTTCGGTCGGGGCTTCGGGCTGCCCGGGCCGGCCGCCCTGTCGACCACGCACACCCTTGCCGTCACCAACCGCGGCGAGGCCCGCGCCCACGATGTCCTCGAGCTGGCCCGAACGGTGCGCGACGGTGTCGCCGACGCCTACGGGGTCGTCCTGGTCGCCGAGCCGGTCCTCGTCGGCGTCACGCTCTGAGCCCTCGCGCCGCTACGCCCTAGCTGCGTCTGGTCGTCGCGCCTGTGCTCGACTGGGTGACGGCCGAGGTCGCGACCGAAGGGGTCGGGAGGAGCTGCACCGAGAAGACGGTCTTGGGGAAGACGGTGCTCGTTCCCGACACCCGGGTCGCCGGGCGGGTCCAGTCGAGCCGGATCGACGGCGCATCCGCGGGGTCGACCCGGAAGACGAGCCAGCCGGTGACCGACTGCCCCGAGGGCAGCTCCGCCGGCAGGATCGGCCACGAGGCGGCGGTGAGGTCCGGGTCGCGGATCGGGTCGATCCGGTTGGGGTACTGGGATCCGGTGACGACAGCGAAGTCCTGCGCTCGGATGGTCGAGGTGTATGCCGTGCCGGAGTCCCAGCGCATCTCCACGGCGACGAGCTCGAAGGCCGCGGCCTGCGCGGTGTAGCCCGTGGGCCAGGGCAGCCGACGCGCGATCCGGTTCACGGTCACCTTGTGGCCGAGGTCGGGGTCGGTGACGGTCTGGCCGACCTGGACGAAGGTGCTCGGCAGGACCATGGCCGTCGCGGGAGGGGCATCTCCCGAGCCCGTGGTGGTGGGGGGGCTGGTGCTTGTGGGTTCGGTCGCGGTGGGACTGCCGGTCGTCGCCTCGACGGTGGTCGACGAGACCGCCGTGCCCGTCGCGGAGGTCGTCGCGACGGGGTCGGACCCGGGGCTCGAGCAACCCCCGACGACACCGGCGACGAGGACGATCACGCCCGCGGCGAGGGCCGTCCCGCTCGTCCGTGCCCGGACGGTCATGGCCTCGCCCCCGCGCCGAGCAGCGCGGCATACCACCGGCCGCTGTCCTTCACCGTGCGCACCTGGGTGCCGAAGTCGACGTGGACGAGCCCGAAGCGCATCCGGTAGCCGAAGGCCCACTCGAAGTTGTCGAGTAGCGACCACGCGAAGTAGCCGCGCAGGTCGACGCCGGCCGCGATCGCGTCCCGGCAGGCCTGCAGGTGCGTCTGGAGGTATGCCGTGCGCTCGGGATCGGCGACCCGCCGTCCACCGTCGGGGGTCTCGGTCACGGTGTCCGGCCAGGCCGAACCGTTCTCGGTGACGTAGATCGTGGGGGAGTCGTAGTCCTCGTGGAGGCGGCGCAGGAGGCGGGTGAGGCCATCCGGGTCGACCTCCCAGCCCATCTCGCACCGCGGGCGTCCGCTGCCCGAGGTGGCCGCCTCCGCCGACCCCGGCCAGAAGCCGCCCGTGACGACGGTCGGGTGGTAGTAGTTGACGCCGAGAAAGTCCACCGGCGCCCCGACCAGCGCGAGATCGCCGTCCGCGACGTGCGCGAGGTCGCTCACGTGAGCCAGGTCGGCGACGACGTCGCCCGGATAGCTCCCTCGCAGGAGCGGGTCGAGGAAGAGCCGATTGCACATCCCGTCGACTCGGCGGACGGCATCGGTGAACTCGGCTCGCCCTTCGAAGGCCTCGACCGGCGTGAGACTGAGCGCGAGCCCGACCTGAGCGTCGGGATGACGCGCCCGCAGCTCGCGCATCGCCAGACCGTGGCCGAGCATCAGGTGGTGAGCGGCCCGGACCGCGGCCGCGGGGTCGACCCGGCCGGGGGCGTGCACCCCGCTCGCATATCCGACCATGGAGGACACGAAGGGCTCGTTGACGGTGAGCCAATGCCCGATCCGGTCGCCGAAGCGGTCGGCCGCGAGGGCGGCATACTCGGCGAAGCGGTATGCCGTCTCCCGCGCCGGCCAGCCGCCGGCGGCTTCGAGGGACTCGGGCAGATCCCAGTGGTAGAGGGTCGCCCAGGGCGTGATCCCCGCGGCGAGCAGTTCGTCGAGCAGCCGGTCGTAGAAGGCGATCCCGGCCGGGTTGGGCCGCCCCGGCTCGGGGAGGATGCGTGGCCAGGCGAGGGAGAAGCGGTAGGCATCGACGCCGAGCGCGGCCATGAGCGCGACGTCGTCGGCATAGCGGTGGTAGTGGTCGCAGGCGGTTTTGCCGGTCTCGCCGCGCTCGATCGTGCCCGGCCGCGCGGCGAAGGTGTCCCAGATCGAGGGCACCCGGCCGTCCTCGTCGAGGGCGCCTTCGATCTGGAAGGCGGCCGTCGCCACCCCGAAGACGAAGCCGTCGGGGAAGTCGGCGCGACCGGAGGGGGCGAGGGCGGGCATGTGCTCCAGCCTATGCGCGCTGCAGCCAGCCCTCGACGTCGCCGAGCGCTCGGCGACGGATCCCCTCCGGAGCCCGGCTGCCGCGGATCGAGTCGCGCGCGAGGTGCGCGAGTTCGGCGTCGCTGAAGCCGAGGTGATGCCGTGCGGTCTCGTATTGGGCGAGTAGTCGCGAACCGAAGAGCAACGGATCGTCCGCCCCGAGTGCCACCGGTATGCCGTGTGCGACCAAGGTGCGCAGCGGCACCTCGCCGGGGTCGGCGAAGACCCCCATCGCGACGTTGCTGCCGGGGCAGACCTCGAGGGTGACACCGGCTTCGGCGACCTCCTCGAGCACCCGCGGGTCTTCGACCGCCCGGACGCCGTGCCCGATCCGGTCCGGCCGCAACCGCCCGAGGGTCTCCTGGACGGCGGCCGGGCCGAGCAGTTCGCCGCCGTGTGGGACGAGGGCGAGCCCGGCGCGCCGGGCGATCGTGAAGGCGGGCGCGAACTGCGCCGTCTCGCCGCGGCGTTCGTCGTTGGACAGGCCGAAGCCGACGACCGTGCCCGGTGCGTCACCGGCATACCGGGCGGCCAGCCGCGCGAGGGTGCGGGCGTCGAGCGGGTGGCGGATGCGGGAGGCGGCCACGACGATCCCCACCCCGGTGCCGGTGTCTCTGGACGCGAGGGCCGCCTCGTCGAGGACGATCTCGAGGGCGGGGGTGAGACCGCCGACATGCGCGGCGTAGGAGGACGGTTCGACCTGCAGCTCCAACCAGCGCGATCCCTCGGCGGCGTCGTCCTGGGCGGCCTCGCGGACCAGGCGCCGCAGGTCGGACTCGCCCCGGACGCAGGCCCGGGCGGCGTCGTAGAGGCGCTGGAAGCGGAACCAGCCGCGTTCGTCGGTCGCATGCAGTCGGGGCGGCCATTCGGACGTGAGGGCGTCGGGCAGCCGGACGCCGCGCCGGGCGGCGAGGTCGACGAGTGTGTCGTGACGCATCGACCCGGTGAAGTGCAGGTGCAGGTGGGCCTTGGGCAGGTCGGCGAGCGAGCGTGGCCGCGAGTCGGCCGGGTCCCTCGGGGCGGGTTCAGTCCTCGAGGTCGTCGTCCTCGTCGTCGATGATGTGCATCGCGGCCTCTTCGGCCGAGGCCGCGCCACCGTCGATGCCCACGTCGCCGGCGAACAGGTCGTTCTCGAAGCCCTCGCCGTCCTCGGCGGTCGCGACGATCCGCCCGCTGCGCTTGCGCCCGGCCTGACCGACGTAGTCCTCGTCGGCGAAGATCGCGTCGGGGTCCTGGCCGCCGAGCTTCTCCCGTCGGGCCCGCCGCTCGCCGCTCTCGTCCTCGGGGGCGCCGTAGGCCGAGTAGGGATCGGGCTCCTCCTGGAGGATGCGCTGGTCGATCGTCTCGTGACCGTGCTGTTCGCTCGCGGTCGTGCCGTAGGCGTAGGCACCGCGGGGCTTGTCGGGCGGGGAGTAACCCTCGTCGAGGACGTCGTCGATGCCGCGGTCGATGAGCGTGTCCTCGGGCTGGAGCTGGTCCTCGTCGTCCACGGAGAAGACCTCGAGGTCGTCGCCGATGGTGTCCCGGTCGAACGCGGCTTCGCTGGTCATAGCCCCACTCTGCCACCTGCTCACGTCGGGGGCGAGGGTGGGGAACACCTCATCGTCAGTCGTCGGAGGCCGTCGCCACGACCCGCACGGTGGCGAGTTCCGGGTCGGCCGCATAGGCGATCCGCACGCCCGAGGCGCGGGCCGCGCGCAGGGCCTCGAGCGCCTCCGCGGTGACGAGTTCCCCGGGGGCGAGGACGGGGATGCCGGGCGGATAGGGCGCGACGAGTTCGGCGCACACGCGGCCGACGGCCCGTGCCGCGGGGACGTCGACGTGTGCGGCGAAGTAGGCCGCGCGGGGGCTCGTTGCCTGCACCGGATCGACCTGCCACGCGACCGACCCCGCAGCCGCGCGCGGTCGGCCGCGGTGCCGCTCGACGAGCTCGGCGAGGGTGTCGGCCAGGCGCCGCACGCGCGACTCGTCGTCGGCCAGGGTGACCATCGCGACGAGGGTGTCGCGGTCGGCGAGCTCGACCGGCATACCCCTCGCGACGAGGTCGTCCTCGATCCGGGTGCCGTCCGCGCCGGTGCCCGCCAGGAGCAGGGTGAGCTTGACCGGGTCGACGTCCGGACCGTCGAGGACCCGCAGCCCGGGCACGGCCGCGAGCCGCTCGCGGGCGCGGGTCACCTGTGCGACGAGCTCGCCCAGGAGGGTCTCGCCGTCGCGGGCGAGCAGGGCGCGGGCCGCGTCGATGCTCGCGAGGATCGCGCCGGCGGGGCTCGTCGTCGCGGTCGCCTCGACCGCCGCATCGAGTCGGGCGCGGTCGAGGCGGTCGGTTCGTGCGAGCACGAGCGCTCCCTGCGACCAGGCGGGCAGGGTCTTGTGCGCGCTCGTGACGAGCGCGTCGGCGCCCCGCGCGAGGCCGTGCCGGGGCAGGGCCGGGTGGAAGCCGAAATGCGCGCCCCACGCCGCGTCGACGACGAGCGGTATGCCGCCGCGGTGTCCGTGGGCGACCCGGGCGAGACCGGCGATGTCGCCGACCGTCCCCACGTAGGCGGGGTCGCCGACGAAGACGGCGACCGCGTCGGGGGCGGCCGCGAGCCCGTCGGCGAGGGCCGCCGGGCTGAGGCCGCGCGGCATACCGAGGTCGTCGACCACGGGGCGCACCCACACCGGGTCGAGGCCCGCGAGGACCAGCCCGAGCAGGAGCGAGCGATGCAGGGTGCGCGAGACGACCACTCGGCGGCCGTCCCCACCGAGGGCGAGGGCCACGGCTTGGTTGCCATGGGTGGAGCCGCCCACCGAGAAGCGGCAGACGTCGGCGCCCCACAGCGCCGCTGCGCGGGTTTCGGCATCGGCGAGGACACCCCGGGCCAGCCCCATCGTGTCGAGTCCGCCGTAGAGCGGGACGTCACCGGCGACGACGTCGCCGACGAAGTCGAGCCGGTGCTTGTGCCCGGGGATGGTGAACGGCAGGTGAGGGCGCTCGTGAAAGGACAACCACGCATCGAGCAGGGGGGCGTCGGCGCGCAGCCCGCGCGGGTCCACCGGCACGACCGGTCCCCTAGCCCGGGTGCGGCACGGGCCGCTCGCCCCGGGGGTCGTCCAGGTGGGCTGCGGCATAGGCGCCGAGCGCGTCGGCGAGCGCGACGGCATAGGCCCGGACCTGGCGCAGGTCCACCCATTCGTCGACCGCGTGCATGCCACCACCGGCCGGTCCGCACACGAGGGTGGGGATGCCGGCGGCCTCGAGAAGTGCCGACTCCATCCAGTAGGGGGCGGCGAAGTCGGTGGCGGGGGCGAGATCGGGCTCGTCGGCGAGGGCCCGGGTCAGGCCGTCGGTGACGAGCGAGCCGAGTCGAGCCCCCGCGCCGACCGGGTCGAGCGCCCAGGCCTCGCGGGCCAGGCTCAGCCGCGCGGTCGCGTCCACGCTCGGGTCGGCGGCCCGCATCCGGTCGAGCAGCGCCTGCACCTCGGTGAGCGCCGTGGCGGACGGCTCACCGGGGACCGTCCGGCGCTCGATGACGACCTGGGCGGTGTCCGGGACGGTGAACGGCGCGCTCCCGCCGCGGCCGACGCTCGCGAGCAGGGTGCCGCCGCGGGCGGCGACGGCCTCGGCCGCCTCCTCGACGGCGACGAGCAGTCGCCCGAGGTGGGCCAGCGCGTTGACGCCTTCGTGCGGCATCGAGGTGTGCGCCCCCCGGCCGCGCAGGTCGACCTCGACGAGGGCGTAGCCCCGATGACTGGTCGCGTTCGCGAGCCAGGTCGGCTCGGCGACCACGGCGACCTGCGGGACGAGCCCGAGCGCGGGGAGTCGGGCGAGGATCGCCTCGGTGCCCAGGCTGGCATCCTCCTCGTCGGCCACGAGGGTGAGGACGACCCCCAGCGGTATGCCGCGTGCCCGCACCGCCTCGGCGGCCGCGACCAGTCCGGCCACCCCGCCCTTCATGTCACAGGCCCCGCGCCCGAGCAGCCGGTGCCCGTCGATCCGCGCCGCGAATGGCTCGGGCATGCCGGCCACCCCGACCGTGTCGACGTGACCGTTGAGCAACACGGTCGGTGCGCCCGCAGGTCCGGGTGACCAGGCGATGAGGCTCGGCCGGTCGGGGCGTCCCGGCGGGCAGAGCACCTCGGTGTCGAAGCCCGATCCCGCGAGTCGGCGGCGCAGCAGGTCGACGACGGAAGCCTCGCCGGCCGCGCCGGGGACGAGGCCGGGGTTGACCGAGTCGACTCCGACGAGCGCGGCGGCGAACTCGACCGCAGCTGCGCCGGGGTCGGTCGCAGGGGTACCCGCCGGCATATCCGTCGCCTTGCGGTCCGCGGGCCGGTTCAGTGGGCCTCGGCGAGCAGCCCGGCGATCCGGCTGACCCCTTCGACGAGGTCGTCGTCGCCGAGGGCATAGGACAGTCGCAGGTAGCCGCTCGGACCGAAGGCCTCACCGGGGACGACGGCGACCTCGACCTCGTCGAGGATGAGGGCGGCCAGCTCGGCCGAGGTGAGCGGTTTGGCGCCGCGGATCGTGCGGCCGAGCACGCCCTTGACCGAGGGATAGGCGTAGAAGGCGCCCTGGGGCATGGGGCAGGTGAGGCCGGGGATCTCGTTGAGCATGGCGACCATCCGTCGGCGGCGCCGGTCGAAGGCCGTCTTCATCTCCTCGACGGCCGACAGGTCGCCGGTGAGCGCGGTGATCGCCGCCCGCTGGGCGACGTTGTTGACGTTGCTCGTGAGATGGCTCTGCAGGTTGGTCGCCGCCGCGACGACGTCGGCCGGCCCGATGAGCCAGCCGACCCGCCACCCGGTCATCGCATAGGTCTTCGCGACCCCGTTGAGCACGAGGCAGGTGTCGGCGAGTTCGGGGACCTCGACCGGCATACTCGCCGCGCGCACCCCGTCGTAGGTGAGGTGCTCGTAGATCTCGTCGGTGATCACCCAGATCCCGTGCTCGAGCGCCCAGCGTCCGATCTCGCGGACCTGATCGGGGGAGTAGACCGCCCCGGTGGGGTTGGAGGGGGAGCAGAACAGCAGCGCCTTGGTCCGCGGCGTGCGGGCCGCTTCGAGCTGATCGACGGTGACGAGGTAGCCCTGGTCCTCGCCGGCGAATACCTCGACGGCGCGGCCCCCGGCCAGCGCGATCGCCTCCGGATAGGTCGTCCAGTAGGGCGCGGGCAGGATCACCTCGTCACCCGGGTCGATGATGCTCGCGAAGGCCATGTAGACCGCCTGCTTGCCGCCATTGGTGACCAGGATCCGACCGGCGGGCACCGAGAGCCGGCTGTCCCGCAGCGTCTTGGCCGCGATCGCCTCGCGGAGTTCGGGGAGGCCGGCCGCCGGCGTATAGCGGTGGTTGGCCGGCACCCGCGCGGCCGCGATGGCCGCCTCGACGATGTAGTCGGGGGTCGGGAAGTCCGGCTCTCCGGCGCCGAAGCCGATGACCGGCCGGCCCTGGGCCTTGAGGGCCTTGGCCTTGGCGTCGACCGCGAGGGTGGCGCTCTCGGCGATGGCACCGACGCGCCAGGAGACCCGACGAGGGGCGAAAGTGTCGTCCGTCACGTGGTCATGCTCGCACTCTGAGGTATGCCGCGCGCCTCCCGTCCGCACTCCGAGCGACGGCACCGCAGACAATCGCCGTCACGGAGCCGGCAGCGCCGGGAGAACGAACGGCCCTGGTGGGAGAGCCTGAGCGGGGAAGGGGGGTCAGCGGTCAACGGCGAGCCAGACAGCCCATACGCCCAAGAAGACGACCCCCGTGGCGAACAACTGCCAGCGCACGTCGCCCCACCAGATGGCCCCGAGCAGGCACACCACACCGACAAGCGCGACAACGAACTTGCTGAATCGGTGCTTGTCCGGCTTGTCCGGCCGCTGCACCTGTTCGTGTGGAGCCTGTCTCCGCTGGTCCATCGCGCCCCTCCTGTCGTGCTTCCGCGCGGGCCCGGCCCGCGGCGTCGCTGCGCGACCCCCATGGTGGCAGGGCGGGAGTCCTCGTGCGGCGGTATCCGGCCCTCCGGCGCGCGCGGCGTGCGCTCGCCGCCGGTTCGCGTGGGGTGCCGGACCTCACGTATGCTGTCCCCTCGGTGGCTTTCCGGCCAATGCTCTCGCCTGCCCGCATCCGCGTGCAGCGCGCGTCGCAGGTCGGTCCGGTCATCGGCGCGCGGTCCCGCAGGGACCGATGAAGGGCAATAGCTCAATTGGTAGAGCACCGGTCTCCAAAACCGGCGGTTGGGGGTTCGAGTCCCTCTTGCCCTGCGTGACGAGGTAGTGGCGATCGAGAAGAGGACGTGTGGCCGAGTCGAGCACGACGCGCTCCGGGGGCCGGGCCGCCCAGAAGCAGGCGACCGGCGGCAATCCCGTGAGTCGGCTGTTCGGTGCGCTCGCCCTGTTCGTTCGTCAGATCCTCGACGAACTGCGCAAGGTGGTGCGACCGACCGGTCGTGAGCTGTTGAACTACACGGTCGTCGTCATCCTCTTCGTGGTCGTGATCATGGCGATCGTCGCCGGACTCGACGTGCTGCTCAACCGGCTCGTCCTGTTCGTCTTCGCCGGGGGCTGACCCCATCCGACATCGCGGCTTGCCAGCCCGATCCACCGGGGCGCTCCGACGCCCCACGACGTAGGAAGTAGGTCCAGGCCGTGGCCGACCAGGACGACGCCGCCGAGTTCGCGGCGACCGACACCGGGGGCGAGCACCTGCTCGTGGAGAGCGAGGTGCCCGGCGTCGATGCGGCAGCCGACGACCTGTCGACCGCCGAATCCGACCTGGCGCAGGCGGATGCCGACGTGCTCGCCGACGCCGAGGTCTCCGCCGACTCCGATGACTCCGGCGAGTCCGCCGAAGCGGTGGACGACGGAGCCGAGGCCACCGACGCGGGCGACCCGGTCGAGCAGACCGACCCGGTCGCCGAGTTCAAGGCCGCCCTGCGGGCCAAACCGGGCGACTGGTTCGTCGTGCACTCCTACGCGGGCTACGAGAACCGGGTGAAGGCCAACCTGGAGACCCGGATCGTCAGCCTCAACATGGAGGACTACATCTTCGAGATCGAGGTCCCCATGGAGGAGGTGACCGAGATCAAGAACGGGCAGAAGAAGCAGGTCCGTCGGGTCCGGTGGCCCGGCTATGTCCTCGTCCGGATGGATCTCACCGACGAGTCCTGGGGAGCCGTGCGGCATACGCCCGGCGTCACCGGCTTCGTCGGCAACGCGCACCAGCCGATCCCGTTGACCCTCGACGAGGTCTACCGGATGCTCGCACCCGACCTCGTCCCGGCGGCCGCCGCGGGCGGCGCTGGCGGCAGCGGGGCCTCGGCCGGGCGGGCCAAGGAGGTCCGGCTGGTCGACTTCGAGATCGGCGAATCGGTCACCGTCATGGAGGGCCCGTTCGAGACCCTCCCGGCGACGATCTCCGAGATCAACCCCGACACCCAGAAGCTCAAGGTGCTCGTCTCGATCTTCGGCCGGGAGACCCCGGTCGAGTTGTCCTTCGGCCAGGTCGCCAAGATCTGATCGGGGACGTCCCTGCAACGGGGTCATCGCCCAGAGGCGTCGGCCCACCATCACGAGGAGAACCACGCAATGCCCCCCAAGAAGAAGAAGATCACCGGCTTCATCAAGCTGCAGATCAACGCCGGTGCGGCCACCCCGGCCCCGCCGGTCGGTCCGGCGCTCGGCCAGCACGGCGTCAACATCATGGAGTTCGTCAAGGCCTACAACGCGGCCACCGAACACCAGCGCGGCAACGTCATCCCGGTCGAGATCACCGTCTACGAGGACCGCTCGTTCACCTTCGTCACCAAGACGCCGCCGGCCGCCGAGCTCATCAAGAAGGCCGCCGGCATCGCCAAGGGTTCGGACAACCCGATCAAGACCAAGGTGGCCAAGCTCTCCGCGGAGCAGATCCGCGAGATCGCCACCCAGAAGATGCCCGACCTCAACGCCAACGACGTCGAGATGGCCGCCCGGATCATCGCGGGCACCGCTCGCTCGATGGGCGTCCAGACCGAGGGCTACTGACCGACCCGAATGAGCGGCATACCGCCGGTATGCCGTGTGGGAGAGCCGAGCGCGGCTCGCCGACCACAACTCCAACCGCCGGGACCACCCGGCATACCCCACAAGGAGCAGCAGTGAAGCGCAGCAAGGCATACGAGGCCGCCGCCGAGAAGATCACCCCGGGCAAGCTCTACGCCCCGCTCGAGGCCGTGCGGCTTGCCAAGGCGACCTCCTCGACGAAGTACGACGCGACCGTCGAGGTCGCGTTCCGGCTCGGCGTCGACCCCCGCAAGGCCGACCAGATGGTCCGCGGCACGGTCAACCTGCCCAACGGCACCGGCAAGACCGCACGGGTCCTCGTCTTCGCCAACGCGGCCAAGGCCGAGGAGGCGCGGGCGGCCGGGGCCGACTTCGTCGGCGCCGACGACATGATCGACAAGATCACCGGCGGCTGGCTGGACTTCGACGCGGTCGTCGCGACGCCCGACATGATGGGCAAGGTCGGTCGCCTGGGCAAGATCCTCGGCCCCCGCGGCCTCATGCCCAACCCCAAGACCGGCACGGTGACGATGGACGTGGCCAAGGCGGTCACCGACATCAAGGGCGGCAAGATCGAGTTCCGCGTCGACAAGCACGCCAACCTCCACTTCATCATCGGCAAGACCTCGTTCGACGAGAAGGCCCTCGTGGAGAACTACTCGGCCGCGCTCGACGAGATCCTGCGGCTCAAGCCCTCGGCGTCCAAGGGCCGCTACGTGCTCAAGGGCACGATGGCCACCACGATGGGCCCGGGCATCCCGCTCGACTACAACCGCACCCGCAACCTGCTCTCCGACGACGAGGGCTGAGGCCTTCGCGTCTGCCGCGACGCCCCGGACCGGAACCCCGGTTCGGGGCATCGTGCGTCCTGGGCCTAGGCTTGACCTCGACCAATTTCTCGCTCGTGCCCTGGGGGTATGCCGTGCGCCGTCTCGTCCCTTCTCTTGCCGCCGTTCTCGCCCTCGGTCTGGGAGCATGCAGTTCCGGCACGAGCACGACCACGGCGACCTCTGCCGCGGGTGGTGCGACCCAGGCCTCGGCGCCGGTCACCCCGGCTGCCCCAGTCGCCGGGGGGAGCGTCGACGGGACCGCGCTGGGCAAGAAGATGGCCGATGCGCTCGTCGCCGCCAAGTCCGGCAAGCTCACGATGACCTTCGCTTCCAGCGGCTCGGCCACGAGCACCTCGGCGGTCTCGATGTCGGGGACCGCGACCTCGTCCTTCTCGGTGAACTCCGCCGGGTCGATGGACAGCTCGGTGACGATGCAGATCGGCGGCGTCGCGTTGGAGGCCGTCGTCTCCGGTGGTGCGATGTATCTCAAGATGCCTGGCCTGACGGCCACAAACGGCAAGCCGTGGATCAAGCTCGACCCCGCCGGCACCGACCCGATCTCCAAGCAAGTGGGCACCCAGATCGCCCAGGCCGGCGACCCGCGCTCGGCGCTGTCGACCTACGAGAACGCAAAGGTCTCCGTCGTCGGCACCTCCGGCGGGGTCACCCAGTACCGGATCACCGAACTCGTCGTCTCGGGCACGCCCGTGACCGGCGAGACCATGCTCTACGTCGAGGACTCGACCGGCCGCCCCGTGCGATCGGTCACCGAGTCGATGGGCGTGAAGGCGACCGCCGAGTTCTCCGGCTGGGGCGAGCCGGTGAGCATCGCCGTCCCACCGGCCGACCAGGTCGGCCCGCCTCCGGGTGCCTGAACCTCTTTCGGGCCAGCGCCCCGCCCGGGCCGTGGTGAGGGTCGCCTTCATTGACGGTGGCGATGGCGGGGATACACGCTGACGATTGATGAAGACTTGGGCAGGGCTCGGTTTTGATATAGTGTGGCTATCGCCAGCATCGCACGATATCGAGGAGTTCCGTCCCCCATGGCTCAAATCGGGTCCGAGATCAAGCCCTTCAGCGCGACCGCCTTCAAGAGCGGGCACTTCGTCGACGTGAGCGACGCCGACCTCAAGGGATCCTGGTCGGTCGTCTTCTTCTACCCGGCCGACTTCACCTTCGTCTGCCCGACCGAGCTGGGCGACATGGCCGACAACTACGAGGAGTTCCAGCGCCTCGGCGTCGAGGTGTACGGCGTGTCGACCGACACCCACTTCACCCACAAGGCCTGGCACGACACCTCCGACACGATCGGCAAGATCCGCTACCCGATGATCGGCGACCCGACCTGGCAGCTGTCGGAGAACTTCCAGGTCCTGCGCCCGGGTCAGGGCCTCGCCGATCGCGGCACCTTCCTGGTCGACCCCGACGGGGTCATCCAGTTCATGGAGGTCACCGCCGAGGGCATCGGCCGCAACGCGGCCGAGCTGCTGCGCAAGGTCCGCGCCGCCCAGTACGTCGCCGCGCACCCCGGCGAGGTGTGCCCGGCCAAGTGGGAGGAGGGCGAGGAGACCCTGGCCCCGTCCCTCGACCTCGTCGGCAAGATCTGACCCACCGAGACCCCTGAACGCGACGGGCCGGGGGGCGAGAACCCCCGGCCCGTCCTGTCGATCCCCACACCCCCGAACCCGCAACGAGCCGACCTGAGACGAGCGAGGAGAACGAGATGCTCGACGACGCCATCGCAACCCAGCTGAGGACGCATCTGCAGAAGGTCGTCCAGCCCATCGTGCTCCGGGCCTCGCTGGACGACGGAGCCAAGTCCGCCGAGCTCGCCGCCCTGCTCGACGAGATCGCCGCCATGTCGGAGCTGATCACCGTCGAGCGGACCGACGACGACGAACGTCGGCCCAGCTTCGCCATCGTCCGGGCCGGAACCGACGTCTCGGTCCGCTTCGCCGGCATCCCGCTCGGCCACGAGTTCACCTCCCTGGTGCTGGCGCTCCTGCAGGTGGGCGGCCACCCCTCCACCGCCCGCGACGAGACCGTCCGCGCCGTCGAGGCGCTCACCGACGACCTGCACTTCGAGACCTACTTCTCGTTGTCGTGCCAGAACTGCCCCGACGTCGTCCAGGCGTTGAATCTGATGAGCGTCCTGAACCCACGTGTGTCGCACACCGCCATCGACGGCGCGCTGTTCGCGGACGAGGTCGAGTCCCGCCAGGTGATGGCGGTGCCCGCGGTGTTCCTGAACGGCGAGCCGTGGGGTCAGGGTCGCATGACCCTCGAGGAGATCGTCGACCGCCTCGACTCCGGAGCCGCCGAACGCCGGGCCGAGGAGCTGGCCGACAGGGACGTCTTCGACGTCCTCGTCGTCGGTGGCGGGCCGGCTGGTGCCGCGGCAGCGATCTACTCGGCGCGCAAGGGCATCTCCACCGGCGTCGTCGCCGAGCGCTTCGGCGGCCA
>JAKPEG010000046.1 GCA_029552065.1 Actinomycetes bacterium
TGTTCGTGAGGGATGGGTTGTTGTCGTCAAGAGGGGTTCATAGCGACAAGAACCCATCCCTCGCGGAGGGGAGGGGGTGGGACCGGGTCATGGCGCGGCAAGGCCGAGGCTCACGGACGGGCGAGGCCGACCGCGAGGTCGAGGATCTGCTCGAAGTATGCCGCGGGGTCGGCGATCGCCTCGGGTCCGAACTGCTCGAACTGCTCGGCGGTGACGGTGCCCAGGACAAGGGTCCAGGCGGCCAGGCCGCGGGTCAGGCCCTCGGCCGTGAGGCTGGTGACGGCGAGCAAGGGGTCCGACGACAATCCCCCGACGGCCTGGCCGACCCCGACCGCCGCCGACGCGGTTGCGTTCGTCCGGGGCTCTCCGCGCGCCGCCTGCTCTCGGTGTCCACCGTCCTCCCCCTCGACCTCCACGAGGATCTCGAGCAGTCGGTCGGTCACCCGGGTGCCCGAGGGGTTCGTGCGGTCGGCCGGGGCGGCATACCCGGGCACCGGGGAGCCGTAGACGAGCGGGAACTGGTGCGGGTGAGCGGCCGCCCACGCGCGCAGGGCGCGCCCCACCGCCCGGAAGCGCTCCATCGGCTCGCCGACCCCTGCGAGCGCGGTGTCCACCGCGTCGCCGAGCGAGTCGTAGGCCTCGACGATGAGCAGGGTGAGCAGTTCGTCGCGGCTCGCGACGTAGCGGTAGACCGCGGACGGGGCCATCCCCAACTCACGCGCGATGGCCCGCAGCGAGAGCGCCGCCGCGCCGCGCTCGGCGAGGTGCCGGCGCCCGATCGCGAGGATCTCGTGCTCGAGGGCGGCGCGGTTGCGGGCGCGGATCCCCGCGGCGGTGGGCGGCATACCGAGATCATGTCACATCAACGAGAGCACTGCTCTTGCAATCTGCGGCGGGACGTGCTCCACTCGACATCACAACGAGAGCAGTGCTCACCAAACGGATCGGAGTTCTCGACATGGCTCGTCACCTCGTCGTCGGTGCCGGTGGCATCGGCCGCGCCACCGCCGCAGCCCTCGTCGCCCGTGGTCACACGGTCGACCTCGCCTCTCGCCGCGGCACCGACCCCGGTATGCCGTCCGTGCGCGCCGTCACGCTCGACGCGACGGACCCCGAGGCCCTGGTCCGAGCCGCCGCCGGAGCCGCGAGCATCGTCAACGCGACCAACCCGCGCAGCTACGCGCACTGGGATCGCGACTGGCCGCCGGTGGCCGACGCCCTGCTCGCCGCCGCCGAGCGCAGCGGAGCGGGCCTGGTCACCGTCTCCAACCTCTACGGCTACGGCCAGGTCGACGCCCCGATGACCGAGGCCACTGCGCTGCGCCCCAACGGCACCAAGGGGCGGGTGCGCGCGTCGATGTGGGAGCAGGCGTATGCCGCCCACCTCGCCGGCCGCGCCCGGGTCACCGAGTTGCGCGCGGCAGACTACCTCGGCCCGGGAGCATCGGCGGGGATGAGCTACCTCGGGCACTACGTCGTGCGGCCGGCGGCCCTCGGCACGGGGATCCGGCTGCCGATGGGCGACCCGGACGCCCCGCACTCGTGGACCTACCTCGCCGACATCGGCACCCTCGCGGCCACGCTCGCGACCGACGAGCGCTCGTGGGGTCGGGTCTGGCACGTGCCGACCAATCCGGCCCGGTCGATGCGCGAGGTCGCGGCCGACGCCGCCGCCCTCGCCGGGCGGGAGAGCCCCCGCATCGGCCGGCTGCCGGCCGCCCTCATGTGGTTCGCCCGGGTCTCGCCGACGATCCGCTCGCTCGAGGAGACCCGCCACCAGTTCGAAGGCCCCTTCGTCCTCGATTCGGACCACACGCAGGCGACCTTCGGGCTCACCCCGACCGACTGGACCGACGCACTCACGGCGACGGTCGCGGCATACCTGCCCGGGCAGCCGCTCACCGGACGACCGGAGCCCGCGAGGTCCTAGGCTGGGGCGCATGTCGACCCTCGTCCTCACCGTGCTCGGTGACGACCGGCCCGGGCTCGTCTCGGCGGTCGCCTCCGTCGTGGCCGACCACGACGGCAACTGGCTCACCGGTGAGCTGGCCCGGCTGGCAGGCAAGTTCGCCGGAATCGTGCTCGTCGAGGTGCCGGCCGATCAGGAGGCGGCGCTGCGCGCGGCGCTCGAGGCGCTCGCCGCGACCGGCCTGCACGTCACGGCGTCCGCCGCGGGCGGACCCGCCGGACCGGCCGACCAGTCGCCCGGGGCGACCCTCGCGCTCAGCCTCGTCGGTCAGGACCGGCCGGGGATCGTCGCCCAGGTCTCGGCCGCGCTCGCCGCGCACGGGGTGAGCATCGAGGCGCTGCACACCGAATCCCGCGAGGCGCCGATGGCCGGCGGCCTGCTCTTCGAGGCCCAGGCCCGCCTCGCGGCCCCCGCCGGCGTCGACTTCGAGGCCCTGCGTCCCGCTCTCGAGGCGATCGCCGACGAACTCATGGTCGACCTCGAGCTCACCGCCGACTGACCGACCACCCCGCTCGCCGGCGCAGGCTCGGCGTACCGCCTGAGCGGGAGCCCACCCGTCTGGCAGACTGCACGGAACGCCAGCCTGCAGGGAGACCCATGTCGTATGCCGTGCCGCCTCCGGGCGCGCCGCACCCGACCGGTCCCCAGATGTCGACCGCGGAGCGGGCCATCTTCGCCTTCGGCGACGTCTTCGGCGGGGGAGCGGCGGCCACCCTCGCGGTGATGTACCTGCTCTACCTCACCGACATCGTCGGCCTTCCCCCGGGCTTGGCTGGGTCGACGATCGTCGTGAGCAAGGTGTGGGACGCGATCAACCACCCGCTCATGGGCGTGATCACCGACCGCACCCGCAGCCGGTGGGGTCGACGCCGACCGTGGATCTTCGCCGGGGCGCTGCTGCTGCCGCCGGCGATGGCCGCGCTCTGGGCACCGATCGGCGACTGGGAGAGCCAGACGGCCAAGGTGTGGTTCGTCATCGCCGCCCACCTGTTGTGGACGACCGTGGCGAGCATCGTCGCCGTCCCTTACGGCTCGCTGTCCACCGAGATCACCACCGACCCCGAGGAACGCAACCGGATCAACCTCCTGCGCCTGGGCTGCGCGACCTTCTCCGGTGTCGGCTGCACGCTGGTGATGAACCTGCTCGTCGATGCCTTCCGGGCCGGGCAGCTTTCGGTGTCCACGCTCTACCTCAGCCTGTTCATCGGCTTCGGCACCTTCTTCTCCATCCCCCTGCTCCTCGTGGCGATCTTCACCCACGAGCGGGCACCGGTGGCCGAGCACCCCGACCACTTCGACCTGGCCGTCGTGGTCTCGCCTTTCCGAGTGGCCTCCTTCCGCCGGCTCACCGCGCTCTACCTGTGCCCCTCGCTCACCATCGACATCGTCACCGCGGTGGTCCTCTACTACGCCGCGTATGCCGTGCCCGGCGTCCGCAGCGCGATCTTCGCCGGCGTCTTCGCGGCCGTCACCCTCGTGCTGCTGCCGGTCCTCATCAAGGTCGTGCAGCGGGTGGACAAGAACCGGGTCTACGCCCGGGCCATCCCCACCTCGATCCTCGCGATGGTGGGGATCGCCCTCTACCCCGCCGGGGCACCCGTGTGGCCGGTCTACGTCTTCGCCGGGATCTTCGCCGTCGGCGTCGCCTCGGCCCAGGTGATGGTGTGGGTGATGTTCCCCGACGTCGTCGACGACGGCGAACTCGTCCAGGGCGCCCGTAACGCAGGCTCGTTCAGCGGGGTCATGGTGTTGGCCCGCACGCTCGCCTCGGCCCTGGCGACCTTCGTCGTCGGCTGGATCCTCGAGATCACCGGGTACCTGCACACGCGCCCTGGACTCCCGCGCCCGCCACAGCCCGAGAGCGCGATCTGGGGGATCCGGCTCACCATGCTGGTCTCGGTCGTCCTGCTCATGGGCGCCGGCTTCGTGCTCGCCCGGCGCTATCCGCTCGGGCGCGCGCGGTGCGCCGAGATCCAGGAGCAGTTGGAGGCGGCCCGGGCAGCGCGGCATACCGTGACCGCCGAGCACGCCGTCCACCACGTCCACCACCACCACGTGCACCTCGGTCCGGTCGACGAGGACGACGACTGAGCCTCGCCGCAACGATCGTGTGAGGTGGCGCAGGTGCACACCTGGACCACCTCACACGACCCTCGGCGGCTCGGCGGCTGAGGCGAGGTCGCGGGCCGAAGGTCCCTCGCGCCCGCTGCCGACGAGGGAGAACAGTGGGCAGTGGCGGGTCCCACGGTCGGCACGCCACCAGGGGCGCCTCGACGGCGGTGGTCGACCCAGCCGCAGGAGTGCGCGATGAGCAGCCCTCGCACGGTGGTCGTCCTCGGCGCGGCCGGTCGTGACTTCCACAACGTCAACGTGGTCTTCCGAGACGACCCGAGCTATCGGGTGGTCGCGTTCACGGCGACCCAGATCCCCGACATCGCCGACCGCCGTTACCCGGCCGAACTTGCCGGGCCGCTCTATCCCGAGGGCATCCCCATCCTCGAGGAGAGCAAGGTGGTCGAGCTCATCGAGTCGCAGGGGATCGACCTTGCCGTCTTCGCCTATTCCGACGTCCCGCACGAGCGGGTCATGCACCTGGCCTCCCAGTGCCTCGCCGCCGGCGCCGACTTCACCATGCTGAGCGGGCGGCATACGATGCTGCGCTCGACCAAGCCGGTCGTCGCGGTGACGGCCGTGCGCACGGGGGTGGGCAAGAGCCAGACCACCCGCTACCTCGCGCGGCTGCTGCGGGAGCAGGGGCTGCGGGTCGTGGCGGTCCGCCACCCGATGCCCTATGGCGACCTCGCCGCGCAGGCGTGCCAGCGTTTCGCGGACTACGCCGACCTCGACCGCTACGACTGCACGATCGAGGAACGCGAGGAATACGAGCCGCACATCGACGCCGGGGTCGTGGTCTATGCCGGCGTCGACTACGAGCGGATCCTGCGCGAGGCCGAGGCCGAGGCCGACGTCGTGCTCTGGGACGGCGGCAACAACGACCTGCCCTTCTACGTGCCCGACCTGCATGTCTGCCTCGTCGACCCGCTGCGACCGGGCGACGAACGCCGCTACCACCCGGGCGAGGCCAACGTCCGGATGGCCCACCTGGTCATCGTCAACAAGTGCGACGCGGCCCGCCCGGAGGACGTCGCCGCCGTCGAGGCCTCCGTCCGCGAGATGAACCCGCACGCGGAGATCCATCGGTGCGACAGCCCGGTGACGGTGGAGAACCCCGAGCTCGTCGCCGGCAAGTCCGTCGTCGTCGTCGAGGACGGGCCGACCCTCACCCACGGGTCGATGACCTTCGGGGCCGGGGTCGTCGGCGCGAGCGCCGCGCGGGTGGCGAGCATCGTCGACCCGAGCCCCTATGCCGTGGGCAGCATCGCCGCGACCTACGCGAAGTACCCCAACGCCGAGGGCGTCCTGCCGGCGATGGGCTACTCGCCCGAGCAGGTGCGCGACCTCGTCGCGACGATCGAGGCAACCCCGGCCGAGGCCATCCTCAGTGGCACGCCGATCGACCTCACCCGGGTGCTCACCGTGTCCAAGCCGATCGTGCGGGCGCGCTACGAATTGCGCGAGCGGGAGCCGGGCCGGCTCGCCGCAGCCCTCACCCGAGCACTCGAGCAGGTCCGCTGACGGGACCCGCCCGAGCCCGGATCCCGGATCCCGGATCGCGCCCTTGACCCGGTCCACGCGTCGGCCCGGGCGTGCCACCGCGTACGCTCCGGCGGGTGAACGACCTGCACGTCCCCGCCGCCCCCGAGGGCTACCTGTTGTCCGCCGACCCGGTCCACCTCGACCCCGACCGCATCCACGGGTGGCTGTCGGGGGAGGCCTACTGGGCGCTCGGCCGGCCCCGTGACCTGGTCGACCGGTCGCTGGCCGGCTCACGCGTCTTCGGCGTCTACCGGGACCTCGGCGACGGTATGCCGGGTGAGCAGGTCGCGCTCGCGCGTGCGGTCACCGACGGGGCGACCTTCGCCTGGGTGTGCGACGTCTTCGTCGCGGCGGAGCACCGAGGGGCCGGCGTGGGGTCGTGGCTGGTGGGCTCCACGGTCGCGGCCCTCGAGGCCGAGGGCATCCAACGGGTGTTGCTCGCGACCCGCGACGCGCACGAGGTCTACCGGCGAATCGGCTTCTCCGCGTTGGCGAATCCGGGAACGTGGATGGAGCGCGACCGCCGCCCCCAGCGTCCCTCACCGGGATGGGCCCCGGTCGTGGGCTGATCCACCCCGGCGTGGCGTGGGGGCAATCGGGCCGTCCGGACCAGGCAGCCGCCTACGCTCGCTGCTGTCAGGAGTGATTCACCGTGTGAGTGGGAGGTTCGCATGGCCGGCAAGTTCGAGGTCTACCAGGACAAGGCGGGGAAGTACCGGTTCCGGCTCAAGGCCAGCAACGGCCAGGTCATCGCCACCGGTGAGGCCTACGAGTCGAAGAAGAGCTGCCTCAACGGGATCGAGTCGATCCGCAAGAACGCACCCGACGCCAAGCTCGACGACCAGACGCTCGCGCCGACCGCGAAGGCCTGAGTCCACGCGTCCGGACAGGGGCCGATCCACCGTGGTGGGTCGGCCCCGCCGCGTGTCCCGGGCGGGGAATCGCGGTGGGCACGGGCACGGGCACGGGCACGGCCTAGGCTCAGGTGTCATGGGCATCGACCTCGCCGGACGCGGATTCGTCAAGGAGATCGACTTCACCCCGGCGGAATGGGCCGGGTTGATCGACCTCACCGAGCGGCTCAAGACCGCCCGCCGGGAGGGTCGCGAGCAGCGCCTGCTCGACGGGCGGACGATCGCGCTCATCTTCGAGAAGACCTCGACCCGCACCCGGTGCGCCTTCGAGGTCGCCGCCTATCACCTGGGCGCACAGCTCACCTATCTCGACCCGCAGGGCTCGCAGATCGGCCACAAGGAATCTTTCGCCGACACCGCCCGGGTGCTCGGCCGGCTCTACGACGGGATCGAGTTCCGCGGGTCCCGACACGAGGACTGCGAGACCCTCGCACGCTTCGCCGGCGTGCCGGTCTACAACGGGCTCACCGACACCTGGCATCCGACCCAGGCGTTGTGCGACATGGTGACGATGGTCGAGCACTCGGCCAAGCCGCGGGGCGAGATCTCCTACGCCTACGTGGGGGACGCCCGCTACAACATGGGCAACTCCCTGCTCGTCGCGGGCGCGATGACGGGGATGGACGTGCGCATCGTCGCGCCGCGTTCGTTGTGGCCGGCCGACGAGATCGTCGGCCACGCCCGTCGGCTGGCCGGCGAGACCGGGGCCCGGGTCACTCTCACCGAGTCGCTCTCCGAGGGCGTCGCCGGGGTCGACTTCCTGCACACCGACGTGTGGGTGTCGATGGGTGAACCCGAGGCGGTCTGGGCGGAGCGGATCGCGCTGCTCACCCCCTACCAGGTGACGGCCGAGCTCATGGCCTCGACCGGCAACCCCGCCACGAAGTTCATGCACTGCCTGCCCTCGTTCCACAACCGGCAGACCGCGGTGGGGGAGCGGATCTTCGCCGAGTTCGGGATCGAGGCGATGGAGGTGACCGACGAGGTCTTCGAGTCGCCGGCCTCGATCGTCTTCGACCAGAGCGAGAACCGGATGCACACGATCAAGGCCGTCCTCGCGGCGACCCTGTCCCGCGTCGAGCTCTGAGCGTGCCCCGGGTTCCGTGAGCGAACGCCTCGTCGTCGCCGCAGCGATCGTCGACGACCTCGACCGGCCCGGGCGAGTGCTCGCCGCCCGGCGGGTGCGACCACCCCGGTTCGCCGGTGGTTGGGAGCTGCCGGGCGGAAAGGTCGAGCCCGGCGAGAGCCCCGAGGACGCCCTCCACCGCGAGCTCGTGGAGGAGCTCTCCGTCACGGTCCACCTGGGCCGGCTCATCCCCGGCCCGCTCCCGGGGGGCGTGTGGCCGCTCGACGAGGGCCGGGTGCTGCGGGTGTGGACCGCGGTCGTGCGGGAGGGCGGCATACCGCGGATGGGTGCCGGGCACGACGCGATCCGGTGGCTCACCGCCGAGGACCTCCACGAGGTGGCGTGGCTGCCGGCGGATCGCGCCGTCGCGGCGGCGTTGGGTGACCTCCTGGTCGGGCGGGCCGACGAATCCTGAGAGACTGACCCCTATGCCCACGCAGCACCGCACCGACATCAGGAACGTCGCGATCGTCGCGCACGTCGACCACGGGAAGACGACGCTCGTCGACAAGATGCTCTGGCAGGGGGGAGCCTTCGGCGCCCACCAGCATGTCGAAGAGCGGGCCATGGACTCCGGCGACCTCGAGCGAGAGAAGGGCATCACCATCCTCGCGAAGAACACCGCGATCCACTACAACGGCCCGTCGGCCGTCGCGGCCGGGCACCCCGAGGGCGTGACCATCAACATCATCGACACCCCCGGACACGCCGACTTCGGCGGCGAGGTCGAGCGCGGACTGTCCATGGTCGACGGGGTGGTGCTGCTCGTGGACGCGTCCGAGGGTCCGCTGCCGCAGACCCGGTTCGTCCTGCGCAAGGCCCTGCAGGCACACCTGCCCGTGGTGCTGTGCATCAACAAGGTCGACCGGCCGGACGCGCGGATCGCCGAGGTCGTCGACGAGGTTTATGAGCTGTTCATGGACCTGCTCGACGACAGCGAACGTGCTGCCGCCCACCCGCAGGCCCTCGACTTCCCGATCGTCTACGCCTCGGCCAAGGCCGGCCGGGCCTCGACCGAGCGACCCGCCGACGGCGGGCTGCCCGTCGGCCCGGACCTCGAACCGCTGTTCAACGCGATCATGCAGACGGTGCCGGCGCCGACTTACGACGACGAGGCGCCGCTGCAGGCCCACGTGACCAATCTCGACTCCTCCAACTTCCTCGGCCGTCTCGCGCTCCTGCGCGTGCACAACGGCAACATCCGCAAGGGTCAGCAGGTCGCCTGGATCCGCCGCGACGGCAGCACCTCGCGGGTGAAGGTCACCGAGCTGCTCATGACCGAGGGGCTCGAGCGC
>JAKPEG010000070.1 GCA_029552065.1 Actinomycetes bacterium
AGGGCGGCATCGTGTAGACGAGATCGCGGAACGGCCGCACCCACACGCCCCGTTCGATCGCGTATGCCGCGAGCTCACGTCCGCGGACCGGCTCACGCAGCTGGATCACCCCGACCCCACCCCGCACCCGCACGTCGCCGACGCTCGCGAGCCCGCGGGCCGGCTCGAGACCCGCGGTGAGGCCGGCCTCCAGCCCCGCCACCTGGGCCCGGACGTCGTTGCGGACGAGCAGGTCGAGGCTGGCGCCGGCGATCGCGCAGGCGAGTGGATTGGCCATGAAGGTCGGTCCGTGCATGAGTCCGCCCGCCTCGCCGCCGCTCACCCGCCTCGCCACGTCGCCGGTGCAGAGCACTGCCGCGAGCGTGAGATACCCGCCGGTGAGCGCCTTGCCGACGCACATGACGTCGGGCACCACCCCACACTGCTCGGCCGCCCAGATCGTGCAGCCGCCGGTGCGGCCGAAGCCGGTGGCGATCTCGTCGAAGATCACGAGCGCCCCGTGCTCCCGGGCGAGCGCGGTAAGCACCCGGACGACATGCGGATCGTGGAAGGTCATCCCACCGGCACCCTGGAGCACCGGTTCGAGGATCACTGCGGCGATCGAGTCGGCGTGCGCGGCATACAGCTCGCGAGTGCTGCGCTCCCAGTCGGCGAGGTCGGCCCCGGGCGGCGGAGGGTGCGGCGCGAAGACGTGCTCGGGGAGTATGCCGCGGAAGAGCGAGTGCATCCCGCCCTCGGGGTCGGTGACCGACATCGGCGAGAACGTGTCGCCGTGATAGCCACCGCGGATGGTGAAGAAGCGGGTGCGTGGGCGACCCTCGGCGACGTGGACCTGCAGCGCCATCTTCATGGCGACCTCGACCGACACCGAGCCCGAATCGGCGAAGAAGACGTGCGCGAGCTGCGGCTGGGTGGGGTCCTGCGGCGCTCGCGGTGCCAGCTCGAGGAGTCTGCGTGCCAACGAGATCGCCGGCTCGTGGGTGAGCCCGCCGAACATCACGTGCGACATGCGTCCGAGCTGGTCACGCGCGGCCGCGTCGAGCTCGGGCACGGCATATCCGTGGATCGCGCACCACCAGGAGCTCATCGCGTCGATGCACTCGCGCAGCGACCCGTCCGGCAGCCGCAACCGCAGCCGCACGCCGGCGGCCGACTCGACGAGATAGGGCTGCGACGGCGCGAGCGCCGAGGAATAGGGGTGCCAGACGTGGTCGCGGTCGAAGGCGAGCGCCTCGGCCGGCGCGAGCCTGGTGGGGTGCCCGGCTTGCCCGTGATCAGCCGCCGTCATCGGCGCAGGCTCACGCCGGCGCCCAGGTCGAGCGGGTGAGCTCGCCGTGCTCGGAACACCGGGCCGTCCAGTCGCCGGGGGTCACCTGGACGACCATCCTCCGGCGGCAGGACGCGCAGTAGCGCGGGGGCTCGAGGGTGAGGGCAGTCCGGCATACCGTGTGGTTGCCTGCCCCCTCGGGCATCCCGCACCGGGGGCAGTAGGGCGGGCCGTCGAAGCGTGGCTGGGTCGGGGCCGGATCGGCGTCGAGATCGTCGTGCAGATCGTCCTGCATGGTGTCGTCCTCAGAAGGTGTCCGAGAGTGCCTTGATCGGCATCCGCAGCTCGTCGAGCAGCGCGAGGTCCTCCTTGGGGTCGCGCCCGAGCGTCGTGAGGTAGTTGCCGACGATCACCGCGTTGATCCCGCCGAGCAGTCCCTCGCGGGTGCCGAGGTCGCCGAGGGTGAGCTCGCGGCCGCCTGCATAGCGCAGGATCGTGCGCGGCAGGGCGAGCCGGAAGGCGGCGATGCACCGCAGGGCGTCGTTGGCGGCCATCACCGGCAGGTCGCCGAAGGGCGTGCCCGGCCGGGGGTTGAGGAAGTTGAGCGGCACCTCGTGCGGTTCCAGCTCGCCGAGCTGGTCGGCGAGCTCCGCGCGCTGCTCGAGCGACTCGCCCATCCCGACGAGCCCACCGCAGCACAGCTCCATGCCGGTCGACTTGATCATCTGGCAGGTCTCCCAGCGCTCGTCCCACGTGTGCGTGGTGACGACCTGCGGGAAGAAGGACCGGCCGGCCTCGTGGTTGTGGTTGTAGCGGTGGATGCCCATCTCGGACAGCTCTTGCGCCTGCTCGGGCGTGAGGATGCCGATCGAGGCCGCGACGTGGATGTCCACGCTCTCGCGGATCGCCGTGATGGCCGCCCGCATCTGCTCCATGAGCTTCGCGTCGGGCCCACGGACGGCGGCGACGATGCAGAACTCGCTCGCGCCCGTGTCGCGGGTGAGTTTGGCGGCGCGCACCAGCTCGGGGATGTTGAGCCACACCGAGCGCACGGGCGAGGTGAACTGGCCGGACTGCGAGCAGAAGTGGCAGTCCTCGGGGCAGCCGCCGGTCTTGAGGCTGATGATGCCCTCGACCTCGACCTCCGGCCCCATGTAGCGCAGGCGCACCTCGTGGGCGATCTCGAGCAACTCGGGCAGTTGCTCGTCCGTCGTCTGCAGGACCGCGAGGATCTGGTCGTAGGTGAGCCGCTCGCCCCGGTCGAGCACCTGCTCGCGCGCCACCCGGAGGATGTCGGTCGCCGCCTCTGTCGCCAT
>JAKPEG010000094.1 GCA_029552065.1 Actinomycetes bacterium
CGTTCGCTGTCGACCAGCACGCCGTCGCAGTCGAAGACGACCAGCCGCCCCCTGCCCGACACGCCCACGCCCGACACGCTCATCGGCGCTCAGCCCACCCAAGCCCTCGCGTTGCGGAACATCCGCAGCCACGGGCTCATCTCGTCGACCGAGCCGCTCGTCCATGACATCTGCGCGTTGCGTAGCACCCGCTCCGGGTGCGGCATGAGCACGGTGAAGCGCCCGTCCGGGGTCGTCACGGCCGTCAGCCCACCAGGGCTGCCGTTGGGATTCGCGGGGTATGCCGTCGCCGGCCTCCCAGCCCCGTCGACGAACCGCATCGCCTCGTGCACCGCCGCCGCATCGCCCCGCTGCGAGAAGTCGGCCAGCCCCTCACCATGAGCGACTGCGATCGGGATGCGGCTGCCGGCCATCCCCGAGAAGAAGATCGACGGGCTGTCGAGCACCTCGACGAGTGACAGCCGCCCCTCGAACTGCTCACTCCGGTTCCGGGTGAACCGCGGCCACGCTTCCGCTCCCGGGATGTGATCGGCAAGCGCAGCCATCATCTGGCAGCCGTTGCAGATCCCCAACGCGAAGGTGTCCGGCCGGTGGAAGAACTCGTGGAACGATTCTGCGAGAGCAGGATTGAAGAGCACCGACCGCGCCCAGCCCTCGCCCGCCCCCAACGTGTCGCCGTAGGAGAAGCCGCCACACGCGACGAACCCCTGGTATGCCGCGAGGTCGGCTCGCCCGCTCTGCAGGTCGGTCATGTGGACGTCGTAGGTGTCGAAGCCCGCCCGGTCGAAGGCGTAGCTCGTCTCGACGTGCGAGTTGACGCCCTGCTCACGCAGGATCGCGACCTTGGGCCGGGTGCCGAGCGACACGTAGGGCGCTGCCACGTCAACAGCAGCATCGAAGCTCAAGGCCACCTGAAGTCCAGCGTCGTCCGGGTGACCGGCAGCCGCGTGCTCCTCATCGGCGCATTCGGGGTTGTCGCGCAGCGCGGCGATCCGCCACGAGACGTCGTCCCAGGCTTGCTGGAGCTCGTGAATCTCCTTGTGCAGCAACACTTCATCGCCCCGCGTCACCGCAACGGCGGACGTCTTCATAGTGCGACCCACGACCTGCACGCAGTCGCCGAGCCCGTGCTCGCGCAGCAGGGCGACGACGTCGCCCAACGAAGCCCTCGGCACTTCGAGCACAACACCGAGTTCCTCGGCGAAGAGGGCGCGCACGACATCGGCATCCGACAGGCCGGCCGGCAGCCCGAGTTGCACACCGACCCGACCGGCAAACGCCATCTCGGACACCGTCGCCCACAGGCCGCCGTCGGAACGGTCGTGATACGCCAAGACGAGATCGCGCTCGCGCAGGTCGGCCATCGCGGCATACAAGGCGCGCATCCGGGCCGGGTCGTCGAGGTCAGGGACCGCTCCCCCAAAGCCGCCGCGCACCTGGCCGAGGATCGACCCGCCGAGACGGTTCTGGCCCGCGCCGAGGTCGACGAGCACGAGGTCCGAACCCCCGCCTCGCAACTGCGGCGTGAGCGTGCCGCGCACGTCGGGCAGCGCCGCGAACGCCGTGACGACCAGGCTGACCGGCGCGACGACCTTGCGCCCCTGCCCCGACTCGTCGGTCCACGTCGTGCGCATCGACAGCGAGTCCTTGCCGACTGGCACGCCGACCCCCAACGCGGGGCATAGCTCCATCGCCACCGCTGCCACCGTGTCGAACAGCGCCGCGTCTTCGCCGGGCTCTCCGCAGGCCGCCATCCAGTTGCAGGACAACTTGATTCGCTCAAGCTCGGCGGGCGCAGCCAGCAGGTTGGTCAGCGCCTCGCCGACCGCCATCCGCCCGGAGGCGGGGGCGTCGATCGCCGCAAGGGGCATCCGCTCGCCGCTGGCCATCGCCTCGCCCGCAAAGCCGTCGTATGCCGCGAGCGTCACCGCGACGTCGCCCACGGGCACCTGCCACGGCCCCACCATCTGGTCGCGGTGGCTCAACCCCCCGACGGTCCGGTCGCCGATGGTCACAAGGAAACGCTTGCTGGCCACCGTCGGGTGGCGCAGGACGTCGAAAGCAGCCACCCCGAGGTCGATCCCCTCAAGGCTCAACTCGGGCTCGGTGCGAGCCACCCGCTCGACGTCGCGCTGCATCTGCGGCGGCTTGCCGAGCAGAACCTCCATCGGCATGTCGATGGCCCGCTCGCCGTCGGGGCCGTCCGCCAGGACGAGCATCCCGTCGTCACTGGCCACTCCGACGACGGCGAAGGGGCACCGCTCGCGTTCGCACAACTGGGCGAAGAGTGCCAGCGACTCCGGAGCCAGGGCCACGACATAGCGCTCCTGACTCTCGTTGCACCACGCCTCCTTCGGCGCAAGCCCGGTCTCCTCCAACGGAATTGCCCGCAGATCGAAGTGCGCACCCAGACCCGCACCATCGACCAACTCGGGGAAGGCGTTGGACAGCCCGCCCGCACCGACGTCGTGGATCGCCAGGATCGGGTTGTCCTCGCCGAGCGCCCAACAGTGGTTGACGACCTCCTGGGCCCGCCGCTCGATCTCGGGGTTGCCGCGCTGCACCGAGTCGAAGTCGAGGTGCGCAGCGTTGGCACCGGCCGCCATCGACGACGCCGCGCCGCCACCCATGCCGATCCGCATCCCCGGCCCACCGAGTTGCACGAGCAGCGTCCCGGCAGGGAAGGCCACCTTGTGCGTCTGCGACGCTGAGATCGTCCCGAGGCCACCGGCGCTCATGATCGGCTTGTGGAAGCCCCGGCGCACGCCCGCCACCGTCTGCTCATAAACCCGGAAGAAGCCGCCCAGCCCCGGCCGCCCGAACTCGTTGTTGAATGCCGCGCCGCCAATCGGCCCGTCGAGCATGATCTCCAGCGGCGTCGCCAAGTGCCCCGGCCGACCGATCGGGTCGCGCTCCCACGGCTCGTCGGTGCCGGGCAGGTGCAGGTTCGACACGGCGAAGCCGGTGAGCCCGGCCTTGGGTCGCGACCCCCGCCCGGTCGCGCCCTCGTCGCGGATCTCCCCGCCCGCGCCGGTCGCCGCACCAGGGAAGGGCGAGATGGCCGTCGGGTGGTTGTGCGTCTCGACCTTCATGAGGACGTGCACGGTGTCCTCGTGCGCGGCATACCGGCTGGGCTCGCACTGCTCGGTCGGGAGCCAGCGTGGGACGACCCCGCCCTCCATCACCGAGGCGTTGTCGGAGTAGGCGACCACGGTATGCCGCGGGCTCACCGACTCGGTGTTACGGATCATCTGGAAGAGCGAGCGGTCCTGCACCTCGCCGTCGACGACGAACCGGGCGTTGAAGATCTTGTGCCGACAGTGCTCGCTGTTTGCCTGGGCGAACATCATCAACTCGACGTCGCTGGGGTCACGCCCGAGCCCGCGGAACGCCTCGACGAGGTAGTCGACCTCGTCGTCGGACAGGGCCAGCCCGTAAGTCGCGTTGGCCTCGACGAGCGCCTCGCGCCCCCGCTCGAGGACGGCGACGTGCGCCAGCGGCTCAGCCTCACGCTCGGCGAATAGCGCTGCGGCACTGTCGTGTCCGAGCAGCACGCTCTCGGTCATCCGGTCGTGCAACACCTCCGCAGCGGCGGCCAGGTCGTCGCCAGCAAGGGCGACACCCTCCAGCCGGAACTCGGTCACCCGCTCGACCCGGCGGATCTCGAACCCGCAGTTGTGGGCGATGTCGGTCGCCTTGGACGCCCACGGCGAGACCGTCCCGAGGCGGGGCGCGACGACGAGGACGGTGACCGGGGCGTCGCCCGCACCGCCGGCGTCGGGGGCCGGGGCGGCATACGGGTCGCCATAGTTGAGCAACTGCGCGACGCGCGTGTGCGTGTCGGCGTCGAGAGGGGTCGCACTGGCGACCCAATGGACGTGTCGGGCGGTCACCCCGGTGATGGTGGGGACCCGGTCGCGCAGGCGCCGCAGCAGCCCCACCGCCCGGAAGTCCGAGAGGGCGCGTCCGCCCTCGAAGCTCGTTAGCACCGGGGCGGGCGAGGCTCCCATGACAGGCGGACTCCTCAACAAAGGGTGGGCGCGCCGGGTCGGCGACGGCTCACGCAGAGCCTACCGGGCTGACGGGGCGGCTCCCCCGGGAGTCTCGGCGGCTACGTGCGGTCAGGCGGGATCGGGTATGCCGCCCGCCTCCATGTCGAACACGTCGCCGGTCTGGCGGCGCACCTCGTCCATAACGGCGAGCATGGCGATCGAGTCGGCCAGCGGCCGCAGCGGCGACTGCGTCAGCCCAGCCGCGATGCATCGGGCAGCCTCGACGGCCTCGAAGTACAGCCCCTCGTGGGCGATCCGGGGCTCGTCGTATCGAGCGGCACAGCCATCCCGCAGCCGCAGGGTCACCCCGCCCGGCTGATAGAAGGGCGGGTCGAGAGAGAGCGTGCCCAAGTCGCCGCTGATCTCCCCGGCCGTGGGCGTCGCGGTCGCCAGCGATGCGTGCACGAGGGCGAGCGCACCGGCGTGGTCGCCCTCGTCATACCGCAGGATCGCGGCCGTCTGGCTGAGCACGCCGCTGGGATCGGGCTGCGCGAGGGCGCGGACCTCGCTCGGCGCGCCGAGGATCCACGTGGCGAAGGCGACCGGATAGGTCCCCAGGTCGAGGACCGGGCCCCCGGCGAGGTCACGCCGCAGGATCCGATGGTCGCGGTCGAAGTACTCCCCGATGTCGGC
>JAKPEG010000107.1 GCA_029552065.1 Actinomycetes bacterium
AGCGACACCCGCAGCTCCTCGATCATCCACGCGATGTCCGTGACCTGGGCCGCCCCCCGTTGGGAGGGGCGCAGCGAAGCCAGCAGCGCGGCATACCCGGCCTCGGCGTCGAGCACCTCAGTGAGCCGCTGGCTGTCGCGGGCCAGATCCAGCGGAGCCTTGTCCAGGCGATGCAGGACGGCCCGCAGATAACGGTCGAGGTCGGGCAGCCGGGCCAGGCCGGTGTCGGCGACGAAGCCCGGCCGGATGAGCTCGGCGAGCTGGGCTCGCACGTCCGCACGCAGGTCGGCCAGGTGCGGCGCGCTCATGCCGTCGAGGCGGCGCACGATCTGCAGATGCTTGGCGAGGATCGGCTCGACGAGGCCGACCGCGGCCACGACCCGAGCGCCCAGGTGGGTCCGGACCGCGTCCTGGGCGGCAGCGAACTCGGCGGCGGTGCGCGGGACGTGATGGACCCGTTCGGCCGCGATCGCATCCACAGCGGCCGCGAGGACGTCATCGAGAAGCGCCGGGACCGAGCCGTGTGGATTGTGGCCGAGCGCCAGTTTCTGCGCGTTGGTGAGCCGCCCGAGGACGTGTTTCCACGGCGGTGTGGTGCCGAGCAGGAGCAGCCGCCGCACCCCGAGGCGGTGTTCGGACTCGGCCTCGGCAGGGGTGGGCAGCACCCGCAGGGCGACGGCGTCCCCCTCGTCGACGAGGGCCGGGAAGCCGTGGACGCGCACCCCTGACACGACGGCATCGTGTTCGAGCGGCACGTCGTCGATCGCCCACGTGCGCATGCCCGTTCGCGTGATGGCGCGACCGGCGGCCGCCACCTGCCGGCGCACCTGAGGGGCGGCCTGTTCGCGCAGAGCGGCCAGGTCCTTGCCCGCGGCGATGGCGTGCCCGGGGCGGTCCTCCACCGCGAACGTGACTCGCAGGTGGTCAGGCAGCCGGGCGATGTCCCAGTCGTCTGGGCGGATGACGACGCCGTGGGTCTCACGCAGCACCTGGGCCAGGACGGCGGTGAGCGGACCGTCGGCCGGTCCGAGCGCACGCTGGCGCAACTCCCGGACCGTCGCGGCGGCGTGCTCCGGAGCCGGCACGAGCAACCGACGGGTCGTCTTGGGCAGCGTGCGGATGAGTGCGGTGACCAACTCCTCGCGCAATCCCGGCACCTGCCAGTCGAATCCGTCCGAGGCGACCCGATTGAGGATCTCGGTGCCGACGTGGACGGTGACTCCGTCAGCCGCCGCGCCGGGCTCGAACTGGTAGGTCAACGGCAGGTCGAGGTCGCCCTGGTGCCAAGTCGTCGGGAAGGCGTCGGCGCCGATGTCACCGGCCTCGTCGCGCACCAGCAGGTCCTCGGTGAAGGTGAGGAGGTCGGGGGTGGTGCGCCTGGCCCGCTTCCACCACGAGTCGAAGTGGCGGGCCGAGGCGACCTCCGCAGGGAGCCGATGCTCGTAGAAGTCCTGCAGGACGTCGTCGCCGACGAGGATGTCGCGACGCCGGGTGCGGGCCTCAAGCTCCGAGAGTCGCTCGAGCAGGGCACGGTTGTCGTGGAAGAACCGGTGGTGTGTCGTCCAATCCCCCTCGACGAGGGCATGGCGGATGAACAGCTCCCGAGCCAGCGCCGGGTCGACCTTGGCCAGCCCGACCGTCCGGCCGACGACGAGCGGGACGCCATAGAGAGTGACCCGTTCGGTGGCGACAGCCGAGCCCTGCCGCGAGGACCAGCGAGGCTCGGAGTACTGCCGTTTGACCAGGTGGCTGCCGAGCTCCTCGGCCCACACCGGGTCGATCCGCGCGACATCG
>JAKPEG010000206.1 GCA_029552065.1 Actinomycetes bacterium
GCGGTCGCCGTTCGGGGGGGCGTCCTGGGGTGTGGGTGGGCCGGACGCGGCGGCGCGCAGGACGACGACGCTGCCGGATACCGAGTTGGCGCTGATCTGCAGCGAACCGTCGCCGTCGGTGAGCGTGCCGGGGGACCGGCCTTTGGCGAGCAACCGACCGTCGACGACGACCTGGCCGGTCGCACTCGTGGCGGTCACGGCATACCCCGTGTAGGGCGCGCGGACGGTGACGTCGCCGGAAACGGAGTTGGAGGCGAGGGTGGCCCGCCCGTTGCGCAGGTCGAGGGTGATCTCGCCGCTCACGGTGTTGAGCTTCGCGGCCCCGATCCGGCTGTCCTGCACGGTGATCGCACCCGAAACGGTGTTGAGCTTGACGTCGCCGTCGAGACCGACGCACTCGGCGGCACCGCTCACCGTGTTGAGCTTCGTCCGGCCGCTCACGTCGTGGAGGGCGACCTCGCCGGAGACGGTGTTGACGGTGAGCCCCGCGCGCAGCCCGCCCGCGACGACCGAAGCGCTCACCGTGCTGATCGTCGTGCGCGCGTGGGCGGGCATGGACAGGCTCACCTCGGCGCGGTGTCTGCCGGGCTCCTCGATGAGCCGGCGCAGCGCGGCGATGACCGAGTCGGTCGCGTCCTTGCCGTGGAGGACCCTGAGCGTGCGCCCGTCCCACGACACGGTGAGCGGGGGACCCTCGACCTCGGCGACCTCGAGCCGGGCGACGGGGGAGTCGTCGTGGGTCACCACGCCGACGTGGCCGCCGACGATTGCCACCTGCAGGGCCGCCACCCGTTCCTGGGCGTCGCCGACCTCGATGATCCGCGGCCCGTCGACCTGCCACTTCTGCTGCGCCATGCGGCCCTCCTGGAGTCACGTCATATCGCGTTATCCAACACGTTATATCGCGTATGCCGCGTGCGCAAGGCCCGAGGTGAGGTGCAGCCGGTGGGTCAGCCGAGGCCCAGCCAGGGACCCCAGCCGCCGTGCAGGACGAGCCAGGCGACCAGGCCGTAGCCGGCCTGTCCCGGATGCGTGCCGTCGCCGGCCGCGAGATCGCCGAGCCACTGCTCGTGCCCCGCCAGTGGCTGGTAGCAGTCGACGTAGGGCACCCCGCGGCGCGAACACACGTCGCCCTGGGCCTGGGCCAACGCCTCGACCCGCTCGTTGAGCCGGGCGTCGAGGGTGGGGGTCGGCCCGACGACGAAGGTACCGATCCCCTTGGCGGATGCCTCGTCGAGGACGTTGGCGAGGTTGAGTCGGGAGCGGGCTGTCGACAGTCCCGTGTGCAGGTCGCCGGCCCCGACGGCGACGACGAGCCGGCGCTCGGCGCGGCCGGACCAGCGCGGCATACACTCGGCCCGCCATCGGGCGAGCACGTCACCGGAGTCCTGGCCGCGCACCCCGAGGTTGTATGCCGTGAGGTCGAGATCCGGGTGTTGCGAACGGCTCATGACCCGGCCGACCCACCCGAGGGCCTTGGGATCGCCGTAGCCGGCGACGAGCGAATCGCCGACGAAGCAGAGCCCCACGTCGCGTCGGCCCGCGTCGTCGGTGACGACCCCCGGGCTCGGGATGAACTCCGGTTCGGCGCCGCTCCCGGGACGGCTCTCGCCGTCGGTGCCGTGGTCGTCCACGCTCACTCCTCCTCGTCGTCGAGCCGAGCCAGCCAGGTGGCCAGTCGCTCGACGGGCGTCTCGAACTCGGGATGCAGGTCGACGAAGGTGCGCAACTGCTCCGCGAGCCAGGCGAGGGTCACCTCGTCGTCGCCGCGGCGCGCGGACAACTCCTCGATGCCGCGGTCGGTGAAGTACACGTCGGTGAGGCTATCGCCCGCTCAGCGCGCGAACGCGGCACTGAGCAGGTCGTGTTCCTCGACCTCGTGCCGCTTGTGCGAGCCGGTCGCGGGCGAGGCCGAGGACCGTCGCGAGACCACTCGCAGCGGTCGGGTCTCACCGGCTGCGGCGAGCAGCTGCGGGGCGTTGAGCGCGACGAACGGCCACGCGCCCTGGTTGAACGGCTCGTCCTGCACCCACACGAGTTCGGCGTGGGGATAGCCGCGCAGGGCCGCGGCCAACTCCTCGGCCGGGATGGGGGCCAGCTGCTCCACCCGCAGGATCGCGGTGCGCTCGTCCTTGCGCTTGGCCCGTTCGGCCTCGAGTTCCCAGACGACCTTGCCCGAGCACAGCAGCACCCGGTCGACCGCCTCGCCGGAGAGCTGTGCGGTGTCAGGCAGGACCGGCCGGAAGCCGCCCTGGAGGAAGTCCTCGGGCATCGAGGACGCCGCCTTGAGCCGCAGCATCGACTTGGGGGTGAACACGACGAGTGGCCGACGCGGCCGGGCATAGGCCTGGCGGCGCAACAGGTGGAAGTGGGAGGCGGGGGTCGACGGATAGGCGACCGTGAGGTTGTCCTCGGCGAACAGTTGGAGGTACCGCTCGATCCGCGCGGACGAGTGGTCGGGGCCCTGCCCCTCATAGCCGTGCGGCAACAGGAGCACGACCGAGCTGCGCTGCCCCCACTTCTGCTCCGAGGAGGAGATGAACTCGTCGACGATCGTCTGAGCGCCATTCGCGAAGTCGCCGAACTGGGCCTCCCACAGCACGAGCGCGTCGGGCCGCTCGACCGAATAGCCGTATTCGAAACCCATCGCGGCATACTCGCTGAGCAGCGAGTTGTAGATCCAGAACTTGGCCTGGCCCGGCTGCAGGTAGAGCAGCGGGGTCCACTCCTCGGCGGTGATCTTGTCGACGAGCACGGCGTGCCGCTGGACGAAGGTGCCGCGCTGGCTGTCCTGGCCGGCCAGCCGCACCGGCGTGCCCTCCATGAGCAGCGAGCCGAAGGCGAGCAACTCGCCCATGCCCCAGTCGATCCCGCCGTCGCGGACCATCTGGGCGCGCCGCTCCATGAGGGCCTTGAGCTTGGGGTGGACGGTGAAGCCCTCCGGTGGGCGGATCCACGCGTCGCCCAGGGTGTCGAGCATCTCCCGGGAGATGCCGGTGTGGACCGAGTCGCGGTGGCGCCGCTCGTCGTCCTCACGCTGGGCGATGGGCTTCTCCAGGCCGCCGTGGCCGACGACGTCGGACCCCTCGTCGCCGTATGCCGTGGGGCTGGATGAGCGGTCGGCGGTCGCCTCGCGGGTCTCGACGAAGACCCGCTCGAGCTGCTGCTGGTAGTCGCGCAGAGCTGCCTCGGCATCTTCGACCGAGATGTCGCCACGGCCGATGAGCGACTCGGTGTAGAGCTTGCGGACCGAACGCTTGGCCTCGATGAGGGTGTACATGAGCGGCTGGGTCATCGACGGGTCGTCGCCCTCGTTGTGGCCGCGGCGGCGGTAGCAGATCATGTCGACGACGACGTCCTTGTGGAACTTCTGGCGGAACTCGAAGGCGAGTTCGGCCACCCGGACGCAGGCCTCCGGGTCGTCGCCGTTCACGTGGAAGATCGGGGCCTGGATCATCCGGGCCACGTCGGTGGAGTAGACCGACGAACGCGAGGCAGACGGGGCCGTGGTGAACCCGACCTGGTTGTTGACGACGATGTGGATCGTCCCGCCGGTGCGGTAGCCGCGCAGCTGGCTCTGCTGGAGGGTCTCGGCCACGACGCCCTGGCCGGCGAAGGCCGCATCACCGTGCATGAGGATCGGCAGCACGGTGAAGGCCTCGCCGCCGAGGTTGAGCCGGTCCTGCTTGGCCCGGACGATGCCCTCGAGCACGGGGTTGACCGCCTCGAGATGGCTCGGGTTGGCCGCGAGGTAGACCTTGGTCGAGGCCCCGTTCTCGGCAACGAAGGTGCCCTCGGTGCCGAGGTGGTACTTCACGTCGCCCGAGCCCTGGACCGACCGGGGGTCCTGCTTGCCCTCGAACTCGCGGAAGATCTGTCCCGGCGACTTGCCGGCGATGTTGGCGAGCACGTTGAGTCGGCCGCGGTGCGGCATACCGATGCACACCTCGGCCATCTGGTCCTCGGCGGCGCGGGACAGCACCCGGTCGAGCAGCGCGATGGCCGACTCGCCGCCTTCGAGGGAGAAGCGCTTCTGGCCGACGAACTTGGTCTGCAAGAAGGTCTCGAAGGCCTCGGCGGCGTTGAGCCGGCGCAGGATGCGCATCTGCTCCTCGCGGGTGGGCTTCTCGTGGACGATCTCGCACTTGTCCTGGATCCACGTGCGCTGGTCGGGGTCCTGGATGTGCATGTACTCGATGCCGACGGTGCGGCAGTAGGAGTCCCGCAGGATGCCGAGGATCTTGCGCAGCTTGAGGAAGGGAGCGCCGCCGAAGCCACCGGTGGCGAAGTGGCGGTCGAGATCCCACAGGGTGAGGCCGTGCTCGGTGACGTCGAGGTCGGGGTGACGCCGCTGGCGGTATTCGAGCGGGTCGGTGTCGGCCATGAGGTGGCCGCGCACCCGATAGGCGTGGATGAGCTCCTGCACCCGGGCGACCTTGTTGATGTCGTCGTCGTGGGTGGCCGAGACGTCCTGGACCCAGCGGATCGGCTCGTAGGGGATGCGCAGCGCGGCGAAGATCTCGTCGTAGAAGCCGTCGCCGCCGAGCAGGTAGTGGTGGACGATCCGCAGGAAGTCCCCGGACTGGGCGCCCTGGATGATCCGGTGGTCGTAGGTCGAGGTGAGGGTGAGGATCTTGGAGACCGCGTTGCGGTTGAGGGTCTCGGTCGAGGCGCCCTGCCATTCGGCGGGATATTCCATCGCGCCGACGCCGATGATCGCGCCCTGGCCCTGCATGAGCCGCGGCACGGAGTGGACGGTCCCGATCGTGCCGGGGTTGGTGAGCGAGATCGTCGTGCCGGCGAAGTCGGCGACGGCGAGCTTGCCGGCACGGGCCTTCTTCACCATCTCCTCGTAGGCGGACCAGAAGTGGATGAAATCCATCTGCTCGGCGGACTTGATCGAGGGCACGAGCAGCGAGCGGCTGCCGTCGGGCTTGGCCAGGTCAATCGCGAGTCCGAGGTTGACGTGGGCCGGTGCGACGACGACCGGCTTGCCGTCGATTTCGGCGTAGGCGTGGTTCATCTCCGGCATCGCACCGAGCGCCTTCACGAGGGCGAAGCCGATGATGTGCGTGAAGGAGACCTTCCCGCCGCGGGACCGTGCGAGGTGGTTGTTGATGACGACCCGGTTGTCGATGAGCAGTTTCGCCGGCACCGAACGGACCGAGGTCGCCGTCGGCACGTCGAGTGAGGCGTTCATGTTGGCGACGACCCGGGCGGCCGGTCCGCGCAGCGGGCGCACCTCGGCCTCGCTCGGCGGCGGCGGGCTCGTGGGGGCGGGGATGTCCCGGGGGGTCGGCGCGACGGGCGCCGCGGGAGGCGGCGCCGCTGCCGGGGCGGCCGGTGCGGGTGTCACTGCCGGAGCTGCCGGGGCTGCCGGGGCGGCGGCCGGTGCCGCGGGTCCCGCGGCGGCTTCCGGTGCCGGTGCGGCGGGCGCTGCTGCCTGGGCAGGGAATCCGTTGCCGAGGGCAGTCGGAGCGCCGGAGTGTGCGGGCTGGTAGTCCTCGAAGAACTCCCACCAGGCCTTGTCGACGGACTCCGGGTCACGCAGGTACTGCTCGTAGAGCTCGTCGACCAGCCATTCGTTCGGCCCGAACGCGGCGCTGGGGTTCTGGGACTGGTCGGGCACGGGTGCCTCGCCTCTTTCGGATGCGTCGACGCTGACGGGTTCGGTCGGTGCGCCGGCGAGCCTGCCGCCCGGGTGCGCGTCGGCGAAGGTGAACAGCGGGCCTGCCTGCACGGAGCAGCCTAGTCCTCGCGCCTCGGGCGCGACGCGGCCGGACGGCATACGGACTTGCCGGACGCCGGCGCGACCGCGGGTCTGGGGACGACGGACGGCCCCCCGCGCCGGGAGCGCGAGGGGCCGTCCACCGTGTGGCCGTCGGGCTCCCTCAGACGATGTCCTTGCGGATGGTGAGCACCGTGCCGACTCCCGCCATGACCGCCGCATAGGCGACGAGGACGAGTGCGGCGACCCACCACACGAGTGGGGTGTAGGCCGACGAGGCACCCATCGCGGCCGAGTCGATGGACAACATGGCATTCGTCGCGTTCGAGGGGAAGTACGGCGCCACCGACCGGCCCCACGACTGACCGGCCACGATCGTGCCCAGAATGGGTTCGACGATCCAGGCGATCCCGATCGAGACGAGGAGGGCAGCCACCTGGTTGGGGATGAGGATGCCGGCACCGAGCCCGATGAGCGCCCACAAGGCCAGGACGAGCAGCACCATGGCGAGCGATCGCCAGATCGATGAGTCGGGGAAGGGCGAATGTCCCCGGGCGAGGATGATCGCGGCCCCGGTGCCGATCGAGCCGACCAGGCTCACCAGGCCGTAGAAGGCACCGATGCACACAAGGGCGATCATCTTGGCACCCATGACGACGGCTCGCCGAGGGGTGGCGAGGAAGGTGCTCGTGATCGTCTTGTGCCGGTATTCGGACCCGATGATCAGGATGCCGACGGCGAGGGTGAGCAGGTAGCCGACCGACGCCCCGCTCGTGTAGACCATCTTCACCATCTCGGGGTTGTCCAACCCGGGGGCGCGGGCGGCACCCGAGCCGGGCGCGCCCATCTCGGCACCCGCGACGAGGAAGGCGAAGAGCAGGGCGAAGGCGACGCTCGCGAGGAACATCGCCAGTGCCATCCCCCACCACATGCGGGTCGTGAAGAACTTGCGCAGCTCGGCGCGGATCGCGAGTCCCATCAGGCCTGCCCTCCTTCGATCGGTGCGGACGGCAACGCGCCCGTGGGGGCAGGCAGGTCGGCGGCCGGCGCGCTCCCGGGTGCGGGAGGCGGGGTGCCACCCGGCGTGAGCCCTTGACCCTGGGTGAGGCGGAAGAACAGGTCCTCGAGGTCGCTCGCCTGCGTGCGCAGCTCGTGGACGGGTATGCCGGCGCGGAAGGCGAGCTCGCCCACCCGGACCGGGTCAGGGCAGCGCACGAGCAGGCCGCCGTCCCTGGCCTCCCCGACGATCCCGCCCGCGACGAGGGCACTGCCAAGGGCCGGCAGGTCGGCGGCCCGGACGAAGACGGTGGGTTCGCCGCGCAGGGTCGCGATCGGCCCCTGGGCGACTTTGCGCCCCTGGGCGATGATGACGACGTCGTCGACGGTCTGCTCGACCTCGGAGAGCATGTGGCTGGACACGAGGACGGTCTTGCCCTGGCCGGCGAGCACGCGGAGGAACTCGCGCAACCACCGGATGCCCTCGGGGTCCAGTCCGTTGGCGGGCTCGTCGAGCAGGAGGACCTGCGGGTCGCCGAGCAACGCCGCGGCCAGGCCGAGCCGCTGGCGCATGCCCATCGAATAGCCCCCGGCGCGCTTGCGGCCGGCCTCGGCGAGCCCGACCAGGTCGAGCAGTTCGTCGGCCCGCCGGTCGGGTATGCCGCCCGCGGCGGTGAGTACCCGCAGGTGGTCGCGGCCGCTGCGGCCGGGGTGGAAGTTGGTCGCCTCGAGCGCGGCTCCCACGGTCTGCAGCGGGTGTGCGAGGGCCTGGTAGGGATGGCCCCCGATGGTCGCGGTGCCCGCGGTCGGTCGGACGAGCCCGAGCAGCATCCGCAGGGTGGTCGTCTTGCCGGCGCCGTTGGGCCCGAGGAAACCGGTCACCCGGCCGGGCTCGACGGTGAACTCGAGGTGGTCGACGGCCGTGAGGGTGCCGAAGCGCTTGGTGAGGCCGGAGACCGAGATCTGCAGTCCGGCCGCTCGTAGGGGCCCGCGGGAACCGGGGTGGTCGGTGAGAGGAGGGGTGGCGTTCACGAATGGGCCCTGTCCCCGAACGTTGTGCTCATAGCCCTATCTCAACCCGAATCGGCCGGTCGCGCACGCGCGACCGGCCGACTTCCGGGGGATTCTTGGCGAAGATCCGGGACCGCTCAGGGTCGACCCTGAGCGGTCGGGCTCACGTGGTCGTGTGTGGCGCAACCTCGCCGTGGGGGTCGGCGGGGTCGACGATGCCCTCCTCGAACCACAGGTGCTGCCCGGCAAGCAGACCGAGGGCCAGGTCGTATTGGGCGAGGTCGTCGTTGTGCCAGAGCCGGTCGAACAAGACGTCGATCCGGCGTTGGGCCTGCCGGCAGAAGATGTCGGCGAGGGCGACGGCCGAGGCACCGTTCGCCGGCTGCTCCTTGGCGATCGAGTCTGCGCGCACGATCGCGCAGCTCATCGCGAACAACTCCGAGCCGATGTCGACGATCCGGGCGAGCAGGGCGCCCCGCTGCTCGAGGTGGCCTTGGTAGCGCCCCATGAGGTAGAAGGTCGATCGCGCCATCTTGCGGCTGGCCCGTTCGATGAAGCGCAGATGGGTCGCGAGCTCGCCGAACTCGTGGAAGGCCCGCGGGTTCTGGCCGTCGCCGGTGACCAACTGCGGGAACCAGCCGGCGTAGAACTTGCCCGCCTTGAGCCCGGCCTTGGCCAACTCCTTCGGGTCCTTCGTGGTGAGCAGGTCGCCGGCCGCCTGCAGGTGGGTGTCGACGGCCTCGCGGGCGATGAGCAGGTGCATGACCTCGGTCGAGCCCTCGAAGATCCGGTTGATCCGCATGTCGCGCAGGACCTGCTCGGCGGGCACGGGGGCCTCGCCGCGGGCCTGGAGCGACTCGGCCGTCTCGTAGGCGCGCCCGCCGCGGACCTGGACCATGTTGTCGACGACGGTCCAGCCCTGCTCGGTCGCATAGAGCTTGGACAGGGCCGCTTCGATCCGGATGTCGTTGCGCTTGTCGTCGGCCAACCGGGTGTTGACGTCGACCATCGCCTCGAGGGCGAAGGTCGTGGCGGCGATGTAGGCGAGCCGTTGCGCCACCTCGTCGTGCTTGCCGACCGGCTGGCCCCACTGGTTGCGGGTGACCGCGAATTCGCGGGCCACCTTGAGCGAGTACCTCGCGGCTGCGGCGCACATCGTCGGGACCGCGAGGCGGCCCATGTTGAGGGTGGTGAGGGCGATCTTGAGCCCCATGCCCTCCTTGCCGATGACGTCGGACGCGGGGATGAAGACGTCGTCGAACTGGGTGAGCGAGTTCTCCAGGCCGCGCAGACCCATGAACGCGTTGCGGGTGATCATGCGCACGCCCGGCAGGTTCGTGGGGACGATGAACGCGGTGATGCCGCCCTTGTGGCCCTCGGACTTGGGCACCTTGGCCATGACGACGAAGACGTCGGCCACGCTGCCGTTGGTCGCCCACAGCTTCTGCCCGCTGAGCAGGTAGCCGCTGCCGTCCTCGGTCGGCACCGCCTTGCAGCTCATCCGGGCCGGGTCGGAGCCCACGTCGGGCTCGGTGAGCAGGAAGGCCGAGATCGCGGTCGTGGCCAGCTTGGGCAGCCATTCCCGCTTCTGCTCCTCGGTGCCGAAGCCGCGCAGCGGCTCGGGCAAGCCGATCGACTGGTGGGCGCTCAGCAGGACGGTGAGGGCCGGGTTGTAGACGGCCATGAGGGCCATGAGCTTGTTGTACATGCGGTTGGACAGGCCGAGACCGCCGTATTCCTTGGAGATCTTCACCCCGAAGGCGCCGAGCGCCTGCAGGTCCTTGATGTTCTTCTCCGGGATCTTGGCGTCGCGCTCGATCTGCAGCGGGTCGACGTTCTCGATGAGGTAGTCCCGGATCTTGGCGAGGAATTCCTCGCCTTCCCGCTCGTCCTCCAGGTCGAGGGGCGGCTGCGGGTGGAGCAGGTCGAGGCGGAAATTGCCGAGGAAGAGCTCCTTGCCGAAGGAGGGGAGCTTCCAGTCGGTCTCCCGTCCGGCTTCGGCCACCTGCCGGGATTCGGCGTAGCTGGGTTGGGGGGTCACGGGGGCGCTCGTCGTGGTCACCCTCGCATCATTGCGCGGTATGCCGCTTCGCGCACCCTCTCGTGGCACGGCATACACCCATGCCGGGAGTAACCTCGGCGCACTGGGGGGGCTGCCCACAGCGGATATCGTGTCCGGAATGGTCGAGTGGCTGCTGGTGGTCGCCGGGGGGCTGCTCACCCTCGGGACGGCAGTCTTCGTCGCCGCCGAGTTCTCCCTCGTCGCACTCGATCGCCCCACGGTGTCCCGGGCGGTCGAGGAGGGCGACCAGCGCGCGAGGTCGGTGCTCGCCTCGCTCGCCCGGCTGTCGACCCAACTGTCCGCCGCGCAGGTGGGCATCACTCTCACCACCCTGCTCGTGGGTTACCTCGCCGAACCGTCGATCGGGACCCTGCTCGAGCGACTGCTCGAACCCGCGCTCGGTCCGGGGACCGCCGCCTCGGTCGCGACGGTCGCGGGCCTGGTCATCGTCACCCTCGCCTCCATGGTCGCCGGTGAGCTCGTCCCGCAGTTCCTCGGGATCTCGGCGCCGTTGGCCACCGCCAAGGTCGTCGCGGTGCCGGTCCGCACGTTCTCCGCCCTCGCCCGACCGCTCATCGCCGTGCTCAACGGCTCGGCCAACCGAGCCTTGCGTGCGATGGGGATCACACCGCGGGAGGAGTTGTCCGGCGCTCGTACTCCGCAGGAGCTCGCGAGCCTCGTGCGCCGATCCGCCCAGGCCGGGACGCTCGAGGTCCAGACGGCCCAACGCGTCACCCGTTCCCTCGGCTTCGCCGACCGCACCGCAAGCGACGTGATGACCCCGCGGATGCGCGCGGCGGCCATCGAACGCACGGCCACGGCAGCCGACGTCGTCGTCCTGGCCCGGCAGACCGGCCATTCTCGCTTCCCGGTCCTCGGTGGTGGATGGGACGACGTCGACGGGATCGTCCACGTGAAGGCGGCCGTGTCGGTACCGCCGGACCGGCGTCGGGACGTCCCCGTGTCGGCGCTCATGCGTGCGCACGCGGTCGTCCCGGAGACGATCCGGCTCGATGGCCTGTTGGGCATCCTGCGCCGGGCCGACTCCCAGGTGGCGATCGTCGTCGACGAATACGGGGGAACCAGTGGGCTGGTGACCCTCGAGGACCTCGTCGAGGAGCTGGTCGGGGAGGTCGCCGACGAGCACGACTCCGCCGCCGATCGCGGCCGACTGCTGCCGGACGGCTCCTGGTCGGTGCCGGGCACCTGGCGGCCGGACGAGGCACGCGACCGGGTGGGCACCCCGGTGCCGGACGGCACGGCCTACGAGACGCTCGGGGGATTCCTCATGGCCGCTCTCGGCCGCGTGCCCGCGGCCGGCGACCGGCTGCTGCTGCCGGGCTGGGACCTGGTCGTCAGCCGGATGGACGGGCGTCGGGTCGCACGCGTGCGGATGGTGCCCCGGCCAGCGGCCACCCCCGACCCAACGGGCCGCCTCGACCCGGACGAGGGCTCGTGAACGAGGGACTCGCGCTCGGATTGTCGCTGCTGCTGCTGCTCGGCAACGCCTACTTCGTCGGTGCCGAGTTCGCGGCCATGGCGGCCCGCCGTTCGGCGCTCGAACCGCTGGCCGAAGCAGGCAGTGGCGGGGCGGCCACCTGCTTGCTCGCCCTCGAGCGGATGGGCTCGATGCTCGCCGCCGCCCAGCTGGGCATCACCGTGTGCTCGGTCGGGCTCGGGGCCCTCGCCGAGGCGGCGCTGCACACCCTCTTCGTGCCGCTCACCGAGCGGCTGCCGTTCGGTCCGGTATGGGCCGACGGGCTCGCCCTCGCAGGTGCCCTCCTGCTCGTGGTCTACCTGCACGTCGTCGTCGGGGAGATGATTCCCAAGAACCTCGCCCTGGCCGGGCCGGAGCGTGCGGCGCTCGTGCTCGTGCCCAGTCTGTTCGCACTCGCCCGGGCGATCGGGCCGGTCGTGCGGCTGCTGTCCACCATCTCCCTGGCGATCGTCCGGCGGGTCTTCCGGGTCGAACCTCGCGAGGAGATCGCCTCGGCCTTCACGGCCGAGGAGGTGGCGCACATCCTCGCCGAGAGTCACGCCGAGGGGCTGCTCGAGCCGGGACGCGAGGATCTGGTCCGTTCGGCCCTGGAGTTCAGCGACAAGGTCGCAGCCGGGGTGGCGGTCCCCGTCGACCGGCTCGTGACCGTCGCCAAGGGGGTCACGCCGGCCGAGGTCGAGCGGCTCGTCGCCCGGACCGGGTTCTCGCGGTATCCCTATCTCGGCAAGCAGGGCGTGGTTGTCGGCTACGTCCACCTCAAAGACGTGCTCTACGCCGACGAGGAGGGCCGTGACGAACCCGTGCCACGTAAGCGCGTCCGCCGGCTTCCCTCGGTCCGCCCCGGTGACGAGGTGGAGGACGTGCTCGCGACGATGCAGCGCGGCGGGACCCACCTGGTCCGGGTGGTCGCCGAGGACGGAGAGGTTACCGGGGTGGTGTTCCTCGAGGACGTCCTCGAGGAACTCGTGGGCGCGGTGGGTGCCGGCTCCGAGTGAGGCGGCAGGTTGTCGGTGGACGCGCCCGAGTATTCGCGTGTCACGGCCGGAAACGGTGCCGCCCGGTCCGCAGGCGGACCGGGCGGACTTCGGTGCCCCCAGCAGGATTCGAACCTGCGCACCCGCCTCCGGAGGGCGGTGCTCTATCCCCTGAGCTATGGGGGCTCAGACGCCATGTCCACATGCTGGACGGGGCGGAACGGATTCCGCACATCGGCGCGCTCGCAGAGGCTACCAGCCTACGCTGACAGGTATGGAACCGGCGGGGGACCGTGCCGGGCGGAGGGGAACCGTGCTCGTCTGCGACGACACGGAGTCCATTCGACGGCTCGTGCGCATCAACCTCGAGTTGGATGGCTTCGAGGTCATCGAGGCGTGCCACGGCGGCGACGCGGTCGACCTGCTCTACCGGTGCGCCGACTCCGGTGAGTTGCCCAAGGCGATCGTCCTGGACGCCGACATGGCCCCACTCGACGGTTGGTGGGCCCTCGACGCCATCCGCAGGTGTCCCATCCTCTCCGGGGTTCCCGTCGTCATGGCCACGGCCGCCGTCGATGGCGAGGACCGCTCCGCGATGCACGCGCGGGGCGTAGACGCAAGCGTCCGCAAGCCCTTCGACCCGGACGAGATCGGCTATCTCGTCGACGGATTCGCCCGCGAGGGACGCAGCTTCACCCCGCGCGACCGGTGAGCCTCGCGGCCGTCGCCGAGAGGGTCGCACGCGCGGTCGATGCCCTCGCCGACGCACCCGGTATGCCGTCCGCCCCCCGTCCGCTGCGGCCCGACGAGGGTGCGCCGTGGACCTGGCGCAGCCCGGCAGCGGTCGCCGCGGGCGCCGACCCCCACGAGGTGGCCGCCCGACTCACGGGTGACCCCCTCCTCGCCGGCGTGGCGGTCGCCCCCGGCGGCTGGCTCGTGCTCACCTTCGCACCGGCGGCCATGGCGGCTCACCTGGCCCGACTCGCCTCCGGGGTCGACCTGCCGGCCGCCTCCGCTCCGCCTCCGGCCCCGCGCCCGGGCGCCGACGTCGAACGGTTCGAGGTCGCCCGCCGCGCCGCAGGGGCCCCCGCCTTGCCCGCCGGCGTCGCCGGCCGCCGGATCCTCGGCAATCCGGTGGTCGTCGTCCAGCTCGCCCATGCGCGGGCGGTCCGCCGGGCCGGCACCGACCTCGCCCGTGGTGGAGCCGCGGCCGACGTCGCCACCACCCTCGACCCCGATACGCGGGGCCTGCTCACCGAGCTCCTCCAGGCCCCCGGTGCGTTCGTCGCCCAGCCGGCCCACCCCGAGCGGCTGGCTGCCGCCCTGCTCGCCGTCGCCACGGCATACCTGCGGTGGGAGGAGCGCGCGGAGGCAGGCCCGGGGACGCTGCTCGTCTCGGAAGCCGGACGTGGTGTCTTGCACGCTGGAATGGCGCGGCTGGGGGTGCACGCCCCCGGGAGGATGTGACGCATGCGTGCGCACGAAGCCGGGGCCCTCCACGCGGACGGCTACCGCGGCCCCACCTGGCTGCAACAGCCGGTCGACGTCAACGCCCTCGCCCCGACCCTGTGGGCGCGGACCGTCGGCCGCTCGGCCGCCGGGGTGCTCACCGTGGGCGGTGTCGCCGTCACCGACCTCGCCGAGCGCTTCGGCACGCCCGCCTACGTCGTCGACGAGGAGGACTTCCGGGCCCGCGCGGTCGAGTTCCGCACGACCTATGCCGAGATCTTCGGGGACCTCTGCGGCGGTGCCGACGTCTACTACGCCGGCAAGGCCTTCCTCTGCACCGAGATCGCCCGCTGGGTCCGCGACGACGGACTCGGTCTCGACGTGTGCACCGGAGGCGAGCTCGCGGTCGCGATCCGCGCGGGTATGCCGCCCGAGCGGATCGGCGTGCACGGGAACAACAAGAGCCGCGCCGAGCTCGAGGCAGCCCTCGACTACGGCGTGGGCCGGATCGTCGTCGACTCGTTCGCCGAGATCGACCGCCTCGCCGAGGTGGCCCGGCGGCGCGAGCGGCCCGCGCCGGTGCTCATCCGGGTGACGGTGGGCGTCGAGGCGCACACACACGAGTTCATCGCGACCGCCCACGAGGACCAGAAGTTCGGCTTCTCGCTCGCCACCGGCGACGCCGCCGAGGCGGTCCGCCGGGTGCTCGCGCACGGCCCCCACCTGCGCCTTCTCGGGCTGCACAGCCACATCGGCAGCCAGATCTTCGACACCTCGGGCTTCGAGGTGTCGGCCCGGCGCGTGCTGCGGCTGCACGCCCAGGTGGCGGTCGAGCACGGCCTCGAACTGCCCGAGCTCGACCTCGGCGGAGGCTTCGGGATCGCCTACACGAGTGAGCACGACCCGATGCCCCCCACACACTTGGCCGCCGACATGGCCGAGATCGTCGAGCGCGAGTGCCGGGCGGGCGGGGTCGGCATTCCGCGGATCTCGATCGAGCCCGGACGGGCGATCGCCGGGCCGAGCACCTTTACCCTCTACGAGGTGGGCACCGTCAAGCAGGTACGCCTCGACGGCGGGGCCACCCGGGCCTACCTCTCGGTCGACGGTGGGATGAGCGACAACATCCGCCCGGCGCTCTACGACGCCGACTATTCCTGCGCGCTCGCGAGCCGGGCCTCCACTGCGGCCCCTGCGCTCAGCCGGGTCGTCGGCAAGCACTGCGAGAGCGGCGACATCGTCGTGAAGGACGAGTTCCTCCCGGCCGACGTCGCCCCGGGCGACCTGCTGGCCGTGCCCGGGACCGGCGCCTACTGCCGCGCCCTGTCCAGCCAGTACAACCACACGCCCCGCCCGCCGGTCGTCGCCGTCCGCGACGGGGCGGCGCGGGTCCTCGTGCGCCGAGAGACGATCGAGGACCTCCTCGCGCTCGACGCCGGCTGATGGGGGAGGATAGGCAGCCGTGGTGAGCTCTACACCCAGTTCCGTGCCGGCGCCCGGCGGCGACCCCGTGCGGATCGCGCTGCTCGGCTGCGGGGTCGTGGGTGCCTCCGTGGCCCGCCTGCTCACCGAGCACGCCGACGACCTAGCCGCCCGGGTCGGTCGACCCCTCGAGATCGTGGGGATCGCGGTGCGCCGGGCCGGCCGCGACCGCTCCGCGACCGGCGTCGACGCCGACCGCTTCACCACCGACGCCGCCGAGCTCGTCACCCGGGCCGACGTCGTCGTCGAGGTGATCGGCGGCATCGAGCCCGCCCGGACCCTCCTGCTGCGCGCGATGGCCCACGGCGCCTCCGTCGTCACGGCCAACAAGGCGCTGCTCGCCGAGGACGGCCCCACCCTGTATGCCGCCGCCGCCGAGCACGGCGTCGACCTCTACTTCGAGGCGGCGGTCGCGGGCG
>JAKPEG010000217.1 GCA_029552065.1 Actinomycetes bacterium
TGCGGGTCGAGCTCGCGGTAGTCGTGGGGCTCGGTCCGATAGGTCCGGCCGGCCAGAGTCGTCCACACGAGGTCGTCGCCGTCACGCGTGGCGGTCCACACGCCGACGGTCTTGAGTTCGTGGTGGCGGCGGTGCTTGGCCCGAGGCCGGTCGCCGCCATCACCTCCGAGACGGTGGCCGAGGCCGCCACCCGCTCGCCCCGGTCGGCCGCGTCGGGTGCGCCCGGCGAGTCGACATCGAGCAGGCCTCGCGTCGTCTCCCGGTATGCCGCGTGCAGCGTCCGCCACGCACCGAGGGCGAGCGCGTCGAGCTGGGCCTTGGTCCGCTCGACCGCGTCGATGACCGACAGGGCCCACTCGGCGGCGGCGTCGGGATCGCCCGGCGCCGCCGCCGCCAACGGCAGCGTGGCGTCGACCGGGATCGCGAACGCGACGAGACCGGCCGCGGCCCCCTCGGGGGGCGGCATACGCGCCTCGAACTCCGCCACACGCACACCCCCATCTTATCGAACAGGTGTCCGAGAGACAAGCCGATCGCACTGGTAGGCAATGGAATTGGCGACCTTGCGCGGGCCACGGCGCAGTGCCGGGAAAGCCCTTGCCAGGGCGCCCTAGGATCGTCGGCATGAGCAAGGTCCTGTCCGCCGTCGCCTGGCCGTATGCCAACGGCCCGCGCCACATCGGCCATGTCGCCGGTTTCGGCGTGCCCTCCGACGTGTTCAGCCGCTACATGCGGATGGCCGGGCACGACGTGCTCATGGTGTCGGGCACCGACGAGCACGGCACGCCCATCCTCGTCATGGCCGAGCAGCAGGGGGTCACGGCCCGCGAGATCGCCGACCGTTACAACCGGGTGATCAGCCAGGACTTGGTGGACCTCGGGCTCGCCTACGACCTGTTCACCCGCACGACGACCCGCAACCACTATGCGGTGAGCCAGGAGCTCTTCCTCGGCAACTACAACAACGGCTACATGATCGAGCAGACCCAGCTCGTCGCGATCAGCCCGTCGACGGGGCGCACGCTTCCCGACCGCTACATCGAGGGCACCTGCCCCCACTGCGGCTATCGCGAGGCGCGCGGCGACCAGTGCGACAACTGCGGCCGCCAGCTCGACCCCGTCGACCTCATCGACCCACGGAGCAAGGTCAACGGGGAGACGCCGCGCTTCGAGGAGACCGCGCACTTCTTCCTCGACCTGCCGGCGCTCGCAGGGGCGTTGGACACATGGCTCGAGGGCCGCGAGGCCACCGGGCTGTGGCGGCCCAACGTCATCAAGTTCTCCAAGAACATCCTCGAGGGCGTGCAACCGCGCCCGATGACCCGGGACATCGACTGGGGCATCCCCGTGCCGCTGCCCGGGTGGGAGGACAACCCCACCAAGCGGCTCTACGTGTGGTTCGACGCGGTCGTCGGCTATCTCTCCGCGGCGATCGAGTGGGCCCGGCGCAGCGGCGATCCCGAGGCCTGGCGCGCCTGGTGGAACGACCCGGAGGCGGTGTCCTACTACTTCCAGGGCAAGGACAACATCACCTTCCACGCCCAGATCTGGCCGGCCGAGCTGCTCGGGTATGCCGGTCGCGGAGACCGTGGGGGCGAGCCGGGGGCGGCATACGGGGTGCTCGACCTGCCGACCGAGGTGGTGGCGAGCGAGTTCATGACGATGGAGGGCAAGCAGTTCTCCACGAGCCGCGGCCATGTGATCTACGTCCGCGACGTGCTCGAGCGTTACGGCCCCGACCCGCTGCGCTACTTCATCTGCGCGGCCGGCCCGGAGAGCCAGGACAGCGACTTCACCTGGGCGGAGTTCATCCAGCGCAACAACTCCGAGCTGGTGGCCGGCTGGGGCAATCTCGTCAACCGGACGGCCTCGATGATCCACAAGCGATTCGGGGAGATCCCTGCGGCGGGTGCGCTCGAGCCGATCGACGAGGAGTTGCTCGCCGCCGTGCGGGGCGGCTTCGAGGTGGTCGGCGCGCACCTCGAGCGGCAACGCTTCAAGGCAGGCATCGGCGAGGTCATGCGCCTGGTTGGCCTGGCCAATGCCTACGTCTCGACGACCGAACCCTTCAAGCTCAAGGCCCCGGAGCAGGCGCAGCGGCTCGGCACGGTGCTGCACGTCCTCGCCCAGGCAGTGAGCGACCTCAACACCATGACGGCGCCCTTCCTCCCGCACGGAGCCAACCGCGTGCACCAGATCCTCGGTGGCACAGGCGAATTCGTGCCGATGCCACAGCTGCGCGAGGTCGACGACCTCGACGGCGGGCCGGCCTACCCGGTGATCATGGGCGACTACTCGGCCACCCCTCGCTGGGAGTCTCGACCCGTGGTGCCCGGCACGCCGATCGGGCCGCCGACGCCGGTCTTCACGAAGTTCGACCCCTCGGTGGTCGAGGAGGAGATCGCCCGGATGCGCGGGGAGGGCTGAGCCGTGCGCGAGCCGCCGCCGGCCCCCGACCCACTGCCCGTCGAGGTCGTCGACAACCACCTGCATCTCGACCACGCGCGCGAGGGCGAGGCGCAGGTCGACGTGGGCGCGGCGATCGAGGCGGCGACCGCCGTCGGCGTGCCGCGGATGGTCCAGATCGGCTGCGACCTTCCGGGCGCCCGCGCCACGATCGGGATGGTCGAGCAGTATGCCGCGTTGCTCGGCGGAGTCTCGTTGCACCCCAACGAGATCAAGCGTTTCCCCTCACGAACGACGCTGCTCGAGGGGCTCGCCGAGATCGAGGCGCTGGCGCAGCACCCGCGCGTGCGGGTGGTCGGCGAGACCGGGCTGGACTACTTCCGGACCGGACCGGACGGCATACCGGATCAGCAGTGGGCCTTCCGGTGGCACATCGACCTGGCCAAGCGGTTGGGCATGGTCCTGCAGATCCACGACCGCGACGCCCACGACGACGTCCTGCGCATCCTCGACGAGGAGGGCGCTCCGGAACGCACCGTCCTGCACTGCTTCTCCGGAGACCTGGCCATGGCGCAGCGGGCGGTCGAGGCCGGCTGCTATCTGTCCTTCGCGGGGCCGGTGACCTTCACCAGCGCGGGCGGCCTGCGCGACGCGCTCTCGGTCGTGCCGCTGGACCGGGTGCTCGTCGAGACCGACGCGCCCTATCTCACGCCCCACCCGTGGCGGGGTGCGCCCAACGCGTCCTATCTCGTGCCGATCACGGTGCGGGCGATGGCCGGCGTGCTCGGGGTGGCCGTGCCCACGCTGTGCGAGGCGATCGCCGCCAACTCCGAGCGGGTCTACGGCAGCTGGCAGTAGCGGGCTCGGCCGCGCACGAACCGGCGAGGTCGTCCGCGGGCGCGTGATGGATGTGGCGCATGTGGCAGAAGGTGCGCCCTGGATGTGACCTGGGTCACGCTCCGTACGCGGGGCCGTTATCGAAACTTGACCTTGCGGGGGTCGAGCGGGCACCGTGTTGGGCGAACAGCCGGGAGGCACCGCTTTCCCGCGCCACGCCGACACCCCGTCGGCAGACGCAGCGACGCGCTCCCCCAGGGAGTGCTCGCAGTCGTGGCGCGGGCGTGCCGGACCGGATCGAACGACGTCTGGAGAAACGTGCTCACCTCCATCCTCAGCCGCGCGATCGCGGTCGGCGCCGTCGGTGCCGCCGCGATCGGTGGTTTCACGGCAGCCCAGCTCGACAAGGCGGTCGACCTGAGCGTCGACGGCCAGCTCACCTCGATGCACGTCTTCGGCAGCACCGTTGCCGACGCGCTGGGGAAGGCGGGCATCGCCGTCGGCGACCATGACCTCGTCGTGCCGGCCGCCGACCAGCCGATCGCCGACGGCAGTGCGATCCTCGTGCGCTACGGGCGCAAGGTGACCGTCACGGTCGACGGGGCCACCGCGGACTACTGGACGACCGCCACGACCGTCGACGAGGCGATCGCCCAGCTGGGCATCCGCACCCTCGCCGGCGCGCAGATCTCGGTCTCGCGCTCGGCTGGGCTCGGCCGAGAGGGCCTCACCTTCTCGGTCACCAACCCGCACCAGGTGAAGGTCGTCGCCGACGGCCAGACCCGCACCGAGTCGAGCTCCGCGGCCTCGGTCGGCGACCTGCTCGCGTCCCTGGGCATCACGCTCGGTCCGCTCGACCGGGTGAGCCCCGCCGCCGACACGGCGGTCACCGAGGGCCTGGCCGTCGCCGTCGCCCGGGTCACCGAGAAGACCTCGACGGCCACCGAGGCGGTCGCCTTCAAGACCACCAAGACCAACGACCCCAACCTGTCCAAGGGTCAGACCAAGACGACGACCAAGGGGGTGGCCGGTTCGCAGGTGGTCACCTACACCGAGACCTGGGTCGACGGCGTGCTGGAAAGCCGCAAGGCGACCGGCGCGACGGTCACCAAGCCCGCGGTCGACGCGGTCGTCGTCGTCGGCACCAAGCCGCTGCCGGTCACTCCGGCACCGTCGGCCGGCAACGTCTCCGGCGCCGGGATCAACCTCGCAAACGCTGCCATGTGGGACCGGATCGCCAAGTGCGAGTCCGGCGGCAACTGGCACATCAACACCGGCAACGGCTACTACGGCGGCCTCCAGTTCGCCTACACGACCTGGCTGTCCAGCGGGGGTGCCGACTTCGCCCCCCGCGCCGACCTGGCCAGCCGCGAGGAGCAGATCACCGTGGCCAACCGGCTGTATGCCGTGCGCGGCCTGCAACCGTGGGGCTGCCGCTGGGCCGCCTGAGGCGTCGCCTCAGCCGCCCCTTCTGAGACCCACCGAACCGATCGACGCCGGGCGGGCATAGCATTCCGCCCGGCGTCGACGTCCGTCCGGCGAAGGGGGAGTGGGGTGCTGGGTCAGCTCGCGACGGCTGCCCTGTTGCTGTGCGGGGTCCTCGGTCTCGGCCTGCGCGGGGTGACCGCGGCGGACCGGAGGCTCGCGCTGCCGGCCGCCACCCGCGCCGCGCTCGTCCTGCTCGTCGGCATCGCCGTGCTGGGCGTGTCGACCTTCGTCCTGGGCCAGTTCGGCCAGCTGGGCGCGTGGTGGCCGGTCGTCTTCGCCCTCGCGGGCGGCACGGCGTGGTTGCGCCGGCCGGTCCGTGCCGCGGGCCTCGACCTCGCCGGCCGCCTCGGCCGCACCTGGCGCACGCACCCGTGGCTCGCCTCCGCCTTCGCGCTCACCCTGGCCGTCGGGGCGCTCGGTGCACTCGCGCCACCGAGCCATGTCGACGAGGTCGAATACCACTGGCCCGCCGCAGAGATCTGGGCCACCTTCCATGGGTGGGTGCCCGTCAACCTGCGCCATGTCAACGCCTTCCCCTTCATGGAGGTCGTCTACACGGCGGCCGCGACCCAGGGGTCCTATGTCGCGGCCCATCTGCTCCACTTCGCCACCCTCGTCGCGCTCGCCCTGGTCGCGGCGGGGCTGGCTCGCTCGCTCGGGCTGTCCGGCGGACTCGAGGTCGCCGTCGCCGCGGTCGCCATGCGGGTCGTGTGGGACTTCGCGGCATCGGCCTACAACGACACCGCGGTCGGCGCCTTCCTCGTCGCAGCCGTCGCCGTCGCGGTCGGGGGACGGTTCGAACGGCGGGCCCTCGTCGGCGCGTCGTTGATGCTCGTCGTCGCGACGAGCATCAAGCCGACGGCGGCCGTCGCCACCGGGCTGCTCGTCCTGGCCCTCGTCCTCGCGCGGCTCGATCCCGAGCTCGCGCCGCCCCAGGACGGCGCGGTGTCCCGGTGGCGCGGCATACCGTCCTCGATCGCCCTGCTCGCCGGGCCGGTGCTCGCGACCGTCGTCTTCTGGTCGGTGCGCCAGCACGCCTACACCGGCTGGTGGATCGATCCCTTCCTCGTCGCTCCCCCCGACGAATACGTCCGCACGACCCTGCCGACGACGGCCGAGCAGGTGGTGGCCCCGGTCATGCCGTTCGTCCTGGGCGTCGTCGGGTCGCCCGAACCCTGGGGCGGGCGCACGAGCGCCGTCCTCCAGGTGCTCCTGCTGCCGGCCCTGGTCTATGTGCTCGTCTATCGCGGACGTGTGGCCCGTCGGTTCGCCCTGCTCGCCCTGCCGGCCTGGGCGAACTGGGTCGTGCTCGGCCTGTTCATCGTCCGCACCCGCTTCCACATCGTCTCCTGGGTGCTGCTCGTCGTCGCCTGCCGGGTCGTCCTCGAGGACGCGGCTCGACGCTGGCCCGCCTGGTCCGGCCGGCTCGAGGCCGTGTGGTCGGTGCTGCTCGCCGTCGGGATGGTCGACGTGGGGGTGAGCTCGGTCCGCGCGGTCGCCCCGCTGTTCGCCGGGAGCTGACAGCCGGCGGCTGACCGGCGGCGGCTGACCTGCGGTCGGCGCGGGCGGCACGGCATCTAGGCTGGTCAGTCGTGAGCGCATCCGTGCACCTGTTGGGCGCCGGTGACATCCGGGCGCTCGCCGAGCGCCTCGGGGTGCGTCCCACGAAGGCATGGGGGCAGAACTTCGTCGTCGACGCCAATACCGTCCGCCGGATCGTCCGGATCGCCGGGGTGGAGCCGTTCGAACCGGTCGTCGAGGTGGGCCCCGGGCTCGGCTCGCTCACCCTCGCCCTGCTCGAGGCCGGGGCACAGCTGACGGCGATCGAGGTCGACCCGGTCCTCGCCGCGGCGCTGAGACCCACGGTCGCCGCCCACGCACCCGGGCACACGGCATACCTGCGGGTGCTCGCCGCGGACGCGCTCGCGGTGACGGAGTTGCCCGATCCGCAGCCGCGGGCCCTCGTGGCCAACCTGCCCTACAACGTGGCGGTGCCCGTCGTCCTGTCCTTCCTCGAACGCTTCCCGAGCATCGAGCGGGCCCTCGTCCTCGTCCAGCTCGAGGTCGCCGAGCGGCTGGCGGCGCCTCCCGGCGGCAAGGCCTACGGTGTGCCGAGCGTGAAGGCGGCCTGGTATGCCGCCGCGCGGCTCGCCGGGCAGGTGCCGCGGGGGGTCTTCTGGCCGGTGCCCAATGTCGACTCGGGGCTCGTCGAACTGCGCCGCCGCCCGGCTCCGGCGACGAGCGCCACGCGGGTCGAGGTCTTCCGGGTGATCGACGCGGCCTTCGCCCAGCGTCGCAAGACGCTGCGGGCCGCCCTCGCCGGCTGGGCGGGCGGGCCGGCCGCCGCCGAGGTCGTGCTGCGCGCCGCCGGGGTCGACCCGGGGGCGCGGGGCGAGTCCCTCGGGGTCGGCGAGTTCGCCGCGATCGCGGCGGCGGCGAGCTCGATCCGACCCCCTAGGGTGGAGGGGTGACCGGCCCCGCGCACCGCTCCGTCACGGTGCGTGTGCCCGCGAAGGTCAACTGTGAGTTGCGGGTCGGGCCACGGCGTCGGGACGGCTTCCACGACCTCTCGACGGTGTTCATGGCCGTCGGGCTCCACGACGAGGTCACCGTGAGCCGGGCCGCGCACTGGCGGGTCGAGGTCACCGGGCTCTACGCCCACCTGGTGCCGACGGACGAGGCCAACCTCGCCCTGCGGGCCGCGAAGCTGCTCGCGCGGCATACGAGGGCCGCCCGACCGGCTTCGCTCATCCGGATCGACAAGGACATCCCGGTCGCGGGCGGCATGGCCGGCGGGTCGGCCGACGCCGCTGCCACCCTGCTCGCCTGCGACCACCTGTGGGGCCTGCGGCTGGACCGTTCGGTCCTCGCCGAGATCGCCGCTCAGGTCGGCAGCGACGTGCCGTTCGCGCTCGCCGGCGGGATTGCGGTGGGCTCCGGGCGCGGCGACCGCCTCGCCCCGGTGCTGGCTCGAGGGAGCTTCCACTGGGTGTTCGCCGTGAGCGACGTGGGGCTGTCCACCCCCGAGGTCTACGCCGAGTGCGACCGGTTGCGCGGTTCGGACCGGATCCCGACCCCCGAACCGGGGACGGCGATGATGGCGGCGCTGCGTTCGGGCGACGCCGAAGCCCTGGCCGAGGTCCTGCACAACGACCTGCAGGAGCCCGCCTTCTCGCTGCGTCCGGAGCTGCGCACCGTCCTGGACGCCGGCCTCGAGTTCGGTGCCCTCGGCGGGATCGTGAGCGGGAGCGGACCGACCGTCGCCTTCCTCACCCGCTCGACCGAGCATGCGCTCGACCTGTGCGTCGCCCTCACGGCCTCCGGGGTGGCCTCCGAGGTCAAGCGCGCCAAGGGGCCGGTCCACGGCGCCCAGGTCGTCGCCGGGCCCTCGCGCGACTGAGCGTCGGCGACCGGGAAACGACCATGGGTGTGCTCGTCTCGCTCGAACGCGTCACCGTCGTGCACGGTGTCGCGCACGTCCTCGACGCGGTGACCACCGGAGTGCTCGACGGGCAACGCATCGGCGTCGTCGGGCGTAACGGGGGCGGCAAGTCCACCCTCCTGCGGGTGCTCGCCGGGCTGCAGCTGCCCGACGAAGGACGGGCCGTCCGGGCCGGCGGCGTGACCGTGGCGATGCTCGCGCAGGACGACCTGCTCGACCCGACGGCGACCGTGCGCACGGCGCTCGTCGGGGACCGGCCGGAGCACGACTGGGCCGGGGATGCCCGGGTCCGCGACGTGCTCGCCGGCCTGCTCGGCGGGGTCCGTGCCCCGGCGGTGGGCGGCCTCGAGGCACCGGTCGGGCCGCTGTCCGGGGGCGAGCGGCGCCGGCTCGGCCTGGCCGCCCTGCTCATCGCCGATCCCGACGTGCTCCTGCTCGACGAGCCGACCAACCACCTCGACATCGAGGGCGTGGCCTGGCTCGCCGAGCACCTCTCGACCCGCCGGACCGGCGCCGACACCGCCGTCGTCGCCGTCACCCACGACCGATGGTTCCTCGATGCGATGGCCACCCTCACCTGGGAGGTCCACGACGGCGCCGTGTCGAGCTTCGACGGGGGCTACGCGGCATACGTGCTGGCCAAGGCCGAGCGGGCGCGGGTGGCGAGCGTCACCGCCGAGCGGCGCGACAACCTGCTGCGCAAGGAGCTGGCCTGGCTGCGCCGGGGCGCTCCGGCGCGCACGAGCAAGCCGAAGTTCCGGATCGAGGCGGCCAACGCCCTCATCGACGACGAACCGCCGCCGCGTGACGGGGTCGAGCTCGTCCGGTTCGCGACGACCCGACTCGGCAAGGACGTCATCGACCTGCTCGACGCCACCGTCGTCGTGGGGGAGCGCACCCTGCTCGACCGGGTGACCTGGCGGCTCGCGCCGGGCGAACGGGTCGGGATCGTCGGCTCCAACGGCACCGGCAAGTCGACCCTGCTCGGCGCGATCTCCGGTGAGGTCCCGCTGCGCAGCGGCCGGCGCAAGGTCGGCCCCACCGTGGCCCTCGCCCAGCTCAGCCAGCAGGTGCGCGAACTCGAGCCGCTCGCCGGTGACCGGGTGATCGACGCGGTCGAGGCGGTGCGCCGCGTCACCACCCTCGGCGGTCGTGAGGTGAGCGCGAGTCAGCTGGCCACCCGCCTCGGCTTCCCCGGCGGGCGGCAGCAGACCCGGGTGGGCGACCTGTCCGGCGGCGAGCGCCGCCGCCTGCAGCTGCTGCGGCTGCTCATGGCCGAACCCAACGTCCTGCTGCTCGACGAGCCCACGAACGACCTGGACATCGAGACCCTCACCTCGCTCGAGGACGTCCTCGACGGCTGGGCGGGCACGCTCGTCGTCGTCTCGCACGACCGCTACCTGCTCGAGCGGATGACCGACCGTCAGGTCGCCCTGCTCGGCGACGGCAGGGTCCGCGAGTTGCCCGGCGGCATCCCCGACTACCTGCGGTTGTTGGCCGCGGCACCACCGCAGGGGTATGCCGTTGGGTCCCGTCCCGGGGCGCCGACCCGGGCACCCGAGGCGGCGCCGCAGGAGACCCCGGGGCCGGACGCGCGCGACCCCGCCAGCGCGCCCGGTCCCTCGGCCGCGCAGCAGCGGGAGGCACGCAAGGAGATGGCTCGGATCGAGCGGGCGCTGGCCCGGCTGGCCGAGCGGGAGGACCGGGTGCACGCCCAGATGGCCCAGCAGGCGACCGACCACGTCGCCGTCCTCGCGCTCAACGGGACCCTGCGCGAGATCGTCGACGAGCGCGACGAGCTCGAGCTGGCCTGGCTGGCCGCCGCCGAACTGGTGGAGTGACTCGCCGCCGCCGAACTGGTGGAGTGACCGGTCAGCCCTCGAGCGGTGAGGCGAGCCGGCGCAGCAGCGCCGCCAGGGTCTCCTGCTCCTGCTGCGTGAGGGGCGCGAGCAGCGCACGTTCGTGGTCGAGCAGGGCGGCCAGGG
>JAKPEG010000225.1 GCA_029552065.1 Actinomycetes bacterium
GGGGCCGGGCGGGGCGCAGGGGCCGGGGCGGGGCGCGGGGGCCGGGGCGGGGCGCAGGACTCGCGGGGACCAGCACACGAGGGCGTGCCCGGCTGACCGAAGTCGGTCGGGCTGGCTACGCTGGCAGCCGCAGATCTCGCCGTCCCCGCCGGAGGCCCCGCGTGCCCAGCGACCGACCCCTGCCTCGTCCGCTGCCCCCAGCGTTGACCGAGCTCGACGCCGGCGGCTTCCTGCGCTGGGCCGCGCTCGCACGATCGTCGTTCGCGGCCAGGCGGGCCGAGGTCGACTCGCTCAACGTCTTCCCGGTCCCGGACGGGGACACCGGCACCAATCTCTACCTCACCCTCGACGCCGCCCTCGACGCCACTCGGGTCGCGCTCGCGGGCACCGACAGGAGCGGGCAGTCGGGATTGGCGGGGCTCTCGGACATGTGCCGGGAGATGTCCCGGGCCATGTTGCTCACCGCACGGGGCAACTCGGGGGTCATTCTCAGCCAACTCTTCCGCGGCTTCGCCGAGCACGTCCTCGACTCGGGCGCGACGGATCTCGACGGGGCCGGCCTCGCCGGTGCACTCGCCCGGGCCGACCGGCTCGCCTGGCGGGCCGTCACCGAGCCGAAGGAGGGCACGATCCTGTCCGTCTCGCGGGCGACGGCCGAGGCGCTCGGCGCCCTCGTCGCGGCCGACGTCGGTGTGTCGCTCGAGTCGGTCGTCGACGCCGCCGCGCAGGCCGCCGAGGCCGCGCTCGAGCGCACGCCTGCGCAACTCCCGGTACTCGCCCGGGCCGGGGTGGTCGACGCCGGGGGAGCCGGCTATGTGCTGCTCCTCGAAGCCCTCCAACGCGTCGTCACCGGCCACGGCGGCCACACGGCCGACGACCCGATGCACCGCCGAGCCGCGTGGTCGCGTCCGGCCACCCCGCCGGGGCGCATCCCCACTCCCGCGGAGCATCCCGACGACGACCGCACCGGGCCGGCATACGAGGTGATGTACCTGCTCACCGACACCGACGAGGCAAGGGTCGAGGCGCTGCGGGCGCGGCTGGCCGCGCTCGGCGACTCGCTGCTCGTCGTCGGAGCCGAGGGCACGTGGAACGTCCACGTCCACGTCGACGACCCCGGGGCGGCGATCGAGGCCGGGATCGAGGCTGGGCGCCCGCACCGCATCGTCGTCACCCACTTCGGCGACCAGATCGCGCGCGCACTCGACCCCGACCGGCTCGGAGTGGTCGCCTGCGCGGCCGGCGAGGGCCTGGCGGAGGTCTTCCGCGCCGCCGGGGCCACCGTCGTCATGAGCGGGCCGGGCCGTCGGGCCTCCGCGGGGCAGCTGCTCGAGGCGGTCAAGGCGAGCGGGGCCGGCCAGGTCCTCGTCCTGCCCAACGACACCGACACCGAGATGGCGGCCCAGGCCGCCGCCGGGGCGGCCGGCGAGCAGGGGCAGCAGGTGCGGGTCGTCCGGTCCCGCACCGCGGTCCAGGGCGTGGCCGCACTCGCCGTATTCGACCCGCAGGCGAGCCTCGAGGCCAACGCGGACGCGATGGCGCACGCCGCCTCGGCGACCCGGCACGGTGCGGTGACGATCGCCCGCAAGGAGGCGCTCACCTCGGCGGGGGTGTGTCACGTCGGCGACGTCCTCGGGGTGGTCGACGGCGACTTCGCGATCATCGGATCGGACCTCGCCGAGGTCGCCGGACGGGTCGTCGAGCGGTTGCTCGGCGCGGACGGCGAACTGCTCACCGTCGTGAGCGGCGACGGTGCCCCGGACGATCTCGCCCAGACCGTCGTCGCGGCCGCACGCATCCGTCGGCGCGAGCTCGAGGTGACCGTCATCCGCGGCCTGCAGCCGCTCTACCCGCTCCTGCTCGGGGTGGAGTGAGGCGCACGGGAGCCATGCTCACGGCATACACGGAGGACACCCCGCTCACCCGGCTGGTGGCCAAGGGGGCGGCGTCCGCGCTCGCGACGAACAAGGGGCTGCGCACCGTCGGCGAGCTGCTCGACTTCGTGCCCCGCCGCTACCTGCGGCCCAACGAGCTCACCGACCTCGGCGATCTGCGCGAGGGCGAGGACGTCATGGTCGTCGCCGAGGTCGAGCGCGCCCAGACAGTGCCGATGCGCGCCCGCCGGGGTTTCCGGACCACCGCGGTGCTCACCGACGGCCGGGCCCAGCTCGACGTCACCCTCTTCGCGAAACGGCCGTGGGACTTCGGTCTCACGGCAGGCAAGTGGGGCGTCTTCGCGGGCACGGTCACCCGCTACGGCGGGCGTCTGCAGCTCACCCACCCCGAGATGGAACTCATGGACGAGAGCCTCTCGGCCGAGCGCGCGGACTACCTGCGCACCCACCAGGTCCCCGTCTACTCGACGACCGGCAAGGTCACCTCCTTCAAACTGCGCCAACTCGTCGCTCTCGCCCTCGACGCGGTGGACGAGATCCGCGAACCGATCCCGCCGGAGGTGCTCGCCCGGCGGGACCTGCCCGGTCGGCGCGCCGCCCTCGAGCGCGTCCACCGGCCCGCCCTGCACACCTGCGTCGAGCCGGGTCTGCGCCGGCTGCGCTATGACGAGGCATTCGTCCTGCAGACGATCCTGGGCCAACGCCGCAGGGCCGCGCGGGCACGGCATACGGCAGCCCGTATGCCGCGTGCCGGCGGGCTGCTCGCGGCCTTCGACACGCGGTTGCCCTTCGCCCTCACGGCCGGGCAGCGGGAGGTGGGGGAGCTGCTGGCCGCCGAGCTCGCGGCGCAGGTGCCCATGCATCGGCTGCTCCAGGGCGAGGTCGGTTCGGGCAAGACGGTCGTTGCCCTGCGCGCCATGCTCGCGGTCATCGACGCCGGTGGACAGGCCGCCCTGCTCGCACCCACCGAGGTGTTGGCCGCCCAGCACCACCGGACGATCACGGCGATGCTCGGCGACCTCGCGATGGGCGGGATGCTCGGCGGCGCCGAAAGCGGGACCCGGGTGGCCCTGCTCACCGGCAGCCAGACGACCGCGGCGCGCAAGGCCGCCCTCGCCGACGCCGTGAGCGGTGCGGCCGGAATCGTCGTCGGCACGCACGCGCTCATCCAGCGGCACGTCGGCTTCCACGACCTCGCCCTCGTCGTCGTCGACGAGCAGCACCGGTTCGGAGTCGAACAGCGAGATGCGTTGCGCGAGAAGGGAACGACGCCGCCACACCTGCTCGTGATGACCGCGACCCCCATCCCGCGGACGGTCGCGATGACCGTCTTCGGCGACATGGAGACGGCCACCTTGCGGGAGCTGCCCCGCGGTCGGCAACCGATCGACACCCACGTCGTCGATGCCGCCCGGCCGGGGTGGGTCGAGCGGACCTGGGCGCGGGTTGCCGAGGAGGTCGGCAAGGGTCACCAGATCTACGTCGTGTGCCCGAAGATCGGTGATCCCACCGACGGTTCGGTGCTCACGGCGGACACGTCCGACGAGGACGCCGGCTGGGCGGATGAGGGGCACGACGGGGTCGCCGGTGAGGGGGCCGGCGCGGGCGGCGAGCGGCCCGGCGCGGGCGGCGAGATGGTCGGCGACGGGGTCGCGGGTGAGGCCGGCGAACGGCCGTTGGCCGGGGTGTATGCCGTGGCCGACCTCCTGCGAGCGCACCCGGCGCTCGGCGAGCTGCGGATCGAGGTGCTCCACGGACGGCTGCCCGCGGAGGTCAAGGAGCGCGTGATGGCCGACTTCGGGACCGGACGGATCGATGTTCTCGTCGCCACGACGGTCGTCGAGGTGGGCGTGGACGTGCCGAATGCGAGCACCATGGTGGTCATGGACGCCGACCGGTTCGGGATCTCGCAACTGCATCAGCTGCGTGGCCGGGTGGGTCGCGGCTCGGCCAAGGGCCTGTGCCTGCTCATGACCTCGAGCGAGCTCCCGGTGGCACGTGAGCGGCTCGAGGCGGTCGCCGCGACGAACGACGGTTTCGAGCTGGCTCGGCGCGACCTCGAGCTGCGGCGCGAGGGCGACGTACTCGGTGGCCGGCAGAGCGGTCGCGGGTCGGCGGTCCGCTTCCTGCGGATGGGGCACCGCGACGACGAGGAGCTCATCGCCGCCGCCCGCGAGGACGCCTTCGAGCTGCTCGACCGCGATCCGGACTTGGCCGACCATCCGGTGCTGGCCGCCCGGGTGGCCGCCCGCCTGGACGAGGACCAGGCGGCTTATCTGGAGCGGGGCTGATGACCCGGATCATCAGTGGCAGCGCGGGAGGGCGACAGCTGTCCACTCCGCCGGGTGCGCGCACCCGCCCGACCTCCGACCGGGTCCGCGAGGCGGTGTTCTCCCGGCTCGACCACCTCGACGTGCTCGCCGGCGCGCGGGTGCTCGACCTGTTCGCCGGCTCCGGGGCGCTCGGGCTCGAGGCGGCCAGCCGCGGGGCGAGTTCGGTCGTCCTCGTCGAGTCGGACCGCACCGCTGCGGCCGTCATCCGGGCCAATGCCCGGGCGGTCGGCTTCGGCGAGCGGGTGCTCGTCCTGGCCGACCTCGCCGAACGTGCCCTGCTCTCCGGGGCCGCCGAGGACGAGCGCTTCGACGTCGTCTTCCTCGACCCGCCCTACGAACTGCCCGAGGACCGGCTCGCCGACGTGCTCACCCTCCTCGTCGTCCACCGGTGGCTCGCGGCGGATGCCCTCGTCGTCGTCGAGCGGTCGGCGCGCTCGCCGGAGCCACGGTGGCCTGCCGGGCTCGAGTCCTCGGAGCAGCGGCGCTACGGCGAGACCACCGTGTGGTTCGCCCAGGTGCCCGAGCCGCAGGAGGTGGCGTGAGCGCTCCGCCGGGCGCCGCCGACTGCCGGCCCTGCCGGCTGACCGGTCTGCCCCTGCCGGCCCTGCCGGCCCTGCCGGCTGACCGGTATGCCGCTGCCGGCCGGGCGGCATACGGACGGCCGGGAAGGGTGGCTGCTAGCCTCCGTCCGTGGCCACGCGCGCGGTCTGCCCCGGGTCCTACGACCCGGTGACCAACGGACATGTCGACGTCATCCGACGGGCGGTGCAGCTGTGCGACGAGGTCGTCGTGGCGATCCTGCACAATCCCGCGAAGTCCGGAACCTTCCCCGTCGCCCGGCGCGAGCAGCTGCTGCGCGAGTGCCTCGGCGACGACCCTCGGGTCCGGGTCGAGTCCTTCGCCGACACGCTCCTCGTCGACGTGTGCGCCCAGGTCGAGGCGACCTCGATCGTCAAGGGCCTGCGCGGCGGCACCGACTTCGCCTACGAGCTGCCGATGGCGCTCATGAACCGCCATCTCACCGGGATCGAGACCGTGTTCCTGCCCGGCGACCCGGCCTTCGAACATGTCTCGTCCTCGCTCGTCAAGGAGGTGCACCGGTTCGGCGGTGACGTGTCCGGACTCGTACCCGACGTCGTGCTCGCAGCCCTGCGCGAGGCGATCCCGGCGCGCTGACCGGGCGCCCCACCGGGCGCCAACCCGCCCACGGTCGGGCGTTGGCCAGCGGGCTTTTGGGTGATGCGGTCCCGGTCCGGTAGCCTGTGACCTCGGTCTTCGCCCGTCCGGGCGTGCGACCGTGCCTCTCTACCCCCCGGAAGACATGCCTCGCCTCGACCCCCGTGCACCCCTGGTCATCGACACCCGGGACCTGCGCCGACAGCCGGGGTCGCTGCAGGAGGTCCGCCGACAGGTGGAGGCACCCGAAGAGCTGGGCACCGACATCATCGCCGTGCCGGCCGGATCCCCGGTCGACGTCGCGGTGCGGTTGGAATCGGTCTCCGAGGGTGTGCTCGTGAGCGGCACGGCCCGTGCGACGGCGAGCGGCGCATGCGTGCGCTGTCTGGAGCCGGTGAGCCTTCCCGTGGAGGCCGCCATCCAGGAGCTGTTCGTCTACGCCGATCGGGCGGCACACCACCACGAGGTGGGTGCCGACGAGGACGAGGACGAGGTGCGCGAGCTGGTCGACGACCTCATCGACCTGCAGCCCGTGCTCCGCGACGCGGTGGTGCCTGCACTGCCGTTCCAACCGGTGTGCCGGGCCGACTGCCCGGGCCTGTGCTCCGACTGCGGAGTGGCCCTGGCCGACGACCCGGACCACCGGCACGACCGGATCGACCCTCGATGGGCGGCGCTCGGCGGACTGCCGGGAGCCAGCACCCACGAGACCCGAGAGACAAGGACCTGACGTGGCCGTCCCGAAGCGCAAGACCTCGCGCTCCAACACCCGCTCGCGCCGCGCGAACTGGAAGACCACCGCGCCCGTTCTCGCCACCTGCCCCCGGTGCTCGTCCCCGACGCCGCCGCACCAGGCGTGCCCGTCGTGCGGCACCTACCAGGGTCGGCACTACGAGGCTGCCGAGCGCTCCGAACACCAGGGCTGAGCCCGGCCTCGCCGTGGGCACGGTCGAGGGCGCACACGAGCAGCCGGTCGACGGTCTGCTCGACTACGTGCACGCAGTGGTGGACTGTTCCGTCGATGGCGATCTGCTCCAGCGTGCCCTCACGCACCGCTCCTTCGCCTACGAGAACGGCGGGCTGCCCAACAACGAGCGGCTCGAATTCCTCGGCGACTCCGTCCTCGGCCTGGTCATCACGGACACCCTGTATGCCGTCCACCCCGACCTCGCGGAGGGGCAGCTGGCGAAGCTGCGCGCCTCGGTGGTCAACATGCGGGCGCTTGCCGACGTCGGTCGGACCATCGACCTCGGGTCCTACCTGCGTCTCGGCCGGGGCGAGGAAACCACCGGAGGGCGCGACAAGTCCTCCATCCTCGCCGACGCGATGGAAGCTCTCATCGGGACCGTCTTCCTCTCCGGCGGGCTCCCGGCGGCCACGGCGTTCGTCCACCACCTGTTCGATCCGCTCCTGGCCACCGCCGCCCGGCTCGGTGCCGGGCTCGACTGGAAGACCAGCCTCCAGGAGCTGTGCTCGGCCCACCTGTTCGGTTCGCCGGAATACCGACTCGACGAGTCCGGCCCCGATCACGAGAAGTCCTTCCACGCCCAGGTCGTCGTCGGCCACGAGGTGCTCGGCTCCGGTGAAGGCCGCAGCAAGAAGGAGGCCGAGCAGGCTGCCGCCGAGCAGGCCTGGGTCGAGCTGAGCGCGCGGCTCGAACGTGCGGCCGCCGTCGAACGCGCCCTCGCCGAGCACGCCGAAGCCGGCACCGGGTCGCTGCCCGAACTCGACGCCGCGCCGCTGGACATCTGAACGGCCCTGCGGGTGCCCGAACTGCCCGAGGTCGAGGTCGTCCGGCGCGGTCTGGCCGAGCATGTCGTCGGTCGACGGATCGCGCAGGTGCAGATCCTCGGCTCCCGGGTCGCCCGTCGGCACGTCGCCGGGCCGGCCGACCTCGTGGCGCGCACGCAGCATACCGACGTGGTGACGGCGCGACGACGCGGCAAGTACCTCTGGCTCGTCCTGGACCAGCCCGGCGACGCCCGGCAGGCCCTCCTGCTCCATCTCGGGATGAGCGGGCAGTTGCTCGTCCGGCCGCCGGACGCACCCGACGAGCGGCACCTGCACGCGCGGTTCGCCTTCGCCGACGAGGGACCCGAATTGCGCTTCGTCGACCAGCGGACCTTCGGCGGGCTCGCCCTCGCCGAGGTCGACCCGCAGGGCCTGCCCGAACCCATCCGGCACATCGCCCCCGACCCCTTCGACCCGGCTTACGACCCTGAGCAGGTCGTCACTCGGCTGCGGACGAAGCGCACGGAGGTCAAACGGGCCCTGCTCGACCAGACCCTCGTGTCGGGCATCGGCAACATCTATGCCGACGAGGCGCTCTGGCGGGCCGGCATTCACGGCGCGCGACCGACCGACCGGCTCACGCGCCCGGCGGCCCGGCGGCTGCTCGGGCATGCCCGCGCGGTGATGGCCGAGGCGCTCGAGCAGGGCGGGACGAGCTTCGACGCGCTCTACGTCAACGTGAACGGGGCGTCGGGCTACTTCGACCGGTCGCTCGCGGCATACGGGCAGGAGGGAAGGCCCTGTCCCCGGTGCGGCGCCCCGATCCGGCGCGAGTCGTTCATGAACCGGTCCTCGTTCAGCTGCCCGCGCTGCCAGCCCCGGCCGCGCGCGGGCTGACTAGAGTGCTCGGATGACCACCTCGCCCACCCCCGTGACCCTTCCGGCGCCCGAGGCGACGCAGGCCTGGCTCGACGACCTCGCGACGGCCCGGCTGGACCTGGCGCGGGAACTCGTCGCCGCCCTCAAGGCCGACCCGCCCGGCGACACCCTCGCCGCCCTGCGCCGCTGGAACGACCTCGAGATCGCGATGAGCGACGTCGCCGCGGTCGCGTCCCTGTTCAGCGAGGTCCACCCGCTCGAGCCGGTCCGCACCCGCGCCGAGGTGGCCATCCAGGACGTCCAGAAGTTGCAGACCGAGATCGGCCTGGACCGCGAGCTGTTCCAGGTCTACGCCGACCTGGACCCGGCCGGGCTCGACGAGTCGGCGGCGCGGCTGCTCGAGCGGATCCGTCGCGACTTCCGCCGTGCCGGCGTGGACCGCGACGAAACGACCCGGACCCGGATCCGGGAGATCAACGACCGGATGGTCCTCGTCGGGCAGGAGTTCAACAAGAACATCCGCGACGACGTGCGGACGATCCGGGTCGAGCCGGCGGCGCTCGCCGGGCTGCCGCAGGACTGGCTCGCCGCCCACCCGGTCGGCGCGGACGGGCTCGTCACCGTGACCACCGACTATCCCGACGTCGTCCCGGTCTCCACCTATGGCACGGTCCGCGAGACCCGCCGCGCCTTGCGCGAGCAGTTCCTCAACCGGGCGTGGCCGGCCAACGACGCACTCCTGCACGAGCTGTTCGACCTGCGCCAGGAGCTCGCCGGCCTGCTCGGCTATGCCGACTGGGCCGAGTTCGACGCCGAGGTGAAGATGATCGGCTCGGGCGCGGCGATTCCCGTGTTCGTCGACAAGATCGCCGCCGTCTCGCTCGAGTCGGGGCTGCGCGACCGTGCTGTGCTCCTCGAGCGCGTGCGCGCCGACCGGCCCGACGCCGTCGAGGTCGACGGGGTCGACGCCGCGCACTACGAGGAGATCGTCCGCCGCGAACACTACGACGTCGACGCACAGCAGGTGCGGGCCTTCTGCGACTTCACCAAGGTCCGCCAGGGGCTGCTCGACGTCACCGGCCGACTCTTCGGTCTCAGCTACCGCCCCGTGACCGACGCCGCCGTGTGGCATCCCGACGTCGCGGCATACGACGTCGTGCGCGCGGGGGAGGAGGGCACCGAGGGTGCCGGCAAGCGGCTCGGGCGCATCTACCTCGACCTGCACCCCCGCGAGGGCAAATACAAGCACGCCGCCCAGTTCGACCTGCGTTCGGGCGTCGCGGGTCGGGCGCTTCCCGAGGGCGTCCTCGTGTGCAACTTCTCCCGGGGGCTCATGGAGTTCGACCACGTGACGACGCTCTTCCATGAGTTCGGTCACCTGCTGCACCACGTGCTCGGCGGGGCCCAGGAGTGGGTGCGCTTCTCCGGGGTCGCCACCGAGTGGGACTTCGTCGAGGCGCCCAGCCAGATGCTCGAGGAATGGGCGTGGGATGCCGACATCCTGCAGACCTTCGCCACCGACGAGGGCGGCACCCCGATCCCACGGGAGCTCGTCGAGAAGATGCGCCGCGCCGACGACTTCGGCAAGGGCTACAAGGCGCGCACCCAGATGTTCTACGCCGCGCTCTCCTATGCGCTCCACGTCGAGCGCCCGGCCGACATCACCGCGCGAGCCGTGCAGCTGCAGGAGCAGTATTCGCTCTTCCCCTACCAGGAGGGCACCCACTTCACGGCCTCCTTCGGCCACCTCGAGGGCTATTCGAGCGCCTACTACACCTACATGTGGTCGCTCGTCATCGCCAAGGACCTCTTCTCCGCCTTCGACCGGCGCGACCTGTTCGAGCCCACCGTCGCCGCGCGCTACCGCGACCGGGTGCTCGCCCGGGGCGGCAGCCGGGACGCGGCCGTCCTCGTCTCCGACTTCCTCGGTCGCCCTTACACCTTCGATGCGTATGCCGCGTGGTTGGCCGAGTGACCCCTGCGTCCGGCCGCGACACCGGTCCTCACACCGACACCGGGACCGAGCGGGTGGTCGTCTTCGTCACCGGTCACGTCCAGGGCGTGGGCTTCCGGTGGTGGACGAGCGCCAAGGGTCGTGAGCTCGGGCTCGTCGGCTATGCCCGCAATCTCGAGGACGGGCGGGTCGAGGTGCTCGCCCAGGGGCCGACGGCCGCCGTCGACGCCCTCGTCACGCTCCTGCGCGAGCAGCCCTCCACTGCCCGGCGACCCGGGCGGGTCCGCGGCTGCGTCGTCCAGTTCGGCCAGCCGGTCGCAGGGCTCACCGGCTTCCGGGAGCGCTGAGCGCGCCGGCGTCGGCCGGCCGGCTGTCGCGGGTGGCCGCGGGGTGGGCCGAGGGTGGGCCGAGGGTGGGCCGCTGGGTGGTCGGCGGCGGGCGTGCGGTGGGCACACGGCATACGCTGCGGTTCGTGAGCGAGATCCCCGCCGAGCTCGTCGCGCTGCGCGCGAGCATCGACAACCTCGACGCCGCCCTCGTGCACCTGCTCGCCGAGCGGTTCAGGTGCACGCAGACCGTGGGTCACCTCAAGGCGCGCCTGGGCCTGCCTCCGTCCGACCCCGACCGCGAGGTGGCCCAGATGGCCCGGTTGCGGGAACTCGCCGAGGAGTCGGGCCTGGACCCCGCCTTCGCGGAGAAGTTCCTCGCCTTCGTCATCGCCGAGGTCATCCGCAACCACGGGACGATTGCGCAGCAGTCCGTCCGGACCGCGGACTGAGGCGAGCCCGCCAGGGCCGTCCACATGCCGCTCCAGGAGCATCAGCCGCCCGACCGGTGGCATCTGCGGGTCCGGCTGCACTTGCCGGTCCGCGACGCCGAGGGCCCGGACCGCTTCCAGGCCTTCCTCGTGAGCGCGATCGCGGCGATCACCCTCACCCGGGCGTTCCTCGGGCTCACCGGCTATCCGCAGCTCGGCGGGGGCGGGTTGCACCTCGCCCACCTGCTGTGGGGCGGGCTGGGGATGGTCGTGGCCCTCCTCGTGGGGATGCTCTTCCTCAGCCGCACGGCGCGCACGGGCGCGGCCGTCGTCGGCGGGGTGGGCTTCGGGCTGTTCATCGACGAGGTCGGCAAGTTCGTCACCGGCGACAACAACTACTTCTTCCAACCGGTCGCCGCGATCATCTATGCGACCTTCGTCGCCCTCTATCTCGTCGTCCGCGCCGTCGTCGAGCGCCGTCCGCTCACCGACCGGGAGCGGCTGGTCAACGCCGTCGAGCTGCTCAAGGAGTTCGCCGCCCGGGACCTCGACGAGGGGGAGCGCGCACGGGCCCTGGCCCTGCTCGCCGCCGCGGATCCCGCCGATCCGCTCGTCGGCCCCCTCACCGAGGCGCTGCGCGCCGTGCCCTCCCAACCCCCGTCGCGCTCGTGGGTCGCGCGAGGCTATGCCGCGACCCGCCGCTCGATCATCAGCCTGCCCCGGCTCGAGCTGGTCAAACGCTGGTCGATCCTCGCATTCGTCGCCTTCTGTGCGGTGGCCCTCGCCGACGCGGTGCGGGCGCTGCAGGCCGAGCCGACCGTCGGCAACCGGATCTACGTCGGCGCCGCCGCCCTCTCCGCGCTCCTCTCGCTCGTCGCGGCGGGGGTCTGGGTCCGGCGCGACCGCGACCGCGGGCTGCGGCTCGTCGAGCTCGCGCTGCTCCTGCAGGTGCTCGTCGTCCAGTTCTTCCGGCTGCTGGCCGCTCAGTTCGAGGGCTACCTCACGGCGATCGTCGGGCTCGCGCTCGTGGGGCTGTGCCGCGCGATGCGTTTCGAGCACCGGACCCGACATGCCTCCGATGCCGACCCGGTCGTCCCGCCGGGTGAGCCGGGTGAGCCGGGGTAGGACACCGCCACCCGCCTCGCCTCAACAGCCTCATATACCCCATCAGTCACTCACGTCACTCACGTCACCAAACGTCACTCGAATCACCGGTATGCCGTGCTGTCCGGTCGGGCGCGGCGACCCGGGTAGCCTGTTCGGGATCCGTCGACGGCGCGCCGGAGTTGCGTGCGCCGACGCCGTGCCACCGCTGTCCCACCGCTGTCCCACCGCCGTTCGACCGCCGTCCCGCCACACCAGGGGAGTCCGACCACCGTGTACCTGCGCAGCGTGACCCTCAAGGGGTTCAAGTCGTTCGCCTCGGCGACGACCATGCGCCTGGAACGGGGGATCACCTGCATCGTCGGTCCCAACGGATCGGGCAAGTCCAATGTCGTCGACGCCCTCGCCTGGGTGATGGGCGAGCAGGGGGCCAAGAGCCTGCGCGGCGGCAAGATGGAGGACGTGATCTTCGCCGGCACGGCCGGCCGTCCGCCGTTGGGCCGGGCCGAGGTCGCGCTCACGATCGACAACTCCGACGGGGCCCTGCCGATCGACTACACCGAGGTGACGATCAGCCGGACGATGTTCCGCAACGGCGGCTCCGACTATGCGATCAACGGCACCCCGTGTCGTCTGCTCGACGTGCAGGAACTGCTCTCGGACAGCGGAATCGGCCGCGAGATGCACGTGATCGTCGGCCAGGGCCAGCTCGACGCGGTGCTGCGCGCGACGCCCGAGGAGCGCCGTGGCTTCATCGAGGAGGCCGCCGGGGTCCTCAAGCACCGCAAGCGCAAGGAGCGCGCGCTGCGCAAGCTCGAGGCGATGGAGGCCAACCTCACCCGGGTCCAGGACCTCACCGGTGAGATCCGCCGCCAGCTGGGTCCGCTCGGGCGTCAGGCCGAGACCGCGCGCCGGGCGGGGGTCATCCAGGCCGAGGTGCGCGACGCCCGGCTGCGGCTCATCGCCGACGACCTCGTCCAGCTCACGGCGACCCTCGAGCAGGAGGTTGCCGACGAGAGCGCCCTCATGACCCGTCGGGCCGAGGTGGAGGCCGATCTGTCCCGGCTCGGCGCCCGCTTGACGGCCCTGGAGACCGAGGCCGACGAGGCCCGCCCCCAACTCGCCGCGACGCAGGAGAGCTGGTTCTCGCTCACCCGACTCGTCGAGCGGCTCGGGGCGACCGCGACCCTCGCCGGCGAGCGGGTCCGGCTGCTCGCCGAGGACGACGAGCCCGAGGCGGCCCGCCCCGGCGTGCCGACCCGCGACCCCGAGGCGATGCGGGCCCAGGCCGCCCAGCTGCGCGAGGAGCACGGCACCCTGCTCGAGGAGATCGTCGCCGCGTCGACCGCGCTCGGCGAGGCGGTCGCCGCGCGCGCCGACGCCGAGGCGAGGTATGCCGCCGAGCAGGCCCGGCTCGCCCAACAGATCCGCGCGGCGGCCGACCGGCGGGAAGGCCTCGCACGGCTGGCCGGCCAGGTGGCGGCCCGGGCCTCGCGGGTGGAGGCGGGGGAGGCCGAGCTCGGCCGGCTCGACGACATCGCAGCCCAGTCGCTCGTCCGCGCCGCCGAGGCCGAGCGCGAGTTCGCCCGACTGGAGGCGAGCATCGCGGTGGACGAAGAGGGTGAGGAGGGCCTCGACGCCGCGCACGAGGAAGCCGCCTCCCGGCTTGCGACGCTCGAGGCCGAGGCCGACGGACTGCGCGAGCAGGAGCGGTCGGCCGACCGCGACCGGCAGTCGGCCCAGGCCCGCGCGGAGGCGCTCGAACTCTCCCTCACCCGCAAGGACGGCGCGGCCGCCCTCCTGGCGACGGCTGCGAACGGGACCCGGCCGGGCGTCGGCGACGGGGGCGACGGGGGCGACGGGGGCGACCCGAGCGTGCTCGGCTCGGTGTCCGGTCTCCTGCACGTCCAGCCCGGCGACGAGGCGGCCCTCGCAGCGGTGCTCGGCTGGGCCGCGGACGCGGTCGCCGTGTCCACGCTCGCCGACGCCGCCCGCCATGTCGCCGCCCTGCGGGAGAGCGACGGCGGGCGCGCCGGCATCCTCGTCGGCGCGACGGCCCGGCCCACCGAACCTGCCGGATGGCCCACGCTCGACGAGGGGGCGCGCTGGGCCCGCGAGGTGGTGAGCGCTCCCGCCGACCTACGACCCGCGCTCGAGCAGTTGCTCGACCGAGTGGCGCTCGTCGCCGATCCCGAGGCGGCCCAACGCCTCGCGGCCCGCGGGATCACGGCGGTCACCCCGCTGGGCGACGTCTTCGCACCCGGCTTCGTCCGTGGCGGCGGCGGCGGTGCGCCGAGCCTGCTGGAGATCCAGGCGGCACTCGATGAGGCCCGCGAACGGGCGGCGGCGGCGACCCGGCTGGTCCAACAGGCCCGGTTCGGGCTCGCCGGCCTCGCCGACCGGATCCGTGCGGCGAGCGAGTCGGTGGAGGCCAGCCTCGACCGGCTGCACGACTCCGACGCCCGGATGACCGCCGTCGGCGAACAGCTCGGTGGCCTGGGGTCGGTCGTGCGCGCAGCCCGTGCCGAGGCAGAGCGCACCCAGCGCGCGATGGCCGCCGCCCGCGCGGCGCTCGAGATCGACCGGGCCGAGCACGCCGCGCTGGCCACCCGGCTGGCAGCAGCCACGGTGCCCGAGGCCGGCGACGAGGACGAACCCGACAGCGGCCTGCGCGACGAACTCGAGGCAGCGGCCGCGACGGCGCGCGGCCACGAGACCGAGGCACGGCTCACCCTGCGCACCAGAGAGGAACGGGCCCGGGCGGTGCACGACCGTGCCGAGTCGCTCGAGGCGGCGGCGAGCGCCGAGCTGGCCGCCCGCGAGCGCCAGGCGGCCCGCCGCCAACGGCGCGCGCGAGAGGCCCGGGTCGCCGCAGCGGTGCGCGAGGGCGCGGCATACGCCGCGGCGCGGCTGCAGCTGAGCGCGATGCGGGCCGACGAGGCACGTCGGGCCGGCGAGGCGGCCCGCGACGCGCGTGACGCCGAGTTGGGGATCGTGCGACGAGAGACCTCGGGACTGCAGGAGCACCTGCGCGAACTCACCGACTCGGTCCACCGCGACGAGGTCGCCCGCGCCCAGCAGCGACTGCGCATCGACGCGCTCCAGGCCCGCGCGTTGGAGGAATACGGCGTCGAATCCGCCACTCTCGTCGAGGAATTCGGCCCGCATCAGCCCGTTCCCGTGCTTCCCGACCCGGATCGCGGCGACGGCGACGCCGACACGGACCAGCAGTTCCAACCGCAGTCGCAGCCCTTCGTCCGCGAGGCGCAGGAGAAGCGGCTGCGGTCGGCCGAACGCAAGCTCGCCGCCCTCGGCCGGGTCAACCCCCTCGCCCTCGAGGAGTTCGCCGCGCTCGAGGAGCGCCATACCTTCCTCACCACGCAGCTCGAGGACCTCAAGCGGTCCAAGCGCGACCTGCTCGACATCGTCAAGGAGGTCGACGAACGGGTCGAGCAGGCCTTCGCCGAGGCCTTCCGCGACACGGCCGAGCAGTTCGAGGGGGTTTTCTCGCGGCTGTTCCCCGGCGGAGAGGGGCGGCTCACCCTCACCGACCCCGAGCACATGCTCACCACCGGCCTCGAGGTCGAGGCGCGGCCGCCCGGCAAGAAGATCAAGCGGCTCTCGCTGCTGTCCGGCGGCGAACGCTCGCTCGTCGCGGTCGCGCTGCTCGTCGCGATCTTCAAGGCCCGGCCCAGCCCGTTTTACATCATGGACGAGGTGGAGGCCGCGCTCGACGACGCCAACCTCGGGCGGCTGCTCACCCTCTTCGAGGAGTTGCGCGACTCGAGCCAGCTCATCGTCATCACGCATCAGAAGAAGACGATGGAGATCGCCGACGCCCTCTACGGCGTCACCATGCGCGGCGATGGGGTGACGGCCGTCGTCTCTCAGCGGATGCGCGACCTCGCCACCGCCTGAACTCCGCTACCCCGGCCGTCCGCATTCTGGGACAGACCCCGGACGAATCGGGGGTGTGCCCGCATGTATGCCGTGATCCAGGTCACGTCGCGCGCGCGTCATGGTGGTCTCGGGCTCGCGGATTTGCGACCCTGGTGGGCATGGTCGCGCTCGTCTTCGGCATGATCCTCGTCCTGTGCCTCGGCCTGGCGGTCGTCCTGGCCGTGGCCCTGCCGGCCCGGCGCGAGGGTCGCGACCTGCTCACCCCGCACGGGGAGGACGTCGTCGCCAAGGTGCGCGAGCGCACCGGGACGCTCGCCTCGGCGACCGCCGAGCGGACCGGCGACCTGGTGAACTCGGCGAAGGACAGGGTGGATGCGGCCCGGGAGCGAGTCGAGAGCGTCCGGGGCAACGCGGCCACGGGTGCCGCAGGTGACAACGCGGCCACGGGTGCCACCGGTGACAGCGCGGTCACGCGTGGCCACGTGGCCACCGGGCAGCCAGGTCTGGATTCGTCCCCGGCGGCGATGGTCGACGCGCCGTCTCGCGAGCGCTGAGGCCTCCTTCAGTCACTGCGCCGATCCCTTTGCGCGTCCGATCCGGATGTCGGCGCTAGATCCTCGACCCCAGGGCGTGCGCTTCGGCCATGACGAGTTCAGCCACCTCCTCGGCGACGACGTCGCCGACGAAGACGACGGCCAGGGCCGCACGGCATACCCGATGGCTGTCGAAGACGGGTGCGGCGATGGCGCGGAAGCCCTCGATCACCTCGCTCTCGCTCGCCGCCCAGCCGCGCGCCCGGGCCACGGTGACCTCGGCGCGCTCGCCGGGCAGTGGCGCTTCACCCGCGAGCAGGGCCATTCCGGGTGCTCCGTGGTCGATGGGATGGCGCAGCCCGGGGCGATAGCTCACGTGCGCAGCGGCGGCGGGCGGCTCGACCACCTCGATCGTCACGGCCTCCTCCCCGTGTCGGACGACGAGGAAGGCGGTCTTGTCGGCCGCGACGGCCAACCGCAGCAGGTGCCGGCTCGCGACGGCGCGCAGCTGTGGGGTGAACCGGCCGGCGAGCACGGTGAGTCCGGCACCGGGCTGGTAGCGACCGGTAGTGTCGCGGGCGAGCAGGCCGTGGTCCTCGAGGGTGCGCAGCATCCGATAGGTGATCGAACGGTGCATCCCGACCTCGCGGGCGATCTCGGCGACCGACAACGGTTCGCCCGCCTCGCTCACGTGCTCGAGGACCCGTAGGCCTCGGTCGAGGGTCTGCGACGCCGGGCGGTTGAGGTCGTTCCGCGACGCGGTCTCACCCGTTGCCATCGCCACCCCTTCGCCTCTAGAGTGTCGGCATTCCTATATCGAACGACGCTGTCCGACTATAGAGCAAGACTCTAGACGAGGGCAGTGCGTGCCGGTAGGGCTGGGGTCCGAGTCCGGGTTCCAGGAAGCACGGCGGGATACCGCCAGCGTCAGGAGGCGTCATGCAGCGCAGCATGCGGGTGGTCTCGTTCGGCGTCATCGCGGGCTTGGCGGTCGCCATGTCCGGATGTTCGGAGAACAAGGCCAGCACGACCACGACGAGCGGGTCGAGTGCGGGAGACATCAAGATCGGCGTCGTGCTCGACATCACGGGAGCCGGGGCGAGCCTCGGGGTGCCCGAGCGGCAGACGGTCGAGATGTTGGCCGAGCAGGTCAACGCCGCCGGCGGCGTCAACGGCCGCAAGCTCAAGCTCCTCATCGAGGACAACCAGTCGACCGAGGACGGCGCCGCCAAGGCGACCACGAAGCTCCTGGGCACCGAGAACGTCGACATCCTCCTGGGCGCCTCGCGCACCGGGCCGAGCATGGCCATGAAGCCGCTCGCCGAGAAGGCCCAGAAGCCGATGATTTCGATGGCCGCCAACGCCGCCATCGTCAAGGACGCCAAGTGGGTCTTCAAGACCGCCCAGAACGACCGGGTCGTCATCGAGAAGATGGTCGACGACATGAAGGCCAAGGGCCTCACCAAGGTCTCGATCGCCCGGGATGCCTCGGCCTTCGGCGAGGGCATCCCCGAGATGCTCACCGAGGTCGGCGCCAGCGCCGGTGTCACCGTGGCCAACGTCCAGAAGTTCGCGCCGGACGCCACCGACTTCACCGCCCAGATGCTCGGCCTGCGCGACTCGCAGCCGCAGGCGGTGGTCATCTGGGGCATCCCGCCGGCCGCGGCCCTCGCGCAGAAGGCCTTCAAGCAGCTGAACCTCAACGTGCCGGTCTACCAGTCGCACGGCATCGGCAACCAGGCCTTCCTCGACACCGCGGGTGACACCGCCAACGGTCTGCTCGCCCCGCTCGGGCGCATGCTCGTCGCCGACCAGCTCAAGGCCGACGACCCGCAGAAGCCGGTCGTCACCAAGTTCATCGCCGACTTCAAGGCCAAGTACAACAACTCCCCGTCGACCTTCGCCGGGCACGCCTATGACGCCTTCAGCCTCGCCGTCGAGGCGCTCAAGAAGGCCGGCACCGACGCCTCCAAGCTGCGCGACGCGCTCGAGCAGACGAGCAAGTGGGCCGGTGTGAGCGGCGTCTTCACGATGACCCCGACCGACCACTCGGGTCTCACCAAGGACGCCCTCGTCATGGTGACTGTCGACAACAAGGCATGGAAGGTCGCAGGCTAAGCACTCATGACCGACCTTCTCCAGCTCGTCTTCTCCGGGTTGGCGCAAGGAACCGTCTACGGGTTGGTGGCACTCGGCTTCGTCGCGATCTTCGCGGTGCGTGAGATCGTCAACCTGGTCCAGGGTGAGTATGCCGCCCTGGCCGGGTTGGCCGCGATCAGCGCGGTCGCAGCCGGTGTGCCCCTTCTCGTGGCGATCCTTGTTGTCATCCCCCTCGTCATGGGCGTCGCGGTGCTCCTCGAGCGCCTCACGATCGCCCCCATCAAGAAGATGACGCCGCTCACGTCGATCATCCTTACCCTCGGGGTGTCGACCGCGGTGAAGGCGGTCATGCTGCTCATCTGGGGACCGGAGGCCAAGGCGCTTCCGGCTTTCCCCGGTTCCGACTTCACCGTCGGGGGCGTGAGTATCCGCAGCCAGGAGCTATGGGTGCTCGGGGCCGGGGCAGTGGTCGCCTATGCGGTCATCTGGTTCTACGAGCACACCATCCGCGGGAAGTCGCTGCGCGCCTGCGCGGAGCAGCCTGTCGCGGCCCGGCTCGTAGGCATCTCGCCCCGCACGGCCACCGTCGTCGCCTTCGCCGTGGCCGGTTTCACCGGCGCGGTCGCCGGAGTCGTCGGCAGCCCGATCTACCTCAGCTCGTGGCAGAGCGGTCTCTCGCTCGGCCTCAAGGGCTTCGTCGCGGCGACCCTCGGTGGTCTCACCTCGCTGCGCGTGGCGATGATCGGTGGGCTGCTGCTCGGCGTGCTCGAGAACCTCGTCGCCGGCTATCTCAGCTCGGGATACCGAGACGCGGTGGCCTTCGTCGTCCTGCTGCTCGTCCTGCTGCTGCGGCCGCAGGGACTGGCCAGCAAAGGCTCGGCGGTGCGGGTATGAGCCCGATGTTGCGCAGGCAGCTGCCCTTCGTGGCCCTGCTCGTCGGGCTGCTGGTCTTCGGCGCCGTCGGCCCCCAGTCGATGGTCAACGTGGGCATCTATGCGCTCATCTACGGCATCGCCGCGATCGGCCTCTCGCTGCTCATGGGCCTGGCCGGCCAGGTGAGCCTCGGGCACGCGGCGTTCATCGCCGTCGGCGCCTATACGCAGGCGATCCTCGTGGGCAAGGCCGACTGGAATCCGCTCGCCGCGGCTCCGGTGGCGGTCGTCGCCTCGATGATCATCGCTCTGCTCGTCGGGCTGCCGCTGCTCCGGTTGCGCGGACACTTCCTCGCCCTGGCCACCCTCGGCCTGGGGATCATCGTCGGGGTGTTCGTCACGGAGCAGGACTTCACCGGCGGCACCTCGGGCATCTACGGCCTGCCCTACCTCTCCTTCGGGGGTCGTGAATACGACACGCCCCAGGAATACTTCCTCCTGCTCGTCCCCTTCGTCGTCGTGGGTCTGTGGCTGGCCAACAACCTCGTCTACTCCCGCACCGGCCGCGCCTTGTCGGCCGTGAACGACTCCGAGGTCGCGGCCGAGTGTCTCGGTGTCGACACCTTCACCCTGCGGCTGCGCGTCTTCGTGCTCAGTGCGGGCTATGCCGGCCTCGCCGGTGTCTTCTATACCCACTGGCTCACCATCGTGAACCCCTCGGTCGCCCACTTCGAGCTCTCGGTGAAGATCCTGCTCATGGTCGTGCTCGGTGGCCTGGGCACCGTGTGGGGCGCGCTCATCGGCGCCGTCGGTGTCCAGTTGCTCGACGACGGCCTACGCGAACTCATCCCGGTGCTCATCCCGGGGGCCAAGGGCGAGATCCAGCTCATCGGCTACGGCGTCGTGCTCGTGCTCGTCATCATCCTCATGCCCGGCGGTCTGGCTCAGCTGTGGGGGATGCTGCGACGTGCCTTCGTCGACCGGCGCCACCCCATCGAGCGGGGCGAGCACGAGCACGCGATGAGCACGCAGGAGCAGCGCGAGGTCCTCGACGAGGCGCTCGGACTGCTCTCCCGTGCCGACCACCAACCGCCGGGAACCCCGATCCTCACGGTGACCGGACTCACCAAGCGCTACGGCGGCGTGGTGGCTCTCGACGACCTCGGCTTGGAGATCCGGGCCGGGGAGATCATGGCCCTCATCGGCCCCAACGGCGCAGGCAAGACGACGGCCTTCAACATGATCACCGGGGTGATGGCCCCCACCGAGGGCTCGGTCGTCCTGCACGGCCACGAGGTCGCGGGCAAGCGACCGCACATCGCCGCGGCGCTCGGGGCAACCCGGACCTTCCAGAACCTGCAGACCTTCAAGAGCACGACCGTCATCGGCAACGTCAAGGTCGCCCGGCACCTACGCAGCCACGCCGGGATCGTCCGGGGAATGCTCCTGCTCGACCGGGCCGAGGAGCGCGAGATCGACCGCGCCTCGCAGGCCGCGGTCGATGCCATGGGCCTGAGCCGGCTGGCCGACCGACCGATCGCGGATCTCGCCTTCGGCAAGCAACGCCAGTCCGAGGTCGCCCGGGCACTCGCGCTCGAGCCCTCCGTGCTCCTGCTCGACGAGCCCATGGCGGGCCTTTCCGGGCCGGAACGGGACAGCCTGTCCTGGCTGCTGCGGCAGGTAAAGGCGAGTGGGGTGACCGTGCTGCTCGTCGAACACGACGTCGCCGCCGTCATGGCCCTGGCCGACCGGGTCGCCGTGCTCGACGACGGTAAGCTCATCGCCCTGGGCACCCCCGCAGAGGTGACGAGCGATCCCGCGGTCATCGCGGCATACCTGGGCGAAGAGGACTCGGGCGGCGAGGCTTCGGCCTCACCGGCGGCGAGTGGAGCACCCACCGCCCCCGCCGCGACGGCTTCGAGCACCGGTGAGGAGACGGCACGATGAGCACCGACGACCACCACCCGCGCGTGGGCCTCACGGTCGAGCACATCCATGCGGCCTACGACCGGCTCCAGGTCCTCTGGGACGTGAGCCTGCACGTCGCCCCGGGGGAGTTGCTCGCCCTCGTGGGATCCAACGGCGCGGGCAAGACGACCGTCCTGCGTGCGGTCTCCGGGCTGCTGCGTCCCACCCATGGCCATGTGCACCTCGGCGACACCGAGATCACCTCGGCGGGGGCCGAACGCATCGCCGGGCTCGGCCTGGCCCACGTGCCGGAGAACCGGCTGGTATTCCCCAGCCTCACCGTCGAGGACAACCTCGTGCTCGGGGGCTACGTCCGCCGCAAAGACGGGCGCTACCAGGTCCGGCGGGACGAGGCGCTGGCCCTGTTCCCACGGCTGGCCGACCGGATCCAGTTGCTCGCCGGCGCGCTCTCCGGCGGCGAACAACAGATGCTCGCGATGGCCCGGGCGCTCATGTCCGACCCCTCGGTCATCATCCTGGACGAGCCGAGTCTGGGCCTGGCCCCCAAGGTGGTCGGCGAGATCATGACCGCCCTGGGACACCTGCGCGACGAGAAGGGCCTGGCGATCCTGCTCGTCGAGCAGAACGTCCGGGCGGCCTTCAAGATCGCCGACCGGGTGATGGTCATGGACCGAGGCCGGGTCGTCGCGGAAGGGACCCCCGCCGAGCTGGCGTCCGACGAACGGGTGCGCGCGGCATACCTCGGTGGTTCCTCGACCTCCTCGAGCGGCGTCGCCGCGCCCATACCGAAGACCACGTCCTCCGCCCCCTAAGGAAGATGCCCGCATGAGCAAGCCCTTCGCCTCCTCGACCGACCTGGCCGCCAAGACCGAGACCCTCGAAATCCTCGCCGACGGCGTCTATGCCCTTACCGCCGAGGGCGACCCCAATGTGGGGGCGATCGAGGGGGAGGACTTCCTCGTCGGCTTCGAGGCCCGCGCCACGCCGGCGGCGGCACGCGACTGGATCGCCAAGCTGCGCGAGCACACGGACAAGCCCTTCCGCTACCTCGTCCTCTCGCACTACCACGCGGTCCGCGTGCTCGGCGCCGAGGCCTTCGACGCGCAGGAGATCATCGCCCACGAGCGCACCCGCTTCCTCGTCGAGGAACGGGGTATGCAGGACTGGGCCAGCGAGTATGGCCGGATGCCGAGGCTGTTCAAGGAGCCCGAAGGCATCAAGGGGCTCACCCGGCCGACGCTCACGTTCAATGACCGGATGACCATCCCGCTCGGCGGCGACCGCGGCGAGCTGGTGCTGCAATACCTCGGGCGCGGTCACACCGAGGGCGACATCGTCGCCTGGTTGCCCCAGCACCGGATCATGTTCGCCGGCGACCTCGTCGAGGCCAAGGCCGCCCTCTACACCGGCGACGCCTTCCACCAGGAGTGGTCGAGCACGACCCTCGACGCGGTGAAGGCGATGGGTGCCGACCAACTCGTCGGCGGCCGGGGCGAGATCCCCAAGGGCAAGGAGGCCGTCGACGCCGCCATCGAGCAGTCTCGCGGCTTCCTCACGGCGATCATCGACAACGTCCGGGCCACCCAGGCCGCGGGCGGCTCGCTCAAGGACGCCTTCGAGGCCTGCCACGTCGCGCTGTCGCCGACCTACGGCCACTGGCCGATCTTCGAGCACACGCTGCCCTTCGACGTGGCACGTACCTGGGAGGAACTGCAGGGGGTCGAGCGGCCGACGATCTGGACCGCCGAGCGCGATCGCGAGATCTGGGCGCAGCTGCAGGGCTGACCCGCCCAGAGCCATGTCTGCGAACCGATCCGTGAGGTGTGCCCATGAGTGACCAGCCGATGCCCGAGGGCACACCCAGCGACGCGGCGCCCGGGGGGCGCGTGCTCGTCATCGGGGCAGGACCGGTGGGGCAGACCGCCGCGCTGTGCCTGGCCCGGTGGGGGATCCCCGTGCTCGTCCTGGACGCCCGGCCGGCACGCGACCCGGTCGGGAGCAAGGCACTGTGCCAGCAGCGCGACGTCCTGGACGTGTGGGATGCCTGCGGCGCCGGGGCGGTCGCCCGCGAGGGCCTGGTCTGGCAGGACGCGCGCACCTTCTACCGGGACAAGGAGCTGTTCTTCTACCGGATCCCCGATCCTGGTCGCTCCTCGCTGCCGCCCTTCGTCAACATCTCGCAGGCGCGCACCGAGGAGATCCTCGACGAGGCCATCGCGGGCAATCCGCTCATCGAGGTCCGCTGGGGACACGAGGTCGTGGCGATAACCGGCGGCACCGGCGGCACGGGCGGCACCGGCGGCACCGGCGGGCAGGGCGGCGACGAACCCGCGCGCGTGCGCTGCCGCACCGCCGACGGGGAGACCGAGATCGAGGGCGAGTATGCCGTCGTCGCCGCCGGTTCCCGGGGCGGGGCCCTGCGCGAGGCGCTGGGGGTGGCCTTCCCCGGGCGCACCTTCGAGGATTCGTTCCTCATCTGCGACATCGAGGCCAAGCTCAAGGGCTGGGAGAACGAACGGCGCTTCTACTTCGACCCCGAGTGGAATCCGGGCCGTCAGGTGCTCATCCACCCGTGCCCCGGCGGGATCTTCCGGATCGACTGGCAGGTCGACACCGACTTCGACCTCGCGAAGGAGCGCAAGAAAGGCACCCTGGACAAGCGGATCCGCAAGGTCATCGGCCGGAAGCGCAAGTACCGCATCGACTGGGCCTCGGTCTACCGGTTCCACGCGCGGATGGCCGATCACTTCCAGGTGGGCCGGTTCTTCCTCGCCGGCGATGTCGCCCACCTCGTCGCGCCGTTCGGCGCGCGAGGGCTCAACAGTGGCGTGCCCGACGCCGAGAACGCCGCGTGGAAGATCGCCTTCGCGCTCAAGGGCTGGGCCGGCCCCGGGCTCCTGGGCAGCTACGAGTGGGAACGTCAGGCGGCCGCGCGCGAGAACCTCGCCGTGACCTCGGCGACCATGGACTTCCTCGTGCCCCAGACCAAGGCGGCGGCCAAGCATCGGGTGCGGGTGCTGTCCCGGGCACGCAAGGACCCGGGCAACGCCGCCCTCGTCGACTCCGGCCGGTTGGCCGAGGCCTTCTGGTACGTCGACAGCCCCCTCACGACGGCCGACCCGCACCGGTTCTGGCCGGGTCGCCCGCCTCGCGGAGCCTCGCCGACGCCGGTGCCGGGCGTGATCCTCCCCGACGCCGACACACCCGGCGCCGCACACGGAGCCACGCGCGTGCGGGGCCTGTGCCGCGACGGGCTGCTCGTCCTCGTCGGCGAGGCCGTCGACGTCCACGAGGTGGAAGGCGTCCTCTCCGATGTCGTCCCACGAGGTATGCCGTTGCGCGTGTTGCGCTTCGGCGAGCTCGGCGACGGCGGGGTGGTCGCCCACGCGCTCGATGCCCGCGCCGACGAACTGTGGCTCGTGCGTCCCGACGCCCACACGGCTGCCTGCGCCCACACCCCCGAGGCGCTCGCCGTCGCGGTCCGCCGGGTGCTCGGGCACTGAGGCCCCCCCGTTCGGCGACGGACCGGGCGGTCGTGTGATGTGATGCCGGGATGACCTCCGGCATCCGACTCGAGCATCTCGACCCCGCCGTCCGGCCGCAGGACGACCTCTTCCGCTACACGAACGGCACGTGGGTCGCGACGACCGAGATCCCCGAGGACCGGGGGCGCTATGGCAGCTTCGACCTGCTGCGCGAGGCTGCCGAGCACGACCTGCGGGCCATCCTGGACGAGCTCGCGGCCGGCGAGCCGGACCTCGCGACTCCCGCGGGCCGGTGTGCCGCGCTCTACCGGTCCTTCCTCGACGAGGCCGCGGTCGAGGCGCGCGGCCTCGGACCGGTCGCCGCGCTGCTCGACGAGGTCGCGGCGGTCGTGGACGTGCCCGCCCTCGTCGCTCTCCAGGGCAGGCTCAGCCGGATCGGCGTCGCCGGGGCGGTGCGCGCCGTCGTGAGCACCGACGACCGTGCCTCGGACCGCTACATCGTCTACCTCGACCAGGCAGGGCTCGGGCTGCCCGACGAGTCCTACTACCGTGAGGAGGCGCACGCGGCCATCCGCGCGGCATACCTCCCGCATGTCGCGGCGATGCTCGCGCTCGGCGGCTGGCCCGACCCGCACGGCGCGGCCGAGCGGGTGATGGCGCTGGAGACTCGCCTGGCCGCGCACCACCTCGACAACGTCGCCGACCGCGACGCGGTCGCGACCTACCACCTGCTCGACGCCGCCGAGCTCGCCGCCCTCACCCCGCGCTGGGACTGGCCCGCGTATGCCGCCGGCCTCGGCGCGTCCTCCGACGCCCTCGCGCAGGCAGTCGTGCGGCAGCCGGACTACCTGCGCGGCCTGGACGACGCCCTCGGCGAGGTGCCGATCGGCCAGTGGCGCGACTGGCTCGCCTGGCAGGTGCTGCGCGCGCGGGCGGCATACCTGCCGGAGGCGTTCGTGCAGGAGAGCTTCGCCTTCTACGGGCGCACCCTCGCGGGCACACCGGCGCTGCGCGAGCGGTGGAAGCGCGGCGTCGACCTCGTCGACCGGCTCCTCGGCGAGGCGCTCGGCGAGCTTTACGTCGCCCGGCACTTCCCGCCGCGGGCAAAGGAGCGGATGGAGACCCTCGTCGCCCACCTCGTCGAGGCCTTCCGACGGTCCTTCGCGAGCCGCGCGTGGATGGGTGCCGAGACGAAGGCGGCGGCCGCCGCCAAGCTCGAGGCCTTCACGCCGAAGATCGGCTATCCGCAGACCTGGCGCGACTATTCGGCGCTCGTGGTCGGCGACGACCTGCTCGCCAACGTCGCTGCCGCCCAGGCCTTCGAGACCGACCGCAACCTCGCCAAGCTCGGCGGTCCGGTCGACCGGTCCGAATGGTTCATGACCCCGCAGACCGTCAACGCCTACTACAACCCGGGGATGAACGAGATCGTCTTCCCCGCGGCGATCCTGCAACCGCCGTTCTTCGACGTCGACGCCGACGACGCCGTCAACTACGGGGGTATCGGCGGGGTGATCGGGCACGAGATCGGGCACGGCTTCGACGACCAGGGCAGCCGTTACGACGCGGCCGGCAACCTGCGCGACTGGTGGACCGAGGACGACCGGGCGGCCTTCGACGCCCTCTCCGCCCGGCTCATCGCCCAGTTCGACGCGCTCACCCTCGCGGGCGTCCCCGACCGGCACGTCAACGGCGCGCTCACGGTGGGGGAGAACCTCGGCGACCTGGCCGGGCTGGGAGTCGGCCACGCGGCATACCGGCTCGCGTGCGGCGACAGCGAGCCGCCGGTGCTCGACGGCTACACCGGCGACCAGCGCTTCTTCCTGGGCTGGGCCCAGGTGTGGATGGGCAAGGCGCGCCCCGAGACGGCGGCGATGCTCCTGGCCGTAGACCCGCACGCGCCGCAGGAATGCCGGGCCAACGTCGTGCGCAACGTCGACGCCTTCCACGCGGCCTTCGGGGTCGGCGAGGGCGACGGGATGTGGCTCGAACCGGCGCAGCGGGTGGAGGTCTTCTGATGCGCGCCGGCGGCGCGCCGGTTCTGCGGGTGCGCGACGGCCAGGCGGCGATCGCGTGGTGGGCACGGCTGGGCTTCGCCGTCGAGTTCGAGCACCGCTTCGAGCCGGGTATGCCGCTCTATGTCGGCCTGCGTCGCGACGACGCCATCGTCCACCTCTCCGAGCACGCCGGCGACGCCCGGGGGCCCTCGCTCGTCTATCTCTACCTGCCCGACATCGACCGGATCGCGGCCGAGTTTGGCCTCGAGGTGAGCGAGGCGCCGTGGGCCCGCGAGATCCATCTCACCGACCCCGACGGCAACCGGGTGCGCTGCGGCTGGGTGCCACCGCCTGCCGGTATGCCGCCGCGGGTGCGGGTCTCGACCTTGTCGCTCTCGGCCGCGGACGTGCCCGCCCTGTCCGGCTTCTATGGTTCCTTGCTCGGCTATGCCGTGCACGACGAGGATCCCGGCTGGCACTACCTGCTCGCCTCGGACGGGTCGGTCGCGCTGGCGATCCAGGGCGAGCCGACCCACGTGCCGCCGGTATGGCCGCAGACCGCGGACGGCCAGCAGATGCAGGCACACCTGGAGATCCGGGTCGAGGGCGAGCTGGACGCGGCGGTCGAGCGTGCCGTCGCGCTCGGGGCGAGGCTCGCGGCATACCAGCCGCAGGACGACGTGCGCGTCCTGCTCGACCCGGCCGGTCACCCCTTCTGTCTCTGGGTGGCGACCTGACGGCCCAGGGGGCTGACAACAGCTCTAGCTGCGCCTAACGACCTCATAGAGGTGGTTCTCGAACTCCGCCATTTGCCCTTCGATGCCCTGCGCAACTACCGCATCGTCGATCACCAGGCCAAGCTCGACGTTGTGCTGCTCGGCCGAGGTGGAGAAGTTGGCGCTGGTCACCACAAGGAAGCGATGGTCGACCGAGACGAATTTCGCGTGGCTTCGCACCAGTGAACCGTTGCGGCGCCGCGTCCGTAGAAGGGTCGCACCCGCCATGGCAGCGGCCATCTCGGAAGTCGTCGGCGCACCTGCCACGGGATGACGGTCCGCAGCCCCGGTGTCCAGATACACCCGCACGGACAACTCTGGCCGCCGCGCGGCACCTGCGAGCACCTCCCACAGAACAGAGGACCGCTGGAAGTTGAACGTCGAGCACACGACTGATTCACGGGCACGTTCGACTGCATGGTGCAGTAACGCCGTGAGTTGCCCTCGCTGGACGAGGTTGTCAGGCGCCGTCCACACCGTCCCGACCGCACCGCGCACGTCATCAGCGCCCTCCACTGCCCGAAGCACCGAAAACCCAACGCCCACCCTGCCAGCGACTTGCGATTTTCGCAAGTCGCTGGCAGGGTGGTGACCATGACCACACCGGCGGATCGGGTGCGCGAACTCGTCGTGCGCAGCGGCATGAGCCAAGGGGACTACGCGCTGTCTATCGGGCTCGACCCAACAAAGCTGTCCAAATCGCTGTCGGGAGCTCGACGCTTCTCGTCGCTCGACCTTGCCCGGATCGCCGAGCGCTCCCAGGTGACCGTCGACTGGCTGCTCACCGGGGCCGAGACGCCGCTGGCCACGGCGGCTCGGGCCTCGCGGGGCAGCTCCACCGAGCTCGCGCTCGCCGAGGCAGGTCGCATCGTCGAGCTGAGGGAGTCCGCGGCTCGACTGGGCTATCACCAGCCGTGGGCTCCCGTGCCGTCGCGGTCCGAGGCCCGCCGAGCAGTCTCGACCGGAGTCGCTCTGGCAGGTGAGGCGCTTGCCCGGCTCTCGGCGATGGATCTTGATCCCGTGGTTCTGGATCTGGCGATTGTGGTCGAGAAGGCATTCGGGGTGGACGTCGCCATCACGTCACTCGGCGACGGCTTTGACGGTCTCGCCGTCGCGACCGATGGAGTCAAGCTCATCCTAGCCGCGCTCACCCCTGTCGCCTTTCGGCTGCGGTTCACCATCGCTCACGAATTGGGTCACCTTCTTGCCGGTGACGATCAGGGGGTGCATCTCGACCAGGACGTCTACGCGCGCGGAGACAACTCGGAGCGCAGGGCGAATGCGTTCGCCGCCGTCTTCCTCATGCCCGAGCCGATCCTGCGCGCCCGGGTCGTGCGCGGGTTCGACCAGGCTGGCTTCGCGGCACTGGCCGTCAGCCTGATGGTCTCGCCCTCGGCACTTGCCTTCCGGCTGCGTGAGCTGCGCCTCATCGATTCAGGGGCCGCGGCTGCGTGGCAGGGGATGTCGGCTGCGCAGGCTGCCCGGCTCGCCGGCGCGGCCGAGGCGATGGCCGCAGCGACGGCATACTCCACCGAACCGCGTCGCCCCGGTCTGCTGGCCCGTGACCTGTTTGCCGCCTATCTCGACGAACGGACGACGCTGCGGCCCTATGCCAACCTGCTGGGAGTCGACACGGTGACGCTGCGAGCCGAGCTCGAGCGCAGCCGCGAGGTGTCCGGCTGACATGAGCGCCGCGGTCTTCCCCGACAACACGGTCCTGTGCAATTTCGCGGCCGTGCAGCGGTTGGACCTTCTCGAGGGGGCGCTCAGAGGCCGGGGCCGATGGACTGAGGCCGTCGCCGACGAAGTGACACGCTCAGCGGCATTCCTGCCCGACCTGGCCACGATCTCGATCCGTGGGTGGCTCGGCGAGGCGATCGAGATCGATGACGAGATCGCCATCGCACGAATCGAGCATCTTCGTGTCGACGTCTTCGGTGGGACCGTCAGCGCCCCGCTCAAGCATCTGGGGGAAGCCCAAACGTGCTACCTGCTCAAGGAAGATCCGGGCTGGGCTGGCGCCTGGTGGGTCAGCGATGATCGTGACGCCCTCGAGTTTGCCCGCCGACAAGGCATCACCACGCGGGAGACAGTCGACCTGGTGGCCGGGCTGGTGGCCGATCGGGAACTGACCGCGAGACAAGCCATGGAGCTCCTTCGTGCGATGGTTGCCGCTGGCCGGGTTCTGCGTTTGCCGGCGAGCGTCGGTGAGCTTCAGCGCTGAAGGCATGCCGGCGCCGGGACAAACGTGTGGCTTGACGGCCCGGTGGACGCGGACGCGGTCGGCGGTGCGGACAGTCACCTGGGTGACGATCCGGGGACCGTGACCAAGTTCGGCGAGCGCTGGCGAAGTCGAGCGGTCCGCCGCCGAGGAGCGTGGTGTCGGCGCTCTCGTCGATCGCGCAGGAGCGTCCGCCGGCGGCGACCACCATTCACCCTCCCGCAGGCCCGACCCACGAGCGCCGCCACTCAACGGCAGTGGCGGCGGTATTCGACAGTGCCCTGAGGGCGGGCAGGGCGTCGCCGCGGGCCGCATGTGAGGATGGAGCCATGTTCGAGCAGGTCTGGCAGTGGGTCGTTCTTGTTGCCGTCATCGCCCTCGTGGGGGTCGGTGCGGTCGTCGGCTTGGTGCGCGGGCGCGCCGGGCGCACGGCGACCCTGCCACCGCCGGCGAGGACTCCCGGCTCGACCGGCACCGGGCTGCCGTCGGGCGGCGCCGGGGGAGGCGACGGCGGCGGGGTCGCGACCCTGCCCGGCGGGCCGGTCACGACGACACCCGGGGAGGCCGCCGCCGACACGGGGACCCTGCCCGCGGAGCCCGAGGCACCGGCATACGAGAAGCCGGAGAGCGCACGCGGGCGACTCGCGCGGCTGCGCGCCCGACTGGCCCGGAGCAACACCGCGCTCGGCAAGGGGCTGCTCGCGCTGCTGTCCCGCGGGCACCTCGACGACGCCGCGTGGGAGGACGTCGAGGACACCCTGCTGCTCGCCGACCTCGGGCCCGAGGCGACCGGCGAGCTCGTCGCCTCGCTCAAGACCCAGGTGAAGGTCGAGGGGAGCACCGACGAGGCGCAGGTCCGCAGCTGGCTACGGGAGGACCTGCTGCGCCTGGTCGACCCGGGCATGGACCGGCGGATCGCCTCGAGCCGGGTGCAGGGGCGGCCTGCGGTCGTCCTCGTCGTCGGCGTCAACGGCACCGGCAAGACGACGACCGTCGGCAAGCTCGCGCGCGTCCTCGTCGCCGAGGACCGCGACGTCGTGCTCGGGGCGGCCGACACCTTCCGGGCCGCGGCCGCCGACCAGCTCGCGACCTGGGGCGACCGGGTCGGGGTCCCGACCATCCGCTCCGAACGCGAGGGGGCCGACCCGGCCGCCGTCGCCTACGACGCGGTGAAGGCGGCCGCCGAGATCGAGGCCGACGTCGTGCTCATCGACACGGCCGGCCGGCTGCACACGAAGACCAACCTCATGGACGAGCTCGGCAAGGTCAAGCGGGTGATCGAGAAGCTCAGCCCGATCGACGAGGTGCTGCTCGTCCTGGACGCGACGACCGGTCAGAACGGTCTCGAGCAGGCCCGGGTCTTCGGCCAGGCCGTCGACGTCACCGGCATCGTGCTCACCAAGCTCGACGGCACCGCCAAGGGCGGGATCGTCGTCGCGGTCCAGCGCAAGCTCGGCGTGCCGGTCAAGCTCGTCGGGCTGGGCGAGGGCCCCGACGACCTGGCGCCCTTCGACCCGGCGGCCTTCGTCGACGCGCTCCTGGACTGACCCGGCATACCGGCATACCGGCCGCGCGCGCCCGAGCGGCGGAAACGCGATCCTTACCTGCGGGCGGGCCCGATAACACGCCCGTAACACGCTCAGGCCTTCCCGGAAACGCCGTCCGGTCATCGTGTGGAGTCATGAGCACACTCCAGATGCCATTGGCAGACGCCACCATCGACTACGCGGCGACGACCTTCGTCATCCTGTGTGCGTCGCTGGTGCTCCTCATGACGGTGCCCGCCCTCGCCCTCTTCTACGGGGGCATGACCCGGGCCAAGTCCGTCCTCAACATGATGATGATGTCGTTCGGGGCTGCGGGGCTCGTCGGCGTCATCTACGTCCTCTACGGCTACTCGATGTCCTTCGGGACCGAGAACATCGCCGGGATCATCGCCAACCCGTTCGAGAAGTTCGGGCTCGCCGGCACCGACGGCCTGGTCAATCCGTTCGGCTACGACGGCTACGGCGACATCCCCGAACTCGCCCTCGTTGCCTTCCAGATGACCTTCGCGATCATCACCGTCGCCCTCATCAGCGGCGCGATCGCCGACCGGGTGAAGTTCGGCACCTGGATGGTCTTCGCCGCGCTGTGGGTGACCCTCGCCTACTTCCCGATGGCCCACATGGTGTGGGGCGGCGGCCTGCTGTCCGCGGCGGACGGCGGGCTCTCGGCCAAGCTCTTCGGAGCGACCGACGGCAAGGCCGACGTCGTGCCGATCGACTTCGCCGGTGGCACGGTCGTGCACATCAACGCCGGTATGGCGGGCCTGGTCCTCGCCCTCATCGTCGGCGTGCGTCTGGGCTTCGGCAAGGTCGCGATGCGGCCGCACAACGTGCCGCTCACGATGATCGGGGCAGGCATGCTCTGGGTCGGCTGGTTCGGCTTCAACGCCGGCTCCGAGCTCGCCGCCGACGGCACGGCCGCCCTCGTCTGGGTCAACACGACTGCCGCGACCGCCGCCGCGATGCTCGGCTGGCTCATCGTCGAGAAGCTGCGCGACGGGCACGCCACCTCGGTCGGCGCCGCCTCCGGCGTCGTCGCCGGGCTGGTCGCCATCACCCCGGCGTGTGGAGCACTCTCCCCGCTGGGATCGATCATCCTCGGCATCTTCGCCGGTGCCTTCTGCGCCCTCGCGGTCGGTCTCAAGTACCGCTTCGGTTACGACGACTCGCTCGACGTCGTCGGCGTCCACTTGGTCGCCGGCCTCTGGGGCACGGTCGGGGCGGGCCTGCTCTCCACGACCACGGGCCTGTTCTACGGCGGCGGTTTCCAGCAGACCCTCCTGCAGATCGTCGTCGCCCTCGTCACGATGGTCGTCTCGGGCGTCGTCACCCTCGTCCTCGGTCTGCTGCTCAAGGCGACGATGGGTTGGCGGATCGACAAGGACGCCGAGACCGCGGGCATCGACCAGTTCGTCCACGCCGAGTCCGCCTATGACCTCACGGCGGGCAGCGGGGGCCGCTTCGCCGGTGCCTTCGCCGAGGCCGGGGTCAGCAAGCCGTCCGCCCCGTCGATCACCGAAGGAGCCAGCGCATGAAGCTCGTCACCGCCATCATCAAGCCCCACCAGTTGGAGACCGTCAAGGAAGCGCTCGAGGCCTACGGGATCTCCGGGATGACGATCAGCGAGGCCTCCGGCTTCGGTCGGCAGAAGGGCCACAGCGAGGTCTACCGCGGGGCCGAGTACACCGTCGACTTCGTCCCCAAGGTGCGCCTCGAGGTACTGGCCGACGACCTGGACAGCTCGGCCGTCATCGACGTCATCCTGCGAGCCGCCCAGACCGGGCGGATCGGGGACGGCAAGATCTGGTCCGTGCCGGTGGACGACCTCGTGCGGGTCCGCACGGGGGAGCGGGGCGTGGCGGCCATCTGAGGCCGATCACCATCCTCGTCCGGCACCGCGGGGACCGGGCATGGGGCGGGCCACCCACGAGAGGTCTGCCCTCGGCTGCCAGACCGCCCTCAGCCGAGGGCCCGACGAGCAAGGAAGACCGCATCGCATGTCCGACGTCACACAACGGCGGCTCGACCTGGCCGGCACCCGCAGCTTCGCCGCTGCGGGCGCCGGCCCGGCGCGTCGGGCCGCCCTCGCCGACTTCGCCCGGGAGTGGCTGGGCCAGCGGTGGACCGAGGCCAGCGCCGACCGGGCCACTCCGGGTCTGGCCCTCGCGGCGGTGGGCAGCATCGCCCGAGGCGACGCCGGTCCGCTCAGCGACTACGACCTCGTCCTGCTCCACGAGGGTCGGGGGACCAACCAGAAGACCCTCGACGCTTTCGCCGACCGGCTCTGGTATCCCATGTGGGACGCCGGCATCAAGATCGACCACTCGGTCCGCACGGTCGCCCAGTGCCGCCAGGTGGCCCAGGCCGACCTCTCCGCGGCGATCGGCCTGCTCGACCTCACCTGGATCGCCGGCGACGAACAGGTGGTAAGTGCGGCCCGCTCCACCGTGGCCCACGACTGGCGGGCCAACGCCCGCAAACGCCTGCCGGAGGTGCTCGAGGCGGTGACCGCGCGGCATACCCGGATGGGGGACGCCGCCCACCTCATCGAGCCGGACCTCAAGGAGGCCCGCGGCGGCCTGCGCGACATGACCATCCTGCGTGCGCTCACGGCCGCGTGGCTCGCCGACCGGCCGCACGGTGAGGTCGACGCGGCATACCTGCGGATCCTCGACGTGCGCGACGCGGTCCACGTCGTCACGGGCCGGGCCCGCGACCGGCTGGGCCGCGAGGACCACGACGCGGTCGCCGCGCTGCTGGGCTACGACGAGACCGACCGGATGCTCACCGACCTGTCCCACGCGGCGCGGGTCGTCGCCTATGCGCTCGACGGCACGCTCCGGCGCGCCTCCCAGTCCCAACGGGCAAGGTTGCTCCGTGCCGGCCCGCGTCGGCCGACGCTCGAACCGTTGGGTTACGGGCTGTTCCGGCACGACGGCGAGGTCGTCCTCGGCGCGGGGGTGGACCCGCGCAACAACCCGCTGCTCGCCCTGCGGGCCGCTCTCGTGGCCGCCCGCGAGAGTATGCCGCTCGCCCCCGCCACGCTCGCCAACCTCGCCGCAGGCTGCCCGCCCCTGCCTCAGCCGTGGCCGGCCGACGCACTCGCGCTCTTCACCGACCTGCTCGCCGCCGGCCCAGGCCTGGTCGGGGTGTGGGAGGGCCTGGACCTCGCGGGGATCGTCGAGCAGTGGATCCCCGAATGGCAGGACGTGCGCAGCCGGCCGCAGCACAACGCCGTTCACCGGCACACCGTCGACCGGCACTCGATCGAGGCCGTCGTCGTCGCCGGCGGACTCGTCCGCGACGTCCACCGACCCGACCTGCTCCTGTTGGCCGCACTCCTGCACGACATCGGCAAGGTCGCCGGGGCCGCCGACCACGCCGAGGTCGGCGCGCCGGTGGCCGACCGGATCCTGCGCCGGCTCGGGGTGGCCGACGCGGACCGGACCCTCGTCGTGCGCCTCGTCCGCGAGCACCTCACCCTCGTCGAGCTCGCCACCCGCCGCGACCCGCACGATCCGGGCACGCACGCGACCCTCGCCGAGGCCGTCGACGACTCACTCGAGACCCTCACGCTGCTGCGGGCCCTCACCGAGGCCGACGCGGTCGCCGCCGGTCCGGCCGCCTGGACCGACTGGCGGGCGCAACTCGTCGGGCGGCTCACCCAGGAGGCCCGGCGCCGGCTCACCGTCACTCCGTCGGCGCTCGAGGACGACCTCGCGCTCCCGCTCGAGGTCGACCGAGCGCTCGGCGAGCGTGTCCGCGAGGGTCATCCGGTCGTGCGCGTCGAGAGTCTCGGCACGGCATACCGGGTGCTCGTCGTCGAACGCGACCGGCTCGGCCTCTTCGCCGACGTCGCGGGCCTGCTGGCCACCGAGGGCCTGGTCGTGCGCTCGGCGATCCTGCGCACGGTCGAGGGCCTCGCGATCGACGAATGGCACGTGGACGCCCCCCGCGGGGACGCTCCCGACCCGGCCGCGCTGGCCCGCGGGCTGAGCCGGCTCGCGGCCGGCGACCAGGCACCGCTGGCCCAGCTGCAGCGCCGGGAGGCGGCGGCCGCGTCGACCCGCGGCAGCAGCGGCTTCCGCGGCGTCACCCGGGCGATGCTCGTCACGGGTGCCTCGAGCACGGCCACGGTCCTCGAACTGCGGGCCGGCGACCGGCCCGGGCTCTTGTTCACCCTCGGGCGGACCCTCGCGCGCGAGCGGGTCTCCGTGCGCAGTGCCCACATCGCCACCCACGCCGGCCAGGCCGTCGACACCTTCTATCTCACCGACGTCCGAGGCGGGCTGCTCGAACCGGCCGCCGTGGGCCGGCTCATCACCGGGCTCATCGACGCCGCCGACGTGCGGCTGCGCGACGACTGAGGCGGGCGCGGCACCGGCCGATCGGCCCGTATGCCGTGCGAAAGGTAGTGTTTGCGGGTGTTCAACAACCTGTCCGACCGGCTGACCGCGACCTTCCGCAACCTGCGGGGCAAGGGCCGGCTGTCCGAGCACGACATCAACACGACGCTGCGCGACATCCGGCTGGCGCTGCTCGAGGCCGACGTCGCCCTTCCGGTCGTCAAGACCTTCGTCGCCTCGGTTCGTGAGCGGGCGCTGGGCTCGGAGGTGAGCCAGGCGCTCAACCCCGGCCAACAGATCGTGAAGATCGTCAACGAGGAGCTCGTCGCGATCCTGGGCGGGCAGACCCGCGGGCTGGCCCTGGCCAAGAACCCGCCGACGGTCATCATGCTCGCCGGCCTGCAGGGGTCGGGCAAGACGACCCTCGCCGGCAAGCTCGGGCGCTGGCTCAAGGAGCAGGGCCACACCCCGGTGCTCGTCGCCGCCGACCTCCAGCGACCCAACGCCGTCACCCAGCTCGAGGTCGTCGGTGAGCGTGCCGGGGTGCCGGTCTTCGCGCCCGAGCGCGGCAACATCGCCGGGCATGACGCGGTCGGGTCGACCGGTGAGGGCACCCGCTCCTACGGCGACCCGGTGCAGGTGGCCGACGACGGGATCCAGTACGCGATCTCCAAGCTCTACGACGTCGTCATCGTCGACACCGCAGGCCGGCTCGCGGTCGACGCCGACCTGATGGACCAGGCCAAGCGGATCCGTGCGACGATCCGGCCGGACGAGGTCCTCTTCGTCGTCGACGCGATGATCGGCCAGGCGGCGGTCGACACGGCGCTGGCCTTCCAACACGGGGTCGGCTTCACCGGGGTCGTCCTGTCCAAGCTCGACGGTGACGCGCGCGGTGGCGCGGCCCTGTCGATCGCCCAGGTGACCGGGCGGCCGATCCTGTTCTCCTCGATCGGCGAGGGGGTCGCCGACTTCGAGGTCTTCCACCCCGACCGGATGGCCTCGCGCATCCTCGACATGGGTGACGTCCTCACCCTCATCGAGAAGGCCGAGCGGGCCTTCGACAAGCGCCAGGCCGACGAGATGGCGCGCAAGTTCCTCGCCGAGGAGGACTTCACCTTCGAGGACTTCCTCGAGCAGATGTCCGCGATCAAACGGATGGGCAACTTCAAATCGATGCTCGGGATGATGCCGGGCATGCAGCAGATGCGCGCCCAGCTCGACGCCTTCGACGAGCGGGAGTTCGACCGGGTCGAGGCGATGGTCCGCTCGATGACCCCGTTCGAGCGCACCCACCCCAAGGTGATCAACGGTTCGCGCCGTCAGCGGATCGCCCGTGGTTCGGGCATGCAGGTGAGCGACGTCAACCAGTTGCTCGAACGCTTCGGCCAGGCCCAGAAGATGATGAAGTCCCTCGCCCGGGGCGGCGGCGCCGGCCTGCCCGGGATGCCGGGCATCCGCAAGGCCAAGCCGGTCGCCAGTCGCAAGAAGGCCAAGAGCGGCAACCCGGCCAAGCGTGCCGCCGAGGAGCGCGCGATCGCCGACCGCGCCGCCACCGCGCGCCAGGACGCCGCCGGGTCGGCCTTCGGTATGCCGCCCGGTGCCGGCACCGACGCGCCTTTCGACGCCGGCTCCCTGCCGCCCGGCTTCGACAAGTTCCTCGGCCGCTAGCCCGACGGGCTGCCGCCGATCGACTCTGTCACGGCGGCACCACCCGGGCAGGTGCGTACCTCAGGGCCCCGGTCGCGCTCGACGGGGCTCGTCGGCGAAGCGACCCGAGGTGGCGGCGAGCCTCGGGAGTGCCGCTCCGGCCGGGAAGGCGGGTGAGGCCAGACGCTCGATGCGGGCGAGCGCCTCGCCTGCGCCCTGACGGTCCACCCAATGGAAAGGCCCGCCGAGTGCCCGCGGGAATCCGATGCCCAGGACGGCGGCGACGTCGCCGTCGTCGGGATGACACAGGGTCGCGTCGTCCCAACATTGCAGCGACTCGGTGACGAAGGCGAGCAGCAGCCGTTCGCCCGACGCGCCGGGTGCGACCCCCGGGCCCGGGGAGGCCACCACCCTCGCGAGGTCGGGTTCGATGCCGGAGCGTCGCCCCGCGGCATACCCATAGCAGCCGCGGCCGTGGCGTTTGCCGCGGATCCCGGCGTCGATGAGCCGTTCGAGCAACTCCTTGACGGCGGGCACGTCGATCCGGCCGGGGAAGACGCGCTCGGCGACCTGGACGACGCTCGCGTCCCGGACCAGCTCGAGCGTCACTTCGTCGCAGGCCTGCAGCGGCCCGACGGGGAATCCCACGGCCCGGGCCTCGCTCTCGACGAGGGCGGGATCGGCTCCTTCGGCGAGCAGGCGCAGACCCTCGACAAGCCAGCGCGCATAGACCCGGGAGGTATAGAAGCCAGGCCGGTCGGCGACGACCACGGCCACCTTGCCCAGAGCCCGGGCCAAGCCACCGGCGCGGGCCACACTGTCGGCGTCGGTGCCTGCGTGGGGGACGAGCTCGACGAGGGGCATCTTCTCGACCGGGGAGAAGAAGTGGGTCCCGAGGAACTGGTGCGGACGGGAGAGCGCCGCTGCGAGGCGGGCCACGGGGATCGCCGAGGTGTTGGTGGTGATGAGGGTGTCGGGGCCGACTCGGGCGTCGACGAGGGCGAGGGTCTCGCGCTTGAGGTCGGGTAGCTCGAGCACGGCCTCGACGACCACCTGCGCGGGTTCGAAGCCCTCCCACGCACTCGTGCCCGTCCAGCGCGCCAGCGCCTGCGGGCCGGCCGCCGCCGCCCGCTCGCGGGCGCCGCCGATCCGGGCAGGGTCGATGTCGCGAACCGCTGCGCGCAGCCCGTGCGCGACCGCAGCCGCCGCGATGCCCGCGCCCATCTGTCCACCGCCGACGACCGCGATCGCCGTCGGGGCGGTGCCCAGGCCTCGGAACCGGCGCTTGGCAGCGGTTTCGGCGTGGAAGAGGTGAATGAGGGCGGCGCTCTCGTCGCCGCGCAGGAGTGGGACGAAGAGTTCGCGTTCCCCGGCCAGGCCGGCGGCGCGGCCCTCGGACAGCCCGCGGCGCAAGAGGCCGAGAACGGCCGCACGGGCCGTCTCGCTCGGCACACGCCGCACCGCGCGGCCGGCTGCGTCGGCGGCGTCTGCACGGGCCAGATCCGGGCCGGGGTGGTGCAGCAGCGGGACCTCGCCGGTGCGCGCCGTCGCGATGGCGGTGGCGATCAGGTCGTCGGCGGGCACGACCCGATCGACCAATCCGACCTCCAGGGCGCTCGGGGCGGTGAGTGTGCGGCCGGTGACGAGCAGTTCGGCGGCCGTCTCGGGGGCCACGCGGCGCAGGATGAGCTGGGTGCCGCCGCCGGCCGGGATGAGCCCGAGGGTGGCCTCAGGCAGTCCGACCACCGCGTCTTCCGTGGCGACGATGGTGCTGGACCCGAGGACCAGTTCGAAGGCACCGCCGAGGGCATAGCCCTCCAGCGCGGCGACTATCGGCTTGGGCGTCTGGCACATCGACTCCATGAGTCGGTGGACCTTCTCGAGATAGCGCACGGTCGACTCGGGGTCCTCGGCCAGCGCGGGCAGGGTGGTGAGGTCGGCGCCGCCGCCGAAGGACCCCTCCTTGCCCGACGTGAGCACGATGCCGACGACGGCGGGGTCGAGCAGGGCCGCGTCCATGGCCGCGATGAGATCGTCGACGACGGTCTCGTCGACGACGTTCATCGTGCGTCCCGGCACGTCGAGGCGCAGCACGGCGACCCCGTCCTCGTGGGTCACCGAGATGGTGGGGTGCGACGGCAAGACGTCGGGCGGGGCCGTGGGCGACAAGGGGAGCTCCTTCTTCGGGTCGGGCGCAAACGGATGCCGGGGTCAGCCGGTGCCGAGTCGGGTGACGGGGAATCCACCCGCGTGGAGCACCATCGCCGGCAGCGGGCGGCCCATGACAGCCTCCAGCCATTCGCCGGCCTCGTGCACCGAGCCCGGGTCGAGATCGTGGGTGATCCCGGACCGGTCGAGGGCATAGACCAGGTCCTCGGTCGCGACATTGCCGGTGGCGCGCGGCGCGAAGGGGCACCCCCCGATCCCCCCGAGGCTGGAGTCGAGGATGGTCACCCCGGCGTCGATGGCGGCGAGGGCGTTGGCGACGCCGGTGTTGCGGGTGTTGTGGAAGTGTGCCCGCAGGGCGGTGCCGCCTGGCAGCAGGTCGCGCACCGCGTCGACGCGCAGGGTGACGTCGCGCGGCACGGCGACCCCGATCGTGTCGGCGAGCGAGAGCTCCGCCGGGATGCCCGCGTCGAGCACCCGCCCGCCAACCTCACGGACCACCTCGGGCGTGACCTCGCCTTCGAACGGGCACCCGAAGGCCACCGCCAGGGTGACGTTGGCCCGGACGCCGGCGTGTGCGCAGCGGGCCGCGACGGCCTGCCAGATCCGCACCCCGCCGGCGATGTCGGTGCCTTGGTTGCGACGGCTGAAGGTGTCGGTGCAGTGGACGACGGCATTGACCTCGGTGACGCCGGCGGCGATCGCCCGCTCGAGCCCGCGTTCGTTGAGCACGAGCGCGCTGTAGACGACCCCGTCGGCGGGGGAGAGCCGGGCGAGCAGCTGCTCGGCGTCGGCCATCGCGGGCACCTTGCCGGGGTGGACGAAGCTGGTGACCTCGACGTTGCGGGCGCCGAATCGTACTGCGCGGCGGACGAGTTCGTGCTTCTGATCGGTGGTCAGCAGCACGGACTCGTTCTGCAGACCGTCGCGTGGGGACACCTCGACGATTCGGATCTCAGCCATGCGCACTCCGTCGGAAACCACCGATCCGTGCTCGCGCGTCGTCGGAAGTGATCACTCCTACTTGATTGTCGGCCTCGGCGTCGAGGGCCTGACCGAGGGTGCGGGTCCAGGTCGTCGCGACCAGCCGTTTGGTGCCGGCCAGAGCGAGCGGGTTGAACGCGGCCAGGCGCGCGGCCACCTCGCCCACCCGCTCATCGAGCCGATCGTCGGCGACCACCGCGGTCACCATCCCCATGTCGTATGCCGCCGCCGCTGCGACCGGGTCGCCGAGCAGCGACAGCTCGAGCGCGCGGCGCTCGCCGACCAGACGCGGCAACAGCCAACTCGCCCCACTGTCGAGGGAGAGCCCGCGGTGGATGAAGATCTGGACGAAACGTGCGCTGTCGGCGGCATACACCAGGTCGCAGGCGAGGGCGAGGTTCGCCCCCGACCCGGCGGCGACGCCACCGACCTTGGCGATCGTGGGGATCGGCAGCTCACGCATGGCGAGCACGCACCGGTTGGACACGTCGATCCGCTCGCGCAAGGACGGCAGGTCCTCGAGCAGCCCGCCGACGTCGGATCCCCCGCAGAAGGCGCCGCCCGCGCCGGTGACGACGAGCACCCGGTCGGTCCCGCCGGGGTCGAGGTCGCCCAGTCGAGCCTCGAAGGCCGACCACATCGCGTCGGTCATCGCGTTGCGTTTCTCCGGGCGATCCATCGTGATCGTGGCGACGCCGCCGTCGCGCTCCAGCCGAACCGTCATGAGGGAGCCTTGGAGCCGTAGCTCGTCTCGAGGGTGCGTGCGACGATCTCGCGCATGATCTCGTTGGTTCCCCCGAAGATCGACTGGATCGGCGCGTCGAGATAGGCACGGGCGATGGGGTATTCGCGCATGAAGCCATAGCCGCCGTGCAGCTGAAGCCCCTCGCGGATCACCTCCTGCTGCAGCGCCGTCGTGAGCAGTTTGCCTTTGGCCGCGTCCTCGCCGGTGAGTTCGCCCTCGAGGTGCAGGGCGATCAGTCGGTCGACGAAGACCTGGATCGCGTCGACCTTGGCGCCCAGCTCGGCGAGGGTGAAACGGGTGTTCTGCAGGTCGAGCACGCGGGTGCCGAAGACCTCCCGCTGGGCGCAGTAGTCGACGGTATGCCGCAGCGCCGTCCGGGCCGCGGAGATCGCCGACACGCAGAGCCCGAGCCGTTCCTGGGCGAGGTTGCGCATGAGCACGGTGAAGCCGTTGCCCTCGCCGCCGATGAGGTTGTCGGCAGGGACGCGGGCGCCCTCGAAGAACAACTCCGCAGTGTCCTGGCTGCGCAGCCCGATCTTGTCCAGATGCCGGCCCCGGGTGAAGCCGGGGGTCGGCTCCTCCACGACCAGCAGGCTGATCCCGCGGTGGCGCTCGGTCGGGTCGGTGCGCACCGCGACAATGACCAGGTCGGCGTTGAGTCCGTTGGTGACGAAGGTCTTCGCCCCGTCGACGACATAGTGCTCGCCGTCGCGACGTGCCCGGGTGCGCAGCGCGGCCAGGTCCGAGCCGCACCCCGGCTCGGTCATCGAGATGGCGGCCATGTGCTCTCCGGTCACCATGCCGGGCAACCAGCGGCGGCGCTGCTCCGGCGTCGTTGCCTCCATGAAGTACGGCAATGCGACGTCGTTGTGCAGGGTGAGGCACATCCCGGAGCCGATGACTCCGGCGCGCTGCAATTCCTCGCCGATGATCGCGTTGAACCGGAAGTCCTGCGCGCCCAGGCCACCATATTCCGCAGGGACCGCCATCCCGAGGAAGCCGTTGTCGCCGGCCTTGCGGAACATCTCGCGGTCGACCCTCCCGGCCTGCTCCCACCGGTCGTGATGCGGGACGATCTCCGCGGCGACGAAGGCGCGGAAGGCCGCGCGGAAGTCCTCGTGGGTCTGATCGTAGAGATCTCGGCGCATGCGCTCTCGTGTCCTCGTGTCTTCGGGTGGCCGGCGGATGGGTGGTCAGCAGCTGGTATGCCGGGTGGTCAGCGGGCGGTCCAGCCGCCGTCGACGGTGATGACCTGGCCGGTGAGATAGCTGCTCGCGGGGGAGGCGAGCAGCAGGAGCACACCGTCGAGCTCCTGCACCTGGCCGGGCCGCCCGACCGGCAGATTGCGGCGCAGCCACGCCATGGCCCGCTCGTCGGCGAACATGGCCTCGGTCTGCTCGCTGGGGAACCAGCCCGGGGCGATCGCATTGACCCGGATCCCGTCGCGTGCCCACTCGGTGCCCAGGCTGCGCGTGAGGTTGACCACCCCACCCTTGGCCGCGGCATACGCGCTCTGGGTGACCGGCCAGGAGCCGACCAGACCGAGGATCGAGGCGATGTTGACGATCGACCCGCCGCGTCCGGCGGCCAGCATCGCGCGGGCGGCGAGCACGGACAGCTGGAAGGTGGCGGTGAGGTCGACCTCGAGGGTGCGTCGGAAGTTCTCGATCGAGGTCTCCAACGCCGGCTGGGCGTCGCCGAAACCGGCGGCGTTCACCAGCACGTGCGGCCCGCCGAGTTCCACGGCTCGCGCGACGAGCCGCTCGCAATCCTGGGCGCTCGTGACGTCGCACACCTCGGGCCGGACGCGGGGCTGCTCGGCGGCCAGCTCGGCGAGCCGGTCGGCGCGGCGCGCGGCGGCTACGACGGTCGCGCCGTTGGCGGCCAGCACGCGGCAGAAGTGCCGTCCGAGCCCGCTGGACGCGCCGGTGACGACCGCAACCGTCCCGCCGAGGTCGGCGGTGAGGGTCACGGCAACCGCTCGATGATGGTCGCGTGCGCCATCCCGCCGCCCTCGCACATCGTCTGCAGGCCGTAGCGGCCGCCGGTCCGTTCAAGCTCGTGCAGAAGGGTGACGAGCAGCTTGGCCCCCGAGGCGCCCAACGGGTGGCCCAGCGAAATGCCGCCGCCGTTGACGTTGACCTTGTCGTGGCTCACGCCGATCTCCTTGAGCCAGGCGAGAACGACGGGGGCGAAGGCCTCGTTGACCTCGTAGAGGTCGATCTCGTCCGCGCGGACGCCGAAGCGCGCCAGCCCGCGTCGGGTCGCGGGGATGGGGGCGGTGAGCATCGCGACCGGGTCGTCGCCGACCAGGCTGAGGTGGCGGATGGCCGCGCGTGGGCGCAGGCCCATCGACGCGGCGGCCTGCTCGCTCATGACGAGCACTGCCGCTGACCCGTCGACGATCTGCGAGGCATTGCCCGCGGTGACCCGCCCGGCCTCGATAAACGCGGGTGTGAGCGCGGCGAGCGCTTCCGCAGTCGTCGCGCGGATGCACTCGTCGGCGGTGAGCAGGTCGTCGTATGCCGTGACGGCGCCGGTCTCGCGGTCCCGCACCTTGCGGGGGACCGGGACGATCTCGCGGTCGAACCGGCCCTCGTCGCGCGCGCGGGCGGCCCGCTCATGGCTGGCGAGTGCATAGCCGTCGAGCTCCTCGCGGGTGAGCCCCCAGCGATCCACGACGAGTTCGGCGGACAGTCCCTGGGGCACAAGCCCGCGCACGCCGAAGGTGACCCGGTCGGCATACCGTGCCTGCATCCGCTCGCCATAGACGGCCCGGATGTCGCCACCGGGGGCGTTGGAGAACATCGGCACCGTGCTCATGCACTCGATCCCTGCCGCGACGACGACGTCCATGGTCCCGGACATGATCGCCTGCGCGGCGAAGTGCACGGCCTGCTGCGACGAGCCGCACTGCCGATCGATCGTCGTGCCGGGGACGCCCTCGGGCAGCCCCGCCGCGAGCGCGGCATTGCGGCCGATGTTCGTGCTCTGCGGGCCTACCTGGGTGACGCACCCCATGATGACGTCGTCGATCCGCCCGGGGTCGACCCCGGACCGTTCGATCAGCGCGGTGAGCGTGTGGGCCGCGAGGTCGACCGGGTGCCAGCCGGACAGCGAGCCGCCGCGTTTCCCGGCCGGGGTGCGGACGGCCTCGACGATGACGGGAACGGGCATGGCGGGTCCTTTGCTCAGGGAGGGTCAGCCCACCGGGGCGGTGAGCAGGTCGAGGCAGCCGGCCTTGACCGCTGCCTCGCGCAGTTGCGCGGGCGTGCCGCCGTCGGGGGCGGTGGCACGGGCGTGGCGGAAGTAGAGGTGGGCGTCGTGCTCCCAGGTGAATCCGATGCCGCCGGAGAGCTGCACGTATGCCGCCGAGGCCTCGACGAAGCACTCGGCAGCCTCGGCCCGGGCCAGCAGCGCGAGCGGCTCGGCCCGGTCCTGCGCTCGGTCGTGCGCATCGGCCGGTCCGTCGAGGGCTGCGGCCGCCGCCGCGACGAGCGCGCGGGCGGCCGCGACGTCGACGGCGACGGTGGCGCATCGGTGCTGGATGGCCTGGTAGGAGCCGATGAGCTCGCCGAACTGGTGGCGCAGCAACGCATAGTCGACCATGGCGGTGAGGCATGCCTGGGCGCCGCCGACCTGCTCCGCGGCCAACAACAGCCGCGCGAGGGTGACCAGCCGCGTGTATGCCGTCCGGTCGCCCGGTCGGGTGAGCGCGACGGCGGGCGCGCGGCATACCGACAGGTCGGCCCGGGGGACGACGAAGTCGATCGTCCGTCGTGGGCTGCGGGCCGTCTCCGGTGCGACGAGGACCAACACGATCGCCGGGCCGGCCGGCAGATCCGCGGCGGCCACCACGAGGTCGGCGACGGCGCCGTGGGTGACCGCGCTCAGGGTGCCGGTGGCGGTGCCGTCGGGCCCGACTGCGAGCCGGTCGCCGGTGAGCCCGGCCAGTCCCACGACGGCAGTTCCGGCGAGGACCGCCGCGACGGAGCTTGCCACCGAGGCCGGGAGGGCATCGGGGGACAGCGCCGCGAGGCCGGCCCCCAGCAGGGCGGTGCCTCGGGCCGGGCCCGGGTGCAGGCTGGCACCGCACTCCTCGACGGCGGCGGCGAGGTGGCAGGCGCCCAGACCGAGTCCACCCCAGACCTCGGGGGCCCCGAGGGCGGCCAAGCCGACCTGTTCGGTCAGACGAGCCCAGTCGTCCCGGTCGAAACCGGCGGCCGCGAAATCGGTTCCTTCGCGCACCCCCCGGACCTGGGCGATGCCGGGCGAGCCGGCGAAGTAGGCCCGCAGTGCCAGCTGTGCCTCGTCCGGCTCGAGCGTGCTGCTCATGCGGTCTCCTCAATGGCGGCGAGGGTGTCGGGAAGGGCCGAACGCACGATCTTGCCGGTCGCCGTCTTGGGCAGTTCGTCGAGGAAGACCACCGTCTTGGGGATCTTGTAACCGGCGAGGCGACCGCGGCAGTGCTCGACGACCTGCGCGGCATCGAGGTTGCCCGACCGGGAGACGACGAGAGCCGCGACCTTGCGTCCCCAAAGCGGGTCGGGCACGCCGAAGACGGCCGACTCGACCACGTCGGGCAACTCGGCGATGACGCCCTCGACCTCGCCCGGATGGACGTTCTCGCCGCCGGTGATGATCATGTCGTCGCTGCGGCCCTCCATGTAGATGTAGCCGTCGGCGTCGACGTGCCCGATGTCGCGGGAGTTGATCCAACCGTCGACGAAGACCTTGGCGGTCTGCTCGGGTCGGCCGATGTAGTGGTTGGCCATGAACGGCGTGCGGAACCACAGCTCACCGGAGGCGCCGGCGGGAAGCGGCGTGCCGATCCCTGGCTCGCGGACCTCGAGTTCCACGCCGACTGTGCAGCGGCCAGCGGAGGCGAGCCGATGGGCATGGGGACCCTCGATCAGGTGGTCCGCCGGGGGTAGGTAGCTCACCACGCCGCCCGCCTCGGTCATCCCCATCACCTGGCAGAACTCGCAGCCGATGACCTCGAGGGCCTCCGAAAGCAGCGACACGGTGATGGGGGAGGCGCCATAGGCGATGTGGCGCAGGGCCGGCAGTGGCACTGGTCGGGCGCGCAACTCGTCGACGATCGCCCGAATGAGGGTGGGGACATAGACCGCGTGCGTGATGCCGTGCTCGGCCATGGCGGCGACGATGCCCTGGGGGCTCGGGTTGTCGATGTAGGTCTGGCGCGCGCCGTAGAGCAGGCCGTATTGCGCCCAGTAGGTCCCGGCGAGGTGGAAGACCGGGGGGATGATGAGCAGGCGTGAGTCGGTCGTGAAGCGGTGCACGACCGGCGTGCTCGCCCCGATCTCGACCGCGAGCCGGTCCTGGGGCACCGACTTGGGCACGCCTGTGGAGCCGGAGGTGAAGAACACGAAACCCAGGTCGTCGTATTCGGGTTCGAGAGGCTCGGCGGGCTCGAGGTCCGGCCACGGGTTGCTCACCGTCTGGTCGACGACCTCGACGTGGACCCCGTCCGCGGCGAGCGCGGCGGCACGATCGGCAAAGGCGGCGGAGGTGAAGATGTGGGTGACTCCGGCCTCCTGCGCGGCGGCGGCGAGGTCCCCGTCGGTCAGCCGCCAGTTGAGCCCCACGAGCCCGCCGCGGCTGCGCCAGGCACCCAGCAGGCTGACGAGGTAGCCGACGTCGTTGGTGCCGAACCAGGCCACTCGGGGAGCGGGCCCACCGGTCGCGCGGATGATGGCGGCTGCCCGGCCGGCGGCGGCGTCGAGCTCACGCCAGGTGAGCGAGGCCGTGGGTCCGACGACGGCCAGTTCGTCCGGTCGCTCGGCCGCATGTCGACGGACGGCGTGGTCGATGGTCTCCTTCGGCCAACCTGCTGCTCGAACTTCGGCTGCACTCAGAACGTGGTCCATGATCGCTCTCCCATCCACGTGGTGATGCGTTCCACAGCGGCATTCAGGTGGGGTACCTGAGCCGCACCAGAGTAGTAATGGGTGGCGCCCGGAATGGTGTGTAGCTCCTTGTCCGCATGCCCGACCGCATCGAAGAGGCGCTGCGTGTGGCTCGGCGTGCAGGCATCGTCGGCGGAGTTGCCGATGACCAGGGTCGGCACCGTCAGGTCGGCGGCGCACCGCGGGCCGTCGCCGAGTGCGTCGTCCAGGCTCCACTGCGACAGCCAGCTGCGCAGGGTGCTGAAGCGGGCCAGTCCGACCGGGCCCATGTTGACGATCCGCGGGTCGCCCAGATAACACCGGCCCGGTGTGCGGTCGTTGGGGTCGATCGTCGGGTCGAGCCAACGTGGGTCGGCCATCGTGCCGTGCACGACGAAGGCGCGCTCGAGCAGCTCTTCGCCGCGGCCCCTGAGCCCGGCGAGCTCGTCCTTGACCCACGCGGTGATCCGTCGATTCCGCGCGATCTGCGCGGCCCGGTAGCGCGCGAGGAAGTCGGCCGAGTAGGGAGGCCGGTTCGGCCCCCTGGGGTCGTAGAGGTCCAGCTCGGGGTCCCGTCGGGTGGGGTCGGACTCGTCCACTACTGCCGGGTCGATCCACTCGGTGAGGGTGCCGTGCCGGCTCACGTGCGCGGCGAGGAGCATCACCCCGTCGGCCGGCGGGAGGTCCAGCCGGGTGAGATCGGGGGGGTCCCCGGCCGGGGTCGCGGTCACGGTGGCGTGCTGGGCCTGCTGCTGGTAGTAGAGCGAGAGGGCACCGCCGCCGCTCCAGCCGCCGAGGATGACGTTGCGGTAGCCCAGTCGCTCGCGGGCGTCCCGCATCGCGGCACCGAGATCCTGGACGACCTTCTCCATGATCAGCGCGCTGTCGACCCCGCGGTAGCGACTGTTGGCGTAGATCACGTGGTGACCGGCCCGCGCGAGCGCGTTGCTCATCGGGAGGTAGGCCCCGCCCCCGATCGGGTGCATGAACAGGATCGCGGTGTCCGAGGGCACCCCCGTGGGGCGCAGCAGGTAGCTCTCCAGGACGACGCTCTCGGTCACCCCACCGTAGGTGTCCCGATAGGCCGAGTCGTCCTCGAAGACGACGAGATAGGGGATGCGCTCGTAGTCGTGGGCGCTCGCGCTCACACCCGCACCTCTTCGGGGACCTCCACCGGCGTGGCCGCGATCATCACCTGCGCGGGCACCAGTCGGCGACGCACGTCGATGGCGATGACCTGCCATTCGACCCTCCCGTCCTCGTCATGGCGCCGCCGGGACCGCTCGCGAGCCCGCTCCGGTATGCCGTGGTGCATGCCTTGTGGGGCCAGCGAGATGAGGCCGGCGGGCATATCGACGCCGAAGACGCTCCCTCCGTGGTAGAAGGCGACCTCGTCGTAGTCGGCGTTGCGGTGGTACCACGGGATGCGCTCGACACCCCTGGGTCCCTCTGCCGGACGCGGCAGGAAGTTGAGCACGTAGACGCCGGTCGCCTCCATGAACAGGTGGACCGTCGGAGGCAGGTGGACGGTGTCGGAGTTGATGACGTCGTAGTCCTCGATGTTGAAGACGAAGGGCACGTTGTCGCCCTTCCACGCCTCGGCGTCCAGGGGGTGGAACGGGTAGAAGAGCGACGTGCGGCCCTCGCGGGTGCGTAGCCGCACTTCGTATTCGTCGCGGCCGTCGCCCTCGAATGCCTCCGCCTGGGGGGTGGTGACCAGCGAGGAGTCGAAGGGGAAGAAGCGACCGAGCAGGCCGCCCTTGGGAGCCCGGAACTCCTCGACGGCCTCGATGATGAGGGCGTGGGTCTGCTCGTCGGGGACCTGACGGTAGGTCGCCCCCTTGGGCAGGTAGACGTAGTCGCCCGGCCGATAGCGCAGCCGTCCGAACTCGGTCTCCAGTTCGCCGCTGCCGGCGTGGATGAACCACAGCTCGTCACCGTCGACGTTGCGCACGAGGTGCGGCATCGGGGCCTGGCGTCGGCTCAGCAGGATTCGACAGTCCTGGTTGTGGAACATGAGCAGCGGCTCGCCGGCCGGGTCGGCCTCGTCGCTCGGGTGCAGGCCGAAGGTGTCGGTGTCGACGAAGCGCAAGTCACCCTCGGTCCGGTACCGGGTCGGGTCGTTGCGCCGGTAGAGGTGCGCCGTGCGCCCGAAGAAGCCGTAGCGGCCTAGCTCGTCGTCCTTGAGGTGGCCGACGTCGCGATGGATCCGCCGGGGTGCCGGACCGCTGGTGAGCTGGATGAACGATTCCACGTCGGCTGCTCCTTGAGGGTTCTGGGATGCGTCAGGAGGCTGCCGGCCGCGGCCGGGGGAGCCCGAGCCCACGCTGGGCGATGACGTTGAGCTGGATCTCGTCGGTTCCACCGGCGATGTGCAGGGCCGGGACCCCGAGGACGAACTCGGCCCAGGCAAAGGTGTCGGGGTCGCCGGTGTCGACGACGGCCCGTTCCCCCAGCACGGCGAGGGCGAGTCGACAGATCTCGTCGGCCGCGCGCGCCATGAGCATCTTGAGGACCGATCCGCACACGGGCTCCAGGCGGTGGCTCCAGGTGGCCGGTCCGAGCGACGCGGCGGCACGCATGGCGGTCACCGCGGCGACGGTGCGGGCGACCTGTGCCTGGGTCCCGGCCGTGGCCTCCGGCTCGAGCCGGCGCACGAGGGCGACCAGGCGCTCGAGGACGTAGGGGGTCAACGGTCCGGCGACCCCGCTCATCAGGCTGCGCTCGGATCCCAGCGAGGTCGAGGCCACCTTCCACCCCTCGCCGACGCCCCCGATGCGGCAGCTGTCCGGGACACGCACGCCGTCGAGGAATACCTCGTTGAATGCGGCCCCTCCGGTCATCTGACGGATCGGTCGGACCGTCACCCCGGGGGCGTGCATGTCGACGAGGAACATCGTGAGCCCGGCATGCTTGGGCACGTTGCGGTCGGTGCGCACGAGGGCCTCGCCGACATCGGCGAGATGGCCCATCGAGGTCCACACCTTCTGGCCGCTGATGACCCAATCGTCCCCGTCGCGGACGGCCCGGGCGTTGACTCCGGCGAGGTCGGATCCGGCCCCGGGTTCGGAGAACAGTTGGCAGCCGACGAGGTCGCCGCGGAAGAGCGCCGGCAAGGTCGCCGCCTGCAGTTGCTCGGTGCCGTGGCGCAGAACCGCCGGAGCGACGATGTTGAGTCCGACGAACAACGCCTCGCGGGAGGGCAGGTCGAGCTCGTCGATCACCTCGTCGAGGACCGTGTCGTGGCGGGGGCTGAGCTCGAGTCCGCCGTGGTCGAGCGGACCGCTCGGCCAGGCCACGCCGAGGTCGAACAGCGCGGCCTGGAAGCGCCGCACCCGCGCGACCTCGTCGGTGTGCCCGTCGCGCAGCTCCTCGACCGCCGCGACTCGGTCGCCCTCGGTATGCCGTGTGCCCCCGTCCGCGAACCGCTCGCGCAGCGGGGCCAGCACCTCGCGCAGGTGCGCCGTGAATACGGCCGGGTCGGTGAGTTCGGCGCTCCTCACCCGGGTGGGGTCGGCCACCGGGGCGGACACGGCGATCACGACAGTCCGGCGAGCTTGAGGGCCAGTCCCTTGGCCCGGTCCATGTCGTAGTGCTTGCGGGCGACCAGACGCTGGGCATACAGCCCCCCGCCGGACTGCAGCATCGTCACCAGCTGCCAGCCTCCATAGGCGTCGGCGGTGTAGTCGCGAATCGCGTGGAACAGCTGGGTGCGGTATTCGCCGCTCACTCCGGGCTTGGTCGCCATGTACTTCTTCACGAACGGTCCGACCTCGTCGTTCTCCAGGTCCTTCACCGACGGTGCGGTGACGATGGAGCCGCCGCCGATGTCGTGGACGTGGCGCACCATGTGGCTGAATTCGGCTGCGGCATAGTGCTTGGCGGCGTTTGTGTAGAGCTCGCTGGGGAAGTACCACCCCTCTGGGCTCGGCTCGGCGTTGGCGATCGCCGCCTCCAGACCGGCTCGCACGAGGGTCGCGTAGATGACCATCTCGGCGATCTTCTCCCGGATGTGGGAGATCCGTTCCGTGCCGTTGGCCTCGGCGATGAGCTCGGCCAGACCCACGAGCGTGTCGCCGAACTCCGACATGTGGGCCGTGCCGCCGAGGCGCTCCCACAGGCCCAGCGAGTGGGCGAAGGTTGCCGAATGGGCGACCTCGCCGGCGAGGAAGACCCGCTCGTGCGGGACGAAGACGTCGTCGAGGATGACGAAGCCCTCGGGCATGTTGTGCGCGGAACTCGCGGGGAAGTCTTCGTGCCGATCCCGCGGGGCGTAGTTCGTGTTGACGATCTTCACCCCGGGAGCGTTGACCGGAATGGCGCAGGCGATGGCGTAGTCGTCCTCGCCGTCCTTCATGCGCTTGGTCGGCATGACGACGAGTTCGTGGCTCACGGCGGCCGCGGAGATGTGCAGCTTGGCCCCTCGGATGACGACCCCGTCGGGCCGACGCTCGACGATTCGGGTGTAGACGTCGGGGTCTTCCTGGGCCCCGGGTGCGATCCGGCGGTCGCCCTTGGCGTCGGTGATCGCCTGGACGCAGCGCAGATCGTTGCGCCGACAGTGCTCGAAGTAGTCCTCGATCCGCTGCGAGTAGTGCGGGTGGTCCGCGCGCATCCGGGCCGCTGCAGTGAGCAGCGCGAGCAGCCCCTGGCTGGTCGTCACGGTGACCATGTCCCAATGCAGGAGGGTCCCGAGCAGGCTGCGCAGGTCGTCCCGACTGCGCGGGATCGCGAAGTAGGGGCCGTTGACGTCGTCCCCGGGCTGGTAGTGGTCCGCGTAGCCCTTCTCGACCAACCGGATCGCCGTGGCGAACTGCGGATGTGAAGTGAGGTCCTTCACCTGCTCACCATCGGCGTAGATGCGCCGTCCGTCCTCGAGTGAGGCGAGGTACTGCTCCCCGGTCATCATCGGCATCGTGAGTCTCCCGTCGCTGTCTTCCCCATGAACTGAAAATGATGTTAGATTCAGAGTGGCTGTTCTGACAAGTGTCGAAAGCGAGGTGACCGGCCGTGAGCGGGTCGAGGATGGATGATGTACCCGCCATGGTCCCGAGCCGGGGACCGCAGGTCGGTGACGGAGCGGATCGGACACAGACGGATGCCAGCCAAGGGCAGGACCAAGGGCCAGCGCACCGAGGCTGCGTTCCTGGCCGCCGCGCGCGAGGTGTTCGCCGAGAAGGGTTACTTCAACGCGAAGATCTCCGACATCGCGGCCCGCGCCGGGCGTTCCCCCGGGTCGTTCTACAACTACTACGACAACAAGGAACAGCTGCTGCAGGCTCTGCTCGTGTCCTTCGGCAGCGAGGTGCTCTCCGGGGTGCTACCCAGGGGAGGGGCGTCGTCGCCGGAGGAGGGGGTGCGTGCGGCCGTCACGGCATACTGGACGACCTACAAGAGCTACCTGCCCGAGATGATCGGGTTGTTCCAGATGTCGATGACCGATGCGGCCTTCCGGCAACGTTGGCGCGAGGTCCGATCGTTGGGCATCCAGGGGGTCCTCGGTGGCCTGCAGGCGGCCGAACGCGGCGGGCAGCAGATCGGTCTGCCGCTCGAGCTGTTGGCCTCGGCGCTCGTGGGGGCGCTCGAGTCCTTCTGCTGGACCTGGCTGGCGGCGGGAGGTGACGATGATGTCCCAGCTCCCGACGACGACCTGGCCATCGACGTCCTCTCGGCCATCTGGTTCCGCACCGTCTATGGACGGCCTGCGGTCGAGCACTGACCCGGCGGGCGCGCGCGCGCCCGAGGGCACCGTGGACCCTGCCGGTCCCGTGTGCAAGGGGCCGCTCGACGGCGTCACAGTGGTGGAGTTCGGTGGCTTCATCGCCGGTCCCTTCGCCGGCCAACTGCTCGGCGACTACGGCGCGCGCGTCATCAAGATCGAGCCGCCCAGTGGCGATCCGACGCGTACTTGGGGCGTCCTTGACGACCGGGGCCAGAGCCTGTGGTGGCCGGGCATCGCCCGCAACAAGGAGTCGGTCGTCCTGGACCTCAAGAGCGAGGCCGACCGCGACGTGGCCCGCAAGATCATCCGGGGTGCCGACGTTGTCCTGGAGAACTTCGCCCCCGGTCGGATGGCCGAATGGGCGCTGGACTATGCCTCGCTCGCCCCGGAACAACCCGGTCTCATCATGGTCCACGTCTCCGGCTTCGGGCAGGACGGTCCTCGAGCGGCCGACCGCGGCTTCGGCAGCATCGCCGAGGCAATGGGCGGACTGCGGGCCTTGTTGGGCTATCCGGATCGCCCGCCGGCTCGGGCCGGGATCAGTTTCGGCGACGAGGTGTCGGGGCTGTTCGCGGTCATGGGCACGATGGCCGCGCTCGTCGAGCGGTCCCGCACCGGCCTGGGCCAGGAGGTCGACGTCGCCCTCTACGAGAGCGTCTTCGCGCTCTCGGAGTCGCTGATCCCCGACTACGCGATCGGCGGGATCACCCGGCGACGTACCGGCAGCACGTTGCCGGGGATCGCCCCGTCGAACGCCTACACCTGCCGCGATGGGGTCGAGGTGCTCATCGCCGCCAACGCGGACAGCTTGTTCCGGCGCCTGTGCGCGGCGATGGACCGACCGGATCTCGCCGCCGACCCGCGCTATGCCGACCACCAGGCGCGCGGCACCCATGCGCAGGCCCTCGACCGCGAGGTCGCCCAGTGGGCGGCCACTCTCGACGCGGCTGACGTCGAGGCTCTGCTCGACGAGTACGACATCCCGCGCGGTCGGATCTTCACGCCGGCCGACATTCTCGGGGACGAGCAGTATGCCGCCCGCAAGATGATCACTCGGGTGGTGGCCGACGGCTACGCCGACCCGGTGCCGATGCCCAGCGTCGTGCCGAAGTTCAGTCGATCACCGGGGACGATCCGAGCCGCGGGACCTCGACTGGGCGCACACACCGACGCGGTGCGGGCCGAGTTCGCCTGAACTCAGGGTGCCGCGGTGGCCGGCCGGATCCCCGGCGGCCCGCCCGCTCCCACGGCCGCCAGCCGCTCCCACAACCCCGCCCACTCGCACAACTCCACCTGGGCGACCGGGGGGAGCGGGGAGCTGTGAAGGGCTCCTGACGGGGTCAGAGTGCCGCTGCCGCGAGGACGTCCAGGGCCCGCGGCATGGCATCGGCGAGGTCCCAGACGTTGTCCACCTGGTCGGGGCAGGCCATGAGCGAGACGTCGAAGGTAGTGATCCGGCTGTCGAGGGTGATGTTGAGTCCAGAGCCGTGGGTGAGGAAGCCAAAACCGAAGTGGCGCAGGAGGCGCGCACCGGTGCAGTACTGGGCCACCCGCGCGCCGGGGACGTTGCTCACGCTGAGGTTGAACATTCCGGGGACCCGATCCATCATCCGCGTCACCTCGAGAAGGGCGGATCCGAGACCCGCTGACACGGGCGGGAGCAGCCCCGTCATGCGTTCGGTGAGATCTCCCGGGGCCAGCCCGATGGTCTGCTTCTGCAACCGCATGTCCTCCGCCGCCACCCGCAGGACCTCCATCGGGTCGGCGATGTGAACGGGCAGGGCGGTCATCACCGCGGTCACCTGGTTGGCGTCGTCGCTGCCGCCCTCCTCGCGCGTGGATACCGGCACCCCGGCGAGCAGCGCCTTGGTGGGCAGCTCCCCGCGCCGGGCGAGCCACTCCCGCAGCGCGATCGCGCACGTGGTGAGGACGACGTCGTTGATCGTCGTCCCGGTCGCCTTGCTGATCGAGCGCACCGTGGCGAAGTCGAGCTCGGTGTAGGCGACCGCTCGCCTCGACGTGATGGCGCTGCTGAAGGAGACCCGGGGGACGGTGCGCAGCCGCGGCCGCTTTCCGCCGGCGACCCAGCGGACGACTCCGGGCACCATCGCGACGATGCTCCCGCCCAGGCCGACCAGGGTCTTTGCCGTCGTCGCGGTGTCCTCGACCCCGCGCCGCAGCATGTTCAGGCTCGAAGGAGCCGCCGGGTCGGGGTGCCACGGGACCGCCGGCCCGATCTCGACGTCGTCGGGATCGGTGCTGTTGAGGATGCGGGTGATGGCCACCCCCGTGGCTCCGTCGACGGCTGCGTGATGCAGCTTGAGGGCGTGCGCGACGAGCCCGCCCTCGATCCCGGTGAGCACGTGCATCTCCCACATCGGTTTGCGTCGGTCCAGGGCGGTCTCGCAGATGGCCGAGATGGCATCGGCGAGTTGCTCCCGACCACCGGGAGCGGCGACCTCGTGCTCGAAGACGTGCCGGGTGATGTCGAAGTCGGGGTCATCGACCCAGTAGGGCCGCGCGAAGGAGCCGGGGACGGTCGCCAGCTTCTGGCGCAGGACCGGGATCTGGTCGATCTTGCTGAGCAGGAGGCGCTGGGCGTGTTCGGCGTCGAAGGTGTGCGGACTCGTCGAGGGGTCATAGACAGACACCGCGACGACGTGGAGGAATACCGAGGTGGACTCCATGCCGAGGAATGCCGCGTCGACGCCACCGAGCCTGCGCATGGTCTCTGCTCCTTCTCGAGGTTCCCACGATGTCCGTGCGTGACGACGCGCCATTCAGCTGTGGCCGGCGCTCAGCCGATTCCGCGACCTGCGAACGTCCTGCCGTGGCTGCGACCCGGGACGCGGTCCCTGCTGGAATAAACCTGAAATCAGATTTAGTATTCTAGCCGAGGGTGGGTAGGTCGGCAACCGACCCAGGGCTCAGCCAGACACATAAGGAGTGACCGTGTCCGAGATCGACGTCGGCGAGGGTCAGCCCGAGGTCCGTCCCCCGCGCGTGTGGGCTTCGCGCCGAGAGCTGCGTATGCCGTTCGAGCTGGTCAACTCGGTGGCCCGCACGAGAGTGCTGCGGGGGTGGCCCCGGGGGGATGGTCATTCGGTCGTCGTCGTGCCCGGCTTCCTCGCGGGAGCCGAGTCCACCGCCTTCCTGCGCAACCATCTCGGGCGGCTGGGCTATCAGGTCTCGGACTGGGGGTTGGGCCGCAACTCGGGGGTCACCCGGGCGCGCACCGAGGCATTCGCGCGCAGGGTCGCCGAGTTGCGCGAGCGCAGTGGGCGCAAGGTGAGCATCGTCGGCTGGAGCGCGGGTGGGATCTATGCGCGCGAGATGGGGCGGCTGCATCCCGACCAGGTGCGATGCGTGATCACCATGGTGACGCCGTTCAACGTCCACCTCACCGAGACGCCCGCCTGGAAGCTCTATCTCATGGTGAACCGCGGCTCGCACGACGAGACGCTCTTCACCGACGAGGTCGTCCGGCTCCGTGGCCGCCCGTTGTCCCTGCCGACCACGAGCATCTACACCAAGGACGACGGGATCATCGCTTGGCAGTCGTGCGTGGGCGAGCCCGGACCTCTCAACGAGGCCGTAGAGGTCAGGGGAAGCCACCTGGGTACGGTCCATCAGATCGATTCCATCCGGGTGATCGCCGACCGATTGGCCCAGCCCGAAGGCGACTGGCGGCCCTATGCGCAGGCCCGAGACTCGCACCGGAACTGACACGCCCCCGGCGGCGTGGGTGCGAAGGAGTATGCCGTTCGGCTAGGTTCCGCCCATGACTTCCGTGCGACTGCACACGATGTCGGTCGGAACGGCTGGGCCGCGAATCGCGTTCTGCCATGGGCTGTTCGGTCAGGGTCGCAACTGGCTGCAGATCGCCCGTGCCGTCGCCGGTCCGGACGAGGACCAGGCCCGCGCCCTCCTCGTCGACCTGCCCGACCACGGCCGCTCGCCGTGGACCGACCACTTCTCGCTGCAGGCCTATGCCGCGGCCGTGGGCGCCCAGCTGCGCGCGGTCGCGCCGGGGGAGCGGTGGACACTCGTCGGGCACTCCCTCGGGGGCAAGGTCGCGATGATCCTCGCCCTCTCGCAGCCCGACCTCGTCGAGCGGCTCGCCGTCGTCGACATCGCCCCCCGGCGCTATCCCTCGCACGGCTGGGTGCTCGACTACGCCGACAGCCTTCGCGCACTGCCGCTGGCCACCCTGCCCGACCGGGCAAGCGCCGATGCCCTGCTCGCCGAGTCGATCCCCGAACCCGCCGTGCGCGCCTTCCTCCTGCAGAACCTCCGTCGCGGGCGCGACCATGCCTGGCGCTGGCAGGCCAACCTCGACGTGCTCGCCGGCGATGGCTCGGGCTCCGGCGGGGTGGGGGACTGGCCGGAGGGTGACGCGACGGCGTACCGGCCCTTCCGCGGTCGGGTCGTGTGGCTGGCCGGGGCGGACTCCCCGTATGTCACCGAGGCCGACGTCGAGCCGATGCGCCGGCTCTTCCCGTTCGTCCGGCTGGTCGTCGTGAAGGACGCGGGGCACTGGGTGCACTCCGACCAGCCCGAGGTCGTCGTCGAGGTGCTCCGCCGGCTGCTGCGCCCCCGCCGACACCACTGAGGTGCCAGCCCCCCGACCTGGAAAACCTGCACAGTAAGTGCACGTTTCCAGGTCAGATCGCCCGATGTTGCGCGAAAACCGCACAGGCAAGCGCTTACTCGCGGTGACGCGAGGTGGGCGGGGCCGGCCTGGATAGGGTGCCAACCATGGCGACGGTGCTGCACCTGGTCGGCGACATCCTCGTGGGGCCGCAGGACAGCCGCCCCGAGTGTTGGGTGATCGGCGGGCAGGTGACGTATGCCGCCCCCACCGGTGCCGGTCACGACGTCCAGACGGTGCGTGGCTGGGTGCTCCCGGGCCTGGTCGACGCCCACTGCCACGTCGGGCTCGATGCCCACGGGCCGGTCGACGCGGCAACCGCCGAGGCCCAGGTTCGCACCGACCGAGACGCCGGCACCCTGCTCATCCGGGACGCCGGAAACCCCTCGGACACCCGCTGGATCGACGACCGCGAGGACCTGCCCCGGATCGTGCGGGCCGGCCGGCACATCGCGCGGACCCGCCGCTACGTGCGCAACTACGCCCACGAGATCGAGCCCGACGAACTCGTCGCGCACGTCCGGCTCGAGGCTCGGCGCGGCGACGGCTGGGTGAAGCTCGTCGGCGACTGGATCGACCGCGACACCGGAGACCTCACGCCCTGCTGGCCCCGGCAGGCCCTGGTCGCCGCGGTCGCCGCGGCGCACGAGGAAGGGGCCCGGACGACCGCCCACTGCTTCGGCGAGCAGTCCCTGCACGACTTCGCCGCCGCCGGCACCGACTGCATCGAGCACGCGACCGGTCTCGACGAGGAATCGACGCGGGCCTTCGCCGCGCAAGGGATCACGATCGTCCCCACCCTCGTCAACGTGGCGAACTTCCCCGACCTCGCCGAGCCGGCCCGGGACAAGTACCCCACCTATCACCGGCACATGCTCGACCTGCACGCGCGCCGCTACGCGACGATCGCGCAGGCCTTCGAGGCCGGCATACCCATCCGCACCGGGACCGACGCCGGCGGGGCACTCGCGCACGGCCTCATCGCCCGCGAGGCACTCGAGCTCGAGCGGGCCGGGCTGCCGCGGACGGCCGTGCTCGCCGCGGCGACCTGGGAGGCCCGGGAGTGGCTGGGCCGACCGGGCATCGAGGAGGGCGACCCCGCCGACCTCGTCGTCTATCCCGCCGACCCCCGAGCCGATCTGCAGGTCCTCGGCGATCCGGCGGCGATCATATTGCGCGGCAACCGGATCCGAGGCGGCCGTCGGCCGGCGCCGTGAGGTCCGAGCGGAACGCCCCATCGCCCTCGGTCCGGGCGCATACTCGTGTGACGGAGGTGGGACTCGTGGGCAGGTCAGGGGCGGCGCGCACGGTCCTGGCCGTCGTGCTCTCGGCACTCGCGGCCTGCTCGGCCCCCGCCTATGTCATCGGCGATGCCCCGCCCGGCGATCGGCGCAGTACCCCCGGGGTGAGCACGGCCCGCCCGATCACCGCGGCCCCCGGCGTGAGCTTCTCCGCCCGCCCGGGCGCGGTGGAGGGGGCGCTGGCGGCATACCGGGGCTTCCTCTCGACGACCGCGGTCGCGGCGGCGAGCCCACCGGCCGCCGGACGGCCGTGGCCCAAGGGAGGCGACGTCACGGCATACTCGGTCGATCCCGCGCGGGCCGCCGAGGTCACCCAGCTGCACGCGATGGCGCAGCGGGGGGAGCATTTCGTCGGAGTACCCATCGCGCCACGGCCGATCGCGACCGTCACCGGGACCGACCGCGTGCAGGTGCTCGACTGCCCCGTCCCCTCGCAGGGGTGGAGGCTCGTGGCCCGCGACGGTTCGACGGCCTGGTCGCCGCCGGCGGGCTGGGCCCCGCAACCCAATCCCATCGAGGCGACCCTGGTCTTCCGGGACGGGCGCTGGGCGGTCGCCAAGCTCGTCGTCGACACGAGCCGCACGTGCACGCCCTGAGCCGACTCCCACGAGGCCCGGCCGCGGCCCGGGTGGCATGCCGGACCCCCCGGGTCTGGCACAATGGTGCGCCGTACCCGACGGGCTGCGGCATCTGCTGCGGGCCCGGGCGCCTACACACCGAGTCCCGGCACCCCGGAGCGACCTGCCCCGGTCTGGCCGTGCTCACGAATGCGAAAGCAGGACATCGCTCGTGTCTGTGAAGATTCGTCTCAAGCGGATGGGCAAGATCCGCGCCCCCTTCTACCGGGTCGTCGTCATGGACAGCCGCACCAAGCGTGACGGCCGGGCGATCGAGGAGATCGGGAAGTACCACCCCACCGAGAACCCGTCGGCCATCGACATCGACTCCGCCCGCGCCCAATACTGGCTCGCGCAGGGCGCCCAGCCCACCGAGGCCGTCGAAGCCCTGCTCAAGGTGACCGGCGACTGGCAGCGGTTCAAGAAGATCGACGGCGCCGCCGGCACCCTCCAGGTCGCCCCGCGCAAGCCGAGCAAGAAGGAACTCTACGAGGCCGCGGTCGCCGCCGCCGGGAAGAACCTCGAGCTCAAGGGCGCCGCGGTCACCGCTCGCAAGCGTCCGACCAAGGCCGAGGCCGCGGTCGCCGACGTCACCGAGGCGCTCGCCGAGAAGCCGGCCGCAGACGGTGGCTTCGGCGCCGACTCGGCGGCCCCGCTCGCCGACGGCAGCGCCCCGGCCGGCTTCGCGATCAAGGGCAACAAGGACTCGATGAAGTACCACGAGCCCGACGGCCAGTGGTATGCCGCGACCGTCGCCGAGGTGTGGTTCCGCACCGCCGAGGCCGCCGAGGCCGCCGGCTTCGTCAAGGCCGGAGCCTGACCGTGCTCGAGGAGGCCCTGGAACACCTCGTCAAGGGCATCGTCGACCAGCCCGACGAGGTCGTCGTCCGGCGCAAGGAACTGCGCCGCGGAGACCTGCTCGAGGTCCGGGTGCACCCGGACGACCTCGGTCGGGTGATCGGCCGCAGCGGCCGCACCGCGAGCGCCCTGCGCACCGTCGTGAGCGCGCTCGCGGGCGGGGCCGGGGTCCGGGTCGACATCGTCGACACCGACCGCCGCTGAGTCGACTCCGCGTGCGGCGGTCGCCATGAGCCACGTCGTCGCCCGGATCGGTAAGCCGCACGGCGTGCGCGGCGAGGTGACCGTCCAGACGCACACCGACGACCCGGCCCTCCGCTTCGCCGTCGGCACCGTGCTGCCCACGCGCGCCGCGGGCGGCTCGGGTGTCCCGCGTCGCCTCACCGTGCGCTCGTCGCGGCTGCACAACGGCACCTGGTTGCTCGCCTTCGAGGAGATCCCCGACCGGACCGGTGCCGAGTCGTTGCGCGGCACCCGGTTGCTCACCCCCGCGGGGGAGGAGGAGTTGCTCGAACCGGACGAGGGCGGCGACGCCTGGTATGCCGAGCAACTCGTCGGGCTGACAGCCTTCCGTCCGGACGGCAGCCTCGTCGGCACGGTGAGCGGCCTGGACATCGGCCCCGGCCAGGACCGGCTCGTGCTCACGCTCACCGGCGGCCGCACGGCATACGTGCCGTTCGTCGCGGCACTCGTGCCCGAGGTCGACGTGGCGGGCGGGCGGGTCGTCATCGACCCGCCTCCCGGGCTGCTGGAGCTGTGAGGCGTGATCCGGATGCGCATCGACGTCGTGACGATCTTCCCCGACTATCTCGCGCCGCTGCGGCTCTCGCTCATCGGCAAGGCGGTCGAGTCAGGCCCGGTCGACCTGCGGGTGCATGACCTGCGCGAGCACACCCACGACCGGCACCGGACGGTCGACGACACTCCCTATGGCGGGGGAGCGGGGATGGTGATGCGGCCCGAGCCGTGGGGCGAGGCGCTCGATGCACTGGTCGCCTCGGCGCCGGTCGCCGGCAGCGTCCCGCGGCTGCTCGTGCCCACCCCCTCCGGTATGCCGTTCACCCAGGCGATGGCGCGCGAGCTCGCCGGGGAGCCGTGGCTGGCCTTCGCCTGCGGGCGTTACGAGGGCATCGACGAGCGGGTGCTCGTGGACGCCGCGACCCGGATGACCGTCACGCCGGTGTCGCTCGGCGACTACGTGCTCAACGGGGGCGAGGTCGCCGTGCTCGCCATCGTCGAGGCCGTCGCCCGGCTGCTGCCCGGTGTGATCGGCAATGCCGAGAGTCTCGTCGAGGAGTCGCACGAGGACGGGCTGCTCGAATACCCGGTCTATACCAAGCCGGCGTCCTGGCGCGGGCTCGACGTGCCCGAGGTGCTGCTGTCGGGCAACCACGGCGCGATCGCCGGATGGCGGCATACCCAGCGGCTCGAACGGACCCGCGCCCGGCGTCCCGACCTGTTGGACTGAGGCTGCTCGCGGGGTCTCTCATACGGTCACCCTCCCCGCTATGCCGAACGTGCGTCCTCGCGCACGTTCGGCATAGCGCTGCGGGGTCTGGCCGCGGGAGCTGTGGATATCCCAGCAGCCGTGCGACCCCGATCGGGCACCCTGGTACACACGGCCGGCGCACCACCTCCCGGTGCGCCGGCCGACCCGGCCCCTCCCGGTGCGCCGGTCGACTCGGCCCCTACCGGTGCGCCGGCCGGTGCCCGTGAGGGGAGGCATCAGGGGGACGCGGTGACGAGCAGGCAGGCCATCGAGCGGGCCAGACGCGCCCGTATCGCGACCGAACTCGCGGCGATCCACGGTGGGGTCGTCCATCGTCGGGACCTGGCCCGCGCCGGGGTGGACCGGTTCGGGATCCGCACCGAAGTGGCGGCGGGGCGCTGGGCGCTGGCCGGACGGCATACCGTCGTGGTGGGAGCGCCGGCCCCCGCCGGGATCGGACGCGGCTGGCAGGCGGTCTGGGAATCCGGCTCGGGTGCGGTCCTCGACGGCGCGGCCGCCCTCCTGGCCGCAGGACTCACCGGCTTCGAGCCGGCAGCCCTCGACGTGTGGGTGCCTCCACGCAGCACCGCCCGGCCGATGCCGGGGGTCACCCTGCATCGCTACCGCGCGGCCCCGTGGGTGCGGGTCGGCGGGCTGCCGCGGGTGGTCCCGGAGTGGGCGACGATCCACGCCGCGCAGTGGGCGGTGAGCGATCGGCAGGCGGCGCTGCTGGTCTGCCTGCCAGTGCAACAGCGGCTCGTGCCACCCGACCGACTGCTGGCGGCCTGGGAATCGGTCGGCCGCTCTCCGCGACGTGAGGTGCTCTCGGCGGTGATCCCCGACGTGTGTGACGGGGCTCAATCGCTCGGCGAACTCGATTTCGGGCGATGGTGCCGGCGTTATCGCCTGCCGCGGCCTCGGCGCCAGACCTTGCGGGTGCTCGACCGCGGCCGTGCTTCGATCGCCTTTCTCGACGTCGAGTTCGACGGTCTCGTCGTCGAGATCGACGGGGCCCAGCATCTGTTCGGGCTCACGCCGGTCGAGGATGCCCTGCGCGCCAACGACCTCGTGCTAGCGGGCAAAGAGCGGGTGCTGCGCCTGCCCGTCCTGGGCCTGCGGCTGGCCCCCGACGCGTTCATGGCCCAGGTCGCCCGGGGCCTGGGACTTCCCGCTATGCCGAACGTGCGCGAGGACGCACGTTCGGCATAGCGGGAAGGGAGGGAGACAGGGAGGGAGACAGGGGAGGGAGAGGTGGGTGTCGGTGCCCCATCGATTTCCCCGGGGCCCCGGGCTCTGGCACACTTGGGAGGTTGCCATCCGGCACCAGAGCAGCCCCTGCCACAGGGGGAGCGAAGCGGACCACTCGGACACCGGGAGGGCCGACGCGCGGCCGGCCGGACGGCATACGACAGACGACACCACCCGAGGCGACCTGTGGCGCCACGAGAAAGCGAAGCGACCATGCACCACCTCGACGACGTCGACGCCGCGAGCCTACGCTCGGACATCCCCGCCTTCCGCGCCGGGGACACCCTCAAGGTCCATGTGAAGGTCATCGAAGGCAACCGCTCCCGGATCCAGGTCTTCCAGGGCATCGTCATCCGCCGTCACGGGTCGGGCGTGGGCGAGACCTTCACCGTCCGCAAGGTCTCCTTCGGCGTGGGCGTCGAGCGGACCTTCCCCGTGCACACCCCGATCATCGACAAGATCGAGGTGCTCACCCGCGGCGACGTGCGCCGCGCCAAGCTCTACTACCTCCGCGACCTGCGCGGCAAGGCCGCCAAGATCAAGGAGAAGCGCGAGAGCGTCACCAAGTGACGCGCGCGACGGGGGGCAGCGCGGCGTGACCTCGGGACCCACGGGCGACGACACCGAGCACGGCTCCGGTGCGACCGGGTCCGGGGCGTCCGGGTCCGGTGCGTCCGGCTCGGCTGCGTCCGGCTCGGCTGCGTCGGGCTCCGGTACGTCGGGCTCGGCCGGCTCACCCGGGCCGTCGGCCCGTCGGCCCGGCTCGTTCCTCACGACCCTGGGCGTCGCCTTCCTGGTCATGCTGCTGGTGCGGGGGCTGCTCGTCCAGTCCTTCCAGGTTCCGTCGACCTCGATGGAGCCGACCCTCGAGCCCGGCGACCGGATCCTCGTGAGCCGCCTCACCCGTGGCCCCTCGATCCAGCGTGGCGATGTCGTCGTCTTCGACGGCACCGGCACGTGGGGGCCGCCGGGGGGAAGCACGAGCACCGGCAGGGGTCTCGGCCAGTTCGTGCGGTCGATGCTCAGCCTCGTGTCCCTCGGCTCGGGTGCCGACTACGTCAAGCGCGTGATCGGCGTGCCCGGCGACCATGTCGTCTGCTGCGACGCCGACGGGCGGCTGCGCGTCAACGGCGTGCCGGTCGCCGAGCCCTACCTCTACCCCGGCGACGCGCCCTCGAACCAGCACGTCGACGTCGTCGTGCCGGCCGGGCGGATCTGGGTGATGGGCGACCACCGGTCGGTCTCCGCCGACTCGCGCAGCCACCTGGGCAGTCCCGGGGGCGGGATGATCCCGCTCGACGATGTCGTCGGCCGGGCGTGGCTGCGCTACTGGCCCACGGATCGGTTGGGTACATTGACTCCGGCACCGACCCTCTCGGACCTTCCTCTCCCGAAGGCGACCTCGAGCCCATGACCGACATCCCGGACGCGCCCGGCGGCTCCGGCGCGCCCGGCGGCTCCGGCGCGCCTGGCGGCTCCGGCGCGCCCGGCGGCTCCGGCGCGCCCGCGACCGGTGGCCCGCTCCCCGAATCTGCAGGCACGGCGGCATACCCTCCGGCGACGGCCGTGGCTCGGGTCGGGACCAGGGCCGAGGCGCGCGCGGCCGCCGCGCGCGAGGCTGGTCGAAGTCGCCCGAGCGAGGGCGCCGAGACCGCCGAGGCCCGGCCCGGTCCGGCCGCTCGATTCCTCCACGCGGTGTGGACCGGGGTGCGCGAGACCGTCGTCGTGCTCGGCCTGGCCATGCTCGTGTCGCTCCTCGTGAAGACCTTCCTCCTGCAGCCCTTCCACATCCCGTCCGGGTCGATGGAGAACACCCTGCTCAACGGCGACCGGGTGGTCGTGAGCAAGCTCACCCCCAAGGCCGTCGCGCTCCAGCGTGGCGACATCGTCGTCTTCGCCGACCCCGACCACTGGCTCGGCGACCTGCCGCCCGCGGACTCCTCGTGGCTGCATCGCTCGCTCGTCTTCCTCGGGCTGGCACCCGACGACTCCCAGGAGCACCTCATCAAACGGGTCATCGGGCTGCCCGGCGACAAGGTCGCCTGCTGCGATGCCCAGGGCCGGGTGACGGTCAACGGTGTGCCGATCGACGAGACCTACCTCAAGCCGGGCGACACCGCGGGCGGTGGACGGGCGCCGTTCGCGATCACGGTCCCTGTGGGCCGGGTCTGGGTGATGGGCGACCACCGCAGCGACTCGGCCGACTCGCGGCTGCACGACGACGGAACCGGCGCGACGGGCTCGGTGCCCATCGACGACATCCGGGGCCGGGCGATCCTCGTGGTCTGGCCCGTCGACCGCTTCCGTTGGCTGAGCGTCTCGGACTCCATCTATGCCGGCATCCCCGCCGCCACCGGTCACTGACCGACCTTCCTCCATGCCGTCGCGCACCGCCCCGGCACGGGCACCGCGCCGCGCCGCCGTGCGTCGCGCCGGGACCCCGTCGCTGCGGGTCGAGCGGGGCCTCCAGCGGGCCGGCTACCGGTTGCTCGCGGGGATGGACGAGGTGGGCCGAGGCGCGTTGGCCGGGCCGGTGTCCGTCGGGGTGGTGCTCATCGACGAGGCCTGCCGCAGCGCCCCGCAAGGGGTGCGCGACTCCAAGTTGCTCACCCCCGACGCGCGGGTGCGGATGGCGCCCCGGATCCGGCGGTGGGCGCACGCGCACGCGGTTGGCCACGCCTCCCCGGCCGAGATCGACGAGATCGGCATCATCGCGGCGCTGCGGTTGGCCGGCACGCGCGCCCTCGCCCAGTTGCCTGTCCTGCCCGACCTGGTCGTCCTCGACGGCAACCACGACTGGCTCACCGCTCCCGAGGAGGTCGGCCTGTTCGCGTTCGTCGAGGAGCCCGGCCGGCCGGGAGCGGCCGCCACGCCGCCGGTGACGACGATGGTGAAGGCGGACCTGCGCTGCTCCTCGGTCGCGGCCGCCTCGGTCCTGGCGAAGGTGGAGCGCGACGCCCTCATGGTCGCGCTGGGAGGCGAGCACCCGGCATACGGCTGGGAGGTGAACAAGGGGTATGCCGCGCCCGAGCACCGCGCAGCGCTGCGCCGGCTGGGGCCGAGCGTCCACCACCGGGTCTCCTGGCGACTGCTCGGGGGCGAGCTCGAGCCGGGGTCGGGGGCGTGCCCGGACCAGCCGGCCGTGGTAGAACGGGAGGACCCGACCGGCGATGCGGAGTGCAGGCGATGACCAGGCGTGACCGATGAGCGCTGAGGACCTCGAGAAGTACGAGACGGAGCAGGAGCTCGCGCTCTACCGCGAGTACCGCGACGTCGTCTCCTTGTTCTCCCATGTCGTGGAGACCGAGCGGCGGTTCTACCTGTGCAACTCGGTCGACATGAAGGTCCGTTCCGACGGGGGCGAGGTCTTCTTCGACGTGACGATGCACGACGCGTGGGTGTGGGACATCTACCGTCCCGCGCGGTTCGTCAAGTCGGTGCGCGTGGTGACCTTCAAGGACGTCAACATCGAGGAACTGCCCAAGAGCGAGCTGCGTCTGCCCTGAGCGGGTTGGTGCGACCGGGCTCTATCACGTCGCTGCCCTGGACAAAACACCCACATGGGTCATGTCCTGACTAGTCCGTCTTGGCGGGTGCCGAGGCTGTCAATAGTCTCAATTGGTCATTGTCGGCGGTCCCGGCGGGCGCCGAGACTGGGCGGGCACAGCAATCCGGCGGTTTCGGGGCCGCCTGCAGACGCCCAGCCCGCACTCTCCCCAAAGGTGGTCGTGTCCCGTCACCCTTCCCGAGAAGTGGCTCGTATCCGAGCCACCTTGGCTGGTGTGCGCCCTCGCGCCGGGACCGTCGTCGCCGCCGTCTGCGTCGCTCTCGTGGGTGGTCTGCTGGGTCCCGTGGGGTCAGCGGCGGCCAGCGCGACAGCGGCTGGGGCCGCTGTCGCACCCTCGACCGCCACCACGGACACGACGTCCGCGACCTCCGCGACCGGCTCGGGCGCCCCTGCTGCCCCGTATGCCGTCGAGTTGCGTGCTCCGGTATCCGTCCGGGTGACCATCGGGACACGTGAGCAGGCGCGCCGGGCGATCGACGCGGTCCTCGGAGCGCAACGCGCGGCCGACGCGCGCCGCCAGGCTGAGGCTCAGGCCAAGGCTCGAGCGGCCGCCGCGGCCCTGGAGCAGTCGCGCCGTGCCAGAGAGGCCCAGCAGGCCGCCGACGCCAAGATCCAGGCCGCCCTGCAGGCCCTCGCCCGGGCATTGTCGACCAGCCAGTGCACGACCGTCGGCGGCACCAACGGCACGCCGGCCACCGTGTCCTGCCCCCTGGCCGACGGCGCCGGGGCGACGGTGACGGCCGGCGGCTCGGCGACCCAGCAGCCGCTGCGGGCCGCGGTCGGCGGGGCCGACACGGCATACGTCCGCGGACCGGAGGCGGCGGCACCGAGTCGGCTCGACGACGCGACGCTGGCTCGGGTGGCAGCGCTCGTGGCGACCGAGTGGCGTTCGCGGGGAGCCGACCTCACCGGTGTCCGGGTCGCCGTCGCGGAGCTGTCCGGCACGATGCTCGGCTCGACGACGGGTCGCGAGGTCCTCGTCGACGTCGACGCCGCCGGACTCGGGTGGGATCGGGTGGACCTCGCGAGCGTGCTGCGCCACGAGTTCGGGCATGCGCTCGGACTTGGCCACGCCGAGACCGGCGTGATGGCGCCGAGCCTGCGGCCCGGCGAGCGGGTGCTGCTCGACCGCGGCATCGCCACCTGCGGGCCCGACCACGCTGCCGCGGCTGCGCTGCTGGCCGGTGGAAGCATGCCCGCCGACGACCCCGCGCCCACCTCGACGGCCACCTCGACGGCCACACCGACCACGCCGACCGCGACGGCCGAGCCGACGTCCTCGGCGCCCACGTCGACGTCCGAGACCACGAACGCCCCCGAGCCCACTGCCACCACCGCGACGAGTGCCCCGACCGCGACGAGTGCCCCGACCGCGACGGGCATCGCTGCGGAACCGCCGACGGCCGATCCCACCGAGTCGACCATCGCCGAGTCGACCATCGCCGAGTCGACCGACGCCCCGTCCGGTACCGCCGCCGAGGCAGGCGACACCCCGTCCGGTACCGCCGCCGAGGCAGGCGACACCCTCGCCCCGGCGTCGGCCGCCGAACCGACGGGGCCCGTGTGGGTCCTCGAGGGCGACGTGCTCGTGCTGGATCTCGGAACCGCCGCCGAGTCGGCGGACGCCCCGGCGCAGGCCGGCACCGTCCGCTTCGTCGCGCTCACCGGCGAACTCGTCTACGCGTGGGGCGGCGGCGAGATCCGCCACGCGGTCGGCCAGCACACCCGGCTGCGCATCCGTGGCGGGACGGCACGCGACGCTCTCACCGTCGACCTCACCGCGTGGCCGCACGGACAGCAGGCCCTCGACGTCGAGGTGAGCAGCACCCTCGCGTCGGTGAGCGTCACGGGCAGTTGGTCCGAAGCGGGGGTCGAGTCCGACGAGGACGAGCGCATCGTCGTCCGGTCCGCCGACAGCTCCGTCGCCATCGCCGCCCCGAAACTCCTCGCTCTGGTCCAGGTCGCCCTGGGCCGCCTCTCCCTGCTGGGATCGCTGCGGCTCACCGGCACCGACCTGACTCTCGCGGCGCAGGAGATCGATCTGGCCGGACGGGACATCGACACGACCGCGGCCGAGCGGGCGGGTGACATCACCCTCACGGCCTTGGCTGAGGGCGACCACGCGAACGCCGTGGTGCGCGGCAGCGGAGGATCCCTCACGGGTGGCGCGATCCGCGTGACGGCGACGGCCCGGTCCGACGCCGACGCGAACGCGGTCATCGACCTCACCGACCTCCGGTTGTCCGCGATCGGTGACATTGCGCTAGTCGCCTCGGCCAGTGTCCGCGCGACGGCAGCGGCCGCCCAGATCTCGACCACTGCGCGCAGCTCGCTCGGTGGCCGTTCCACGGCGACCGCCGGCGGGCAGGTGTTGCTCGGCGCCTCCACCGAGTCGGTCCTGTCGGCGATCTCGGTCGGTGCCGCGGCCCTCGGCGTCCGACGAGTCACCGTCGCCTCGCTCGGCGGCCGGACGAGCGTGGACGCCGCAGACGTGCGCGTGCGGGCCGAGTCGCTCGGGAGGCTCGACCTGGCCGTCGACCTGCGCACCCCGACAGGTGCCCCCGCCGGCATCGAGGCCCTGCTCGCATCGGCCCGGCAGGCAGGTGGCGCCCACGTGCGGCTCGACGCCGTGACCGAGGCCGTCCTCGCCGGGGTCCTCGCGCTGCGGGCCGCCCACACGAGCGTCGAAGCCGTGAGCGACGACGACGAGGCGCTGCGCGCGCTCGCCGACCCGAGGTCGGGCAGCGCCGTCCTGCAGCGCTCCACGCACACGAGCGCGCGGGTCGGCACCGGGGCGATCGTCGACCTCGCGGGTGGAGATCTGGCCCTCACGGCGACCAGCCGGGCGCGGACCGAGGTCGGCGGCGCCGCCCTCACGGCCCTCGTCGGCAGCAGCGACACCGAGGCGAGCATCGACACCGACTCCGCCGTCACCGGCGCGGCGACCCTGCGTCTCGATGCGACCACGCGTGAATCACTCGCGACCCGGGCCGCCGTGGCCCTCACCTCGTCGATGGCCCGCACGGCCGCCACCGTGGCGGCCGGCAGCCCGCTGTTCACGGCCGGTGACCTGTTCCTCACCGCCACCCTCGACGCCACTGCCAGCGCCACCGGCGCGGGTGCCGGTCTCGCCCTCTCCGACCATTCCGCCGTCGCCGATGTGCGCCGCGCCCTCGACGTCGCAGGAGCGCTCAACCTCGCGGCCACCGGGGTCTCACGCACGAACAGCTTCACCGGCGCCCCTGTCCTCGCACCGACGCCGGCCGTGGCGCTGCTGAGCCCGGCCCTCGGTGGGCTCGCCTCGGCGCCGGTCGCCCTCCCGGTCACCCTCGGCTCGCTCGCCCTCACGGCGGCAGCCTCCACCGCCCGGGTCGCCCTGCCCGACGCGCTGCCCGTCACCTCGCGCGGTCCCCTCAGCCTGGTTGCGCTCGCCGGTGGCGGCGCGGGTGCGGTGACCAGTGGCGCGGGCTCCGGCGGCACTGTCGAGTCGCTCGCTCTCGACCTGGCGCGCCAGCGGGCCGTCGTCGAACTCGGCAGCGTCCCGCGCGCCCGTCGCGACCTCACGGCATACGCCGGTCGTGGACCTCCGGCCGCGGACGAGTTCATCGCGTTTGCCCCCACCGGATCGGTCTCCCTGCTCCTGCTCGACCGGACCGCACAGGTCCGCACCCCCGACGAGCCCCCCGCACAGCGCGCGGCCAGCTGGCCCCCTGCGGGAGCGGTGCTCGTCACCGCCGCACTCGGCGGCACCCTCTCCGCCGACGCCGCCACTCTCACCTTCGCGCCCGGGTCACTTCCCGCCGATGCGTGGGTGACGATCACGCCGCGCGCGGCCCGCGTGCCCGGCCTGCGGGTGACCTCGGCGGTCTTCGACTTGCATGCCTACGACGCGCGTGACGGCTCGCCGATCCACCTGTTCCGCCTCCCCCCGATGCTCACCGTCGCGGTCGGCCCCGAGGCGGCCGGGTCCCGGATCTACTTCGTCGCCGAGGACGGGCGCCTCGAGATCCAGCCCACGCGCTTCGACCCCCTCACCGGCACGCTCACGGCCGCCCTGCCGCACTTCAGCGCCTACACGGCCGGCAGCCCGCTCGACACCCTGGTCAGCGCGATCGTCGGCGCGCTGCCCACGGCGCCCAGTGCCGCGACGAACACGTCGATCCCCGACATCGTCCTCGGCGGTGGCATCTCGATCACCGGAGCGAGCATCGCGACCGGCCCGCTCACGGGAACCGCCGCGTCCGTCACCGGCACCGCCACCCTCACGGGCACGCTCACCATCGAGCAGACGAGCGGCAGTTGGACGGTCTCGGGCACGGCCGGGATCACCGTGACCTACACCCTCACCGCGGATGCCCCCGACCAGGGCACCGTGGGCCTGAGCGTGACCGGTCTCGCGCTCACCGTGAGCTCGGGCGGGGTGGTCGCCGCATCGATCTCCGCGGCGAGCGCGACGCTCGACGGCGAAGCCGGGGCCACCGGTGCCTTCGCCCTCACCGCAACCCAGGTGAGCGCGAGCGTCGGAGCGGGGCTGGTCGCCTTCTCCGACGCAGACCTCTCGTTCAGCCTGCTCGACGGTGCCTTCGACTTCAGCATCGTCAACGCCACGGTGAGCCTCGGGTCGGTCGGCTCGGGTACCCCGCCGGTCGTCCTCACCGGCGTGTCCCTCGCCTACGCCGACGCCACCGGCCTCACCCTCGCCGGCAGCCTCGCCCTCGAGCTCACGACCGGCTCGTGGCGTCTGGCCGTGTCGGGGACCCTGGCGAGCTACGACGTGAGTGCGGGCGGCGTCTCGCTCACCGATCTCACCGTGACTGCCGCCTCGGGTGGGACCGACGTCCTCACGATCACCGCCGCCTCCGCGGTCTTCGCGCGCACGGCCGGGGACCTCACCTTCACCGCGACCGGGGTCGCGGCGAGCTTCGGTGCTCCGGTGGCCGTCACGGTCGCAGGCGGCTCGCTGCGCGTGGTGAGTCGTGCGCTCACCGGCGACATCGACGTCGCCGTCACCGGCGGCGCGGTGAGCATCGCCGACGCCGACGCCACCGGGGTGGCGCTCACCGACGTCCGGTTCGCCTACACCGGCTCCGGCGGTGCCACCCTCGGCGGCACGATCACCGTGTCCCTCGCCGGACAGTCGCTCACCGGCACCTTCGACGCCGTCCGCGACGCCTCCGCGCTCACCGTCACGGTGACCCAGGTGCAGCTGAGCGTCGCCGCCGGCACGGCCCAGAGCATCACCCTCCTCGACGGCCACGGCAGCCTGGTCCTCGACGGCGACGGACTGCGCGGATCCTTCGGTGCGACCGTCGTGGCCACCGGCCTCGTCGAGGGCACCGCGGCCGGCACCGTCGCCTTCGACACCAACCCCGCGACGGCATACCTGCGGGTCACGCTCGCCACCCGCGGGCTCGCGCTCTTCCTCGGCAGCGGCGGTCGCGGGGTCTCGGTGAGCGACGCGTCGGTCGCCCTCGTCGTGTCCGCACACGCGGGGACGACCGAGTATGCCGTGGACGCGAGCGGTGCCGTCGCTCTCGTCGGCTTCCCCGCGACCCTCACCGGCATCGCTCGGCTCCGGGTGAGTACCTTCGCCGGCGCGGTCCAGGAGGAGATCACCCTTGCCGACGGCAGCGGCATCCTCGCGGTCGACCTGCCGGCCGGGCCGATCGAGAGCGTCGAGGGCAGCGGACTCACCCTTGCCGTCCTCGGCCAGGCGCTGAGTGCCACGTTGGCGTTCACGCGCACCGCCACGGGCTTCACGGTCACCGTCGCCGACCTGCACCTCGCCCTCGGCGGTGCCGTGAGCTTCACGAGCTCCGGGGACGCGGGCGCGCTCACCTTCGGCGCGACCACGGTGAGCGGCACCCTCACGGGCGACTTCGCCGTCACCCTGCCGGGGGTCAGCCTCGGCAGCGGGTTCAGTCTCGACGTGCTCACGAGTTCGGTCGTCGGCGACCCCCAGCACGTCCGGCTGGTCGCCGGCCCGACCACGCTCACCGTGCTCGGCACGAGCATCGACGCGAGCGCGCTGCGCATCGAGCGCACGACGGCCGGCGGCGTGACGACGACCTCGCTGGCGATCGAGGGCGGTGCCTTCGCGGTCACCTCGGGTGCGACGACGCTCCTCTCGGTGAGCGCGATCACCGGCGCGCTGGTGATCGCGGGTGGCGCGGTGCAGGGTTCGCTCGCCGCCACGGTGACCTCGGGCGTCGCGGGGATCGCCTTCGGCGCCTCCGTGCAGCTCGACATCGACACCGCCGCGCCCTTCCTGCGGATCGCCGTCACGGGAGCCGCGCTCACCGTCGGTGGGCTCACGGTCACCGCCGACCTCGTCGTGTCCCGCGGCGTCGCCGCCGACGGGACGACGACGCTCACCGTCGGTCTGGCGGGTGGGTCGCTCACCATGGCGCCGTTCGCGCTCACCGGCCTGGCCGGCGCGCTCGTCGTCACCGGCACGGGGTATGCCGCCTCGCTGCGCGGCACGCTCGCCCTCACCGTCCCCGACGTCACCCTGGCCGGCGACCTCACGGTCCTGGTCAACACCACGGGCGCCGCGGTCGACACGGCGGTGCGGGTCGGCGGCAACGACCTCGCCCTCGTCGCTCCCGGCGGCGCGGCATACCTGCGGCTGGTCGGCACGAACGTGCACCTCGGGGTCCTCGGGCAGACGCTCACCGGCGACATCTCCGTCGAGCGGGCCGCCGCGACGAAGATCACGCTCAGCGACGCCACCTTGCTGCTCGGCGGCGGGGTGGTCTCGCTCACCGGTGCCACCGCTGAGTTCACCATCGACGCCGCCGGCGTGGACGGCGGCTTCTCCGGCACCCTTGCCCTCGCCCTGCCCGGGGTCGCCCTCACCGGCACGGTCACCGCCGAGGTCGACACCGCCGCGGGCACGGTGCGGATCGGCGGCACGGCGCTCACCGCCACCATCGGCGGCGTCGAGCTGCAGGGTGAGCTCTGGGTGGCACGCAGCGCGACCGGGACCGTCCTCACCCTCACCGGCGTCGGGCTCGACCTCGGCGGCTTCGTCACCGTGACCGGGGCCACCGGCAGCTTCAGCGTGGACGCGGCCGGGGTGTCCGGGTCGATCACCGCCACCGCGAGCATCGACATCGCCGACCTCACCGGGTTCGGTGCCACCGCGACGGTGGGCATCGTGGTCGACAGCGCCGCCGGGCTGCTGCGGGTCACCCTCACCGGCGTGGACCTGCAGGTCTCCACGCTCGGGCGGATCACCGGCGACCTCACCGTGGAGCGCTCGATCGCCGACGACGGCAGCGCCCGGATCGTCGTCGGGCTCGCCGGGGTCACGGCATACCTCGGGACGTCGACCACGGCCGCGCTCTTCAACGGCACCGGTGTCCTCCTGCTCACCGACAGCGGCGTCGCCGGCTACCTCTCCGGGACCGCCCAGGCCTCCGCGGGCAGCGTCGGCATCAGCGGCAGCGTCCTGCTCGAGATCAACACGACCGGCGCGCCGGTCGACGTCACCCTGCTCGTCGGCGGGCAGACCCTGCCGCTGCTGTTCGCCAGCGGGGCGGACGTCTTCTCACTCTCGGTCTCCGACCTCAGCCTCACCATCGCCGACTTCCTCACCATCGAGGGCAACGTCACCTTCAGCGACACCACCCTCACCATCGGCGGCGTCGCCACGCAGGTGCAGGTGTTCGCCGGCACGGGCCTCACGATCTTCCTCGGCCGCGGCCCGGCTCGGCTCGCGAGCGGGGCCATCAACCCGCTCGCGGTCGGGGTGCTGCTCTCCGACGCGACCATCGGCCTCATGTCCTTCGGCGGCGGCTATGCCGTCGTCGCCAGCGGCACGGTGAGCCTCGTGGGGGTCGCGGGCGTCACCCTCACCGGCACGACGAGCGTCCGGGTCAACACGACCGGTGCGGCCATCGACCAGACCCTGCTCATCCCCGGCAGCACCGACCCGGGCGTCCCGGTCGTCTTCACCACCGCGGCCCCGGTCACCGAGTTCACGGTCTCGGCGGCGACCCTTGCGCTCGCCGGCCAGTCACTCACGGGCACCTTCTCCTTCCACCGCGTCGGCACCGACATCGTGGTGAGCGCCACGGAGGTCACGGTGTCCTTCGGCGGTGCAGTGGTGCTCACGGCCGTGAGCGGCGCCCTCGTCATCGGCGCCGGTGGCCTCGCCGGCCGGCTCGACGCGCACCTGGCCATCGCGGCGCTCGGCGTCGACGTCGACGGCTCCCTCGCGATCAACACGCTCCCGACCGCCGTGAGCCGCACCGTCGACACCGTCATCCTCGACCTTCCCGCGGGCCCCTATGTCCGCGTCGAGGTGATCGGCCTCGACCTCACCATCCTCGGGCAGAGCCTCACCGCCGACCTCGTCGTCGAGCGGGCCACCGGACCGGGCGGCACGACGGTCACCGCGATCGGCCTCGCGGAGGTCTCCCTCACGCTCGGGGCGGGCGCCAACGGCGTGACCCTCACCCACGGCAGTGGCCTGCTCGTCGTCACGGCTGCCGGGGTCGCCGGTCGTATCGAGGGCACGATCGTCGACCTGCGCCTCACGCGCGCATGAGAACACCCTCGGCCGAGCTGGAGCGGGCGACGAGAATCGAACTCGCGTAGCCAGTTTGGAAGACTGGGGCTCTACCATTGAGCTACGCCCGCGGGTGACGACGGCGGCCCGTTCCATGCGAGCCCCTGTGCGGGATCCTGTGTGGGGATCTCGGGCAGGTTCCCGTGGGACCGAGGTGACCGCGTCGGGGGGCTAGCCTAGTGCCGCCCGTCGGTCGCCGCGAACCATCCCGTGCTCCGGCCAGTCGACCGGGTCCAGGCCAGGGACGGCGAGCGTCCCGACGGCCCCGGGGTATGGCGCAGTTTGGTAGCGCGTCCGCTTTGGGAGCGGAAGGTCGTCGGTTCGAATCCGGCTACCCCGACGATTCGGTATGCCGTGCGACCGGCCGCTAGCATGGGGCGGATTGCCCGCCGCCGCCGCCGCTGTGCGCCTCACCGTGCCAGTGCTGCGGCGACACCCACCCACCCGTGACGTTGGAGCGCCGCAGTGAAGAGTGCCGTCGAGACCCTCAGCCCGACCCGGGTCAAGCTGACCGTCGAGGTCCCCTACGAGGAGCTCAAGCCGAGTCTCGACGCGGCATACACGACGATCGCCGGGCAGATCCAGGTGCCCGGCTTCCGCCGCGGCAAGGTGCCGGCGCGGATCATCGACCAGCGCCTGGGCAAGGGCGCGGTCCTCCAGGAAGCCGTGAACGAGGCGCTGCCGAGGTTCTACGGCCAGGCACTCGACGAGCACGCGATCCGTCCGCTCGGCCAGCCCGAGGTCGACGTCACCGAGGTGCCCCTCGAAGCCGACCAGCAGCTCACCTTCACCGCCGAAGTCGACCGGCGCCCCGAGATCACCCTGCCCGAGCTCGACGGGATCGCGGTCGAGGTCGACCCGATCGAGGTCACCGATGCCGACATCGACGAGCGGCTCACCACCCTGCGTGAGCGCTTCGGCACCCTCAAGGGTGTCGAGCGGGCCGCCCAGGAGGGCGACTTCGTCTCCCTCGACCTGTCCGCCCGGATCGGCGACGAGGAGATCGACACGGTTTCTGGGGTGTCCTACGAGGTGGGCTCCGGCAACATGCTCGAGGGGCTGGACCAGGCCCTCGTCGGGCTCGCCGCGGGCGAGACGACGACCTTCCAGGCACCGCTCGCCGGCGGCGAGCACGCCGGCCAGGAGGCCGACTGCACCGTCACCGTCCAGTCGGTGAAGGAGCGGGAGTTGCCCGCGCTCGACGACGCTTTCGCCCAGCTCGCCTCGGAGTTCGACACGCTCGAGGAGCTCAAGGCCGACGTCCTCTCCGAGGTCGAGCGCTCCAAGCGTTTCGGCCAGGGGGTGCAGGCACGCGACAAGATCATGGCCGCCCTGCTCGAGCGCACCGAGATCCCCGTGCCCGACGGCCTGGTCGAGCACGAGGTCAACCACCACCTCGAGGAGGAGGGCCGGCTCGACGACGCCGAGCACCGCGCCGAGGTCGACGCGGACACCCGCAAGTCGATGGCCGCGCAGTTCCTCCTCGACGCGATCGCCGAGGTGCGCGAGGTGCGGGTCGAGCGCAACGAACTCATCGAATACCTCGTCATGGCCTCCTCGCAGTACGGCATGGACCCCAACCAGTTCGCGCAGGCCGTCGACGAGCAGGGGCAGATCCCGGCGATGGTCTCCGAGGTGGCCCGTCGCAAGGCACTGGCCTCGGTGCTCGAGAAGGCCGTCGTCACCGACACGGCCGGCAACCCGGTCGACCTCGAGTCGGTGATCGGTCCGCGGGTGACCGAGGGCGACGCGGGCGAGCCGGACGGGGACGCTGCGACGGATGCCACGGATGCCGACGCGGCCGCGCCGGCGCAGTCCGAGTCGGCGGGCGACGCCGACGCCTGAGCCCCGCGGAGGGCGGCCCGCGGTCGCCGTGTCCTCCGACCTGCGCGCCGCGAGCACCGCGGTGTATGCCGTGTTCGCCCTTGCCGGGGTGCTGTTCGCCGCGTTCGCGGCCCGCATCCCCGAGGTGAAGGCGGCGCTCGGCCTCACCGCCGGCGAGCTGGGCTTCACATTGCTCGCGATCTCGCTGGGCTCCCTGGGCGGGCTGCCACTGGCCGGCTGGTTGGTCCACCGACAGGGGACTGCGCGCACGGTGGCCGCGGGGATCGTCGCAGCGGCCGCCGGGATGTCCCTGGCCGGGTTCGCGGTCGACCTGTGGGGTTCACGGCTGTGGATCTTCCTCGCGCTCTGCCTGGCCGGGCTCGGGATCGGCTCGTGGGACGTGTCGATGAACATCGAGGGTGCCGCGGTCGAGCGGCGCCTGGGCCGGTCGATCATGCCCCGCTATCACGCGGCCTTCAGTGCGGGCACGGTCGTGAGCGCGGTGGCGGGCGCGGGGGCGAGCCGCGGCGGCATACCGGTTGCCGTGCATCTGCTCGCGGCAGCCGCGCTTGTGCTCGGTGTGGGGTTGTGGTCGGTCCGGCGTTTCCTGCCCGATCCCGACGCCGAGCCGGCCGAAGCCACGCCAGCGGCCACCCGAGGACCCGGGCTGAGAGCTGCGTGGCGGGAGCCACGCACCCTGCTCGTCGGCTTCGTCACGCTCGCGGCGGCCTTCACCGAGGGGACGGCCAACGACTGGCTGTCGGTCGCCTTCGTCGAGGGACACGGCGTGGAGCCCTGGGCAGGGGTCCTCGCTCTCGCCGTCTTCCTCGCGAGCATGACCGCGGGCCGGCTCGCCGGGACCCGGCTCCTCGACCGCCATGGGCGAGTGCCCGTCCTGCGGGTGACCTTCGTGCTCGCCGTCCTCGGGGCCGGCCTCGTCGTGTGGGGCGGGACCGTCCTCGCCTACCTCGGTGCGGCCCTCTGGGGGCTCGGCGCGAGCCTCGGCTTCCCCGTCGGGATGTCCGCGGCGGCCGACGACCCCTCCCGCGCGGCCGCCCGGGTGAGCGTCGTGTCGACGATCGGCTACCTCGCCTTCCTCGGCGGTCCGCCGGTCCTCGGTCTGCTCGGCGACCACGTGGGCGTCCTGCGCTCGTTGCTCGCCGTGGCCGCGATGGTCGCGTTGGCGCTCCTGGCCCTGCCCGCCGTGCGCCCACTCCCGGCGTCGAAGCCGCCGTCCGCCGGTTGAGCTCGACCGGCTGGGCGCCTGGACCTCGTCACGCGGTGTTCACCGGAATCCCCCCGGGGCTTTCCCGTCACGGGGGACCGAGATCGGCCACCATGGAGGCACCCGGGTCGATGCCGTCGGAGGTGAGCCATGAGCCAGGCCATGGGCAGCTATCTGCACAGCGTGCGGCTGCGCCGCGCCGAATTGGGCGACTCGATGGGGGCCCTCGAACGGGCCCTCGCCGAACCCGAGGGCGACAGTTCCCGCTGGGTGGCGCGGGTCCACGCGGCCCTCGCGGAGGTGCGCCACGACCTCGACGACCATATCGAGGTGACCGAACGGCCCGACGGCCTCTATGCCGGCCTCCGGGCAGAAGCGACCAGGCTGGCCGGCCCCCTACGCCAGCTGCAGGACGAGCATCCACGGCTCGTCGGGATGGCCGACCAGGCGCTCGCCTCGGCCGCTCACGAGGGGGAGATCGACCGCGACGCCCTTCGGGCCGAAGCCGGCCAGTTGCTGCGGCGGCTGGCCGACCACCGGCGCCGCGGCGCCACCCTCATCTACGAGGCCTACCACTTCGACGTGGGCGGGACCGGCTGACCCGGAACCTGCGGGTGCCCGCCGGGGCGAGGATGTGCGCCCACGGCGAACACGGCCCGGTGCGGGATTGCCCGGTCCGCGCCGGACGTTAGGGTCGGATGAACGGGGCGACCCACGCAGGGACCCCCGGCACCACCCGAGCGAGATGGAGTGATGGTGAGCCCACGCAACGAGGCCCGTGAGATCGTCATGGCCGGGGCGCCGATGCCCGGCGGCCTCGACGACCACATCTACAACCGCCTACTCAAGGAGCGGATCATCTTCCTGGGCTCCGAGGTCCGCGACGAGAACGCCAACGCCATCTGCGCCCAGATGCTCCTGCTGGCCGCCGAGGACCCCGAGAAGGACATCTGGCTCTACATCAACTCCCCGGGTGGCTCGGTCACCGCGGGGATGGCGATCTTCGACACGATGCAGTGGGTGCCCAACGACGTGGCCACGGTCGCGATGGGGATGGCGGCCTCGATGGGTCAGTTCCTCCTCTCGGCCGGCACCAAGGGCAAGCGCTATGCCACTCCGCACGCACGGGTGATGATGCACCAGCCCTCGGGCGGCATCGGCGGCACCGCCTCGGACATCAAGATCCAGGCCGAGCAGATGCTCCACATCAAGAAGCAGATGGCCGAACTCATCGCCCAACACACCGGCCAGACCGTCGAGCAGATCGAGAAGGACTCCGATCGCGACCGTTGGTTCACCGCGGACGAGGCGATGGCCTACGGCTTCGTCGACCACGTCGTCGAGCGGGCCTCCAGCGCCGGCCAGACCTCCGACAATCCCGTGTCCGGCGCGTGAGCCCCCGGCTGCCAGAGCAAGGAATCCAGATGACCAGCGACCGGCTCCACGTCCCCGCGCGCGGCACGGCATACCCCTATGCCGGTGCCTCCTTCGCGCCCCAGTCCCGTTACATCCTGCCGCAGTTCGAGGAGCGCACGTCCTACGGGATGAAGCGGCTGGACCCCTACACGAAGATGTTCGAGGACCGGATCATCTTCCTCGGGGTGCAGGTCGACGACGCCTCGGCCGACGACATCATCGCCCAGCTCATCGTGCTCGAGAGCCAGGACCCGGACCGCGACATCCTCATGTACCTCAACAGCCCCGGTGGCTCGTTCACGGCGATGACGGCGATCTACGACACGATGCAATACATCCGGCCCGACATCCAGACCTTCGTCGTCGGCCAGGCGGCCTCGGCGGCCGCGGTGTTGCTCGGGGCCGGTGCCCCCGGCAAGCGCTTCGCCCTGCCTAACGCGCGCATCCTCATCCACCAGCCGGCCCTGGCCGGCGGCGACTACGGCCAGGCCAGCGACATCGAGATCCAGGCCAACGAGGTGCTGCGGATGCGCCGGTGGCTCGAGGACACTCTGGCCAAGCACACCGGGCGCAGCTCCGAGCAGACCGCGACCGACATCGAGCGCGACAAGATCCTCTCGGCTGCCGAGGCCAAGGACTACGGCCTCATCGACGAGGTGCTCGTTTCTCGCAAGGCCTCGCTCACCCGATAGCCCCCGGGTCGGGAGCCGCGGGGGCCCGTCCGCCTTGAGCGGACAGGCCAGATGAGGGCGTGTATTGACGGGCGTGCGCCGCGTCGGCCGGGTAGCGTCGGCCACGTGGCGACGGGGCACTGTCCCGTCCCGGTCTGGTCGTCGAGGGAAGGACGCACGTGGCGCGCATCGGTGAGGGCAGCGACCTGCTCAAGTGCTCCTTCTGCGGAAAGACGCAGAAGCAGGTCAAGAAGCTCATCGCGGGCCCGGGTGTCTACATCTGCGACGAGTGCATCGACCTGTGCAACGAGATCATCGAGGAGGAGCTCGCCGAGTCCTCCGAGCTCGGGCTCGACGAACTGCCCAAGCCCCGCGAGATCTTCGATTTCCTCGGCCACTACGTCGTGGGCCAGGAGGCGGCCAAGCGCTCGCTCGCGGTCGCGGTCTACAACCACTACAAGCGGATCCAAGCGGGGGAGACGCTGGGCAAGAAGAGCGACGATTCGGTCGACATCGCCAAGTCCAACATCCTGCTCATCGGACCGACCGGCTGCGGCAAGACCTATCTCGCCCAGACCCTCGCGCGGATGCTCAACGTGCCCTTCGCGATCGCCGACGCCACGGCGCTCACCGAGGCCGGCTACGTCGGCGAGGACGTCGAGAACATCCTGCTCAAGCTCATCCAGGCCGCCGACTACGACGTGAAGAAGGCCGAGACGGGCATCGTCTACATCGACGAGGTCGACAAGATCGCCCGCAAGAGCGAGAACCCCTCGATCACCCGCGACGTGTCCGGCGAGGGCGTCCAGCAGGCGCTGCTGAAGATCCTCGAGGGCACCACCGCCTCGGTGCCGCCCCAGGGTGGACGCAAGCACCCGCACCAGGAGTTCATCCAGATCGACACGACGAACGTCCTGTTCATCGTGGGCGGTGCCTTCGCCGGGCTCGAGAAGCTCATCGAGGCGCGCTCGGGCAAGAAGGGCCTGGGCTTCGGCTCGCAGCTGCACATGACCAAGGACGAGGGCTGGTCCTATGCCGACGTGATGCCCGAGGACCTCATGAAGTTCGGGCTCATCCCCGAGTTCATCGGTCGGTTGCCGGTGATCACGACGGTCACCCCGCTCGACAGGCCCGCGCTCGTGTCGATCCTCACCGAGCCGCGCAACGCCCTCGTCAAGCAGTACCAGCGCATGTTCGAGCTCGACGGGGTCGAGTTGGAGTTCACGCCCGAGGCGGTGGAGGCCGTCGCCGAGCAGGCGCTCGCCCGCGGCACCGGCGCGCGTGGCCTGCGGGCGATCATGGAGGAGGTCCTCCTGCCGGTGATGTTCGACGTTCCGAGCGAGCACGACATCGCCCGGGTCGTCGTCACCCGGGAGGTCGTCCTCGACAACGTACTTCCCACGCTCGTGCGCAGAGAGGCCCCGCGGGCGGTCAAGCGCCCGCAGCGCCGCCAGTCCGCCTGAGCGGCACCCCGCGACGCGAGCAGCGAGTTCGCGTCGGCGTCCGGGCCGGTCAGGTGGCGGCGAGCGGGCCGATGAACTTCTCGGTATGCCGTAGCGCGGCCGGACCGGCGGGCACGGCCGCGAGCATGGCCGGCAGGGTGCCCGCAGCCCACTCGTGCGTGAGACGCGCGCGCACGTCCGGTTGCCGGTGCAGGTCGACCTGCTCGACGAAGGTCACTCGCCAGCGGTCGACCTGCTCGGTGGGGCCGTAGACGAACATCGTGCCCGGCAGGTAGGTGATCTCGCGTTCCTCGGGAGCAGCGGACAGGGTGCGCAGATCGGCGCCGCCGTCGCCGTAGATCGCGAAGACCTGGTCGGTGAGGCCGTTGCCGGTCGCCACCCGCACGTCGAGCGAGGTGGCACAGATCCAGGTGCTCACGAGCGAGCGTCCGTAGCCGAGGGCCTCCGGCCGCTCCCGATGCCCGCGCAGGCTCAGCCCGGCGAAGCGCGGAGCCTCGGACAGCCCGCGGAGCATCCGTTCTACCCGCTCCTGGCTCACGAGAGTCCCCCTTCCAGGTAGTGCTGCGGCTGCGCGTCGTCCGGCAGGGCGGCATACGGGCTGCTCAGAAGACGCTCGACCCGCTGCCAGAGCGCACCGGGATGGCGCACGAACTCGTCGGGGTCGGTGAGGTCGGCGGCCAGGACGATGTCGAGGTCGGCGAGCTCGCGGCGCTGGTAGACCCGCAGGGTGACCCCGGACGGCAGGACGACCGGCTCCTCGTCGGGTCGGCTCGCCACCGCGGCGGCGTCGCGTCCGCCGGTCGAGTATGCCGCGAGCAGCAGTGGCGGGGGGGTGTGGCCGCGACGGCCCGAGGGGCCGCTTGCGAGCGCAAGTGCGGGGAGTCGGGTGAGCAGGCGCGGTCCGGTGAGCAGCCGATCTCCGACGGCGACCGGCTGGCGTAGTCCGGCGAAGGCGAGCCCACGATAGGGAGGCAGTGCGGCGATCAGGTCGTCGGGCGGTGACTCGTCCGCGGACTCGAGACCGAGGGCGGCCACGACGCGGGCGGTGGCCTGGCGGGCGATCCGTGCGGGAAGGTCCTCACCGGCACCGGCGGCGACCCGCGCCTCGTGCTCGGCGCGTTGGGCGGGGGTGAGCGAGGCCAGCCAGGCCGCGACCCGGGGGTCGGCCTCATCGAGCACCTCGACCTGTGGATGGTCCAAGGCCTTCGCGCGGTCGACCGCCTGGGCACCCCGCGGATCCGTCACGGCACCTCCTGGAGAACGTACTTCGTATAGGTGCCCATGTCGGTGGCCTCGATCACCTCGAAGCGAGTGCCGTGCCCGAAGAGAACCTCTGATTCCGTGGGGTACTCGGACAGTCTGGCGATGTCGCGTCCGGTCTGGCCTTCGATCTCGAAGAGGGCGTTGCCCGATCCGCGGAAGCGCTGCGCCTCGGCCACATCCGTGGATGTGCTCCAGTAGGCGTTGTCGGACACGACGTTCCCCACCCGGTAGTCGTCGAGGACGCTCTCGGGCAGGTTGGTGCCGCGGAAGGTGGTGCCCGGCTGGGCGGGCAACTCGGCCAACCCCCGGTCGACCATGGCGATGCGCTCCTGGGCGATTGCGAGGTCGTCTGGCGCGAAGGTCGCGGGCGAGCGCAGCGCGCCGTTCATCGTCTCGTAACCGTCGTTGGTCGTGTAGTCCCAGAGCCCCTTCGCGCCCTGGGGCGAGAGGTCCGGGTAGGCCTCGTTCACGGCCTGTGCCCACTCGTCGCCACCCTTCTCCAGCCCGAGGTCGTCGAGTCGGTTGAGGTCGGCGAGGCCGTCGAGGTCGTCGAGTCGGTTGAGGTCGGCGAGGTCGTCGAGTCGGTTGAGGGCGGCCAGGTCGTCGAGTCGGTTGAGAGCGGTAAGGGCCTCGGCGGCACCCTCGGCACCGCGCACGACACCGGTCCCGGCACGTTCGGCACCGGCCGCCGCCGCACCCCCACCGAGGGTGGCGATGGTCAGGACGATGTCCGGGATCAAATGCCCGATCGCCTTGCCCGGGTCATCAGCCCACGTATCCCAGTCGAGGATCCCCTTGCCGATCGCGATCGCCACATCACCAGGGTGC